>NZ_CP085324.1:1869382-2204074 GCF_020614395.1 Salarchaeum japonicum | reverse complement strand
GTAAGAATCGGTCGGTTACGCCTATCGTCCGCCGCCGCTTCCGCCGTCGCCGCGGTCACCGCCGCCGCCGTCGCTCAGCCGTACCGAGAGGTTCCCGCGGTCGTCGCCCGCCTCCGCCAGCACGCGGACGTGGTCGGCGTCCGGCACGGTGACGGAGACGGTTCCGTTCGCGTCCGTGGTGCCGACGCGCTCGTCGTTCACGGTGACGGTGGCGTTCGCGACGGCGCTCCCGTTCTCGGTGACGCGCACCGTGACGTTCTCGCCCGCGGAGACGTTCTCGGTGACGGTGACGTTCAGACTCCCGTTACTCCCACACATGCACGCTCCGTGCATCCGAACCGGGTTCACGGGCTTGTTCAGGCCCGTCTCGCTCACCACGGGCTTGATGATGTACTTCCCGCTGCCGCCCGCCTTCACGACGTTGATGTCGTAGACGAAGTGCGCGGCACTGCTCGCGTTCAGCGTGAACTCGCTGTTCACGTGGAGCTTCTGCGAGGGGAGTGTCACGTTCACCGACTCGCCGGTCGTGAGCGTGCCGTTCACCTCGCTCACGTACGCGAACACCTTGTCGTAGGTGCCCGCGGGAACGGAGACGTTCCCGAGCAGGCTCGCGTTCTCGCCCTGCAACCGCGTCAGGTCGACCGTCGTGTCGTTCACGTCCCGCTCCACCCACTCGCCGCCGGAGTCGGATTCGGCCTCCTCGGTCGTGGCGGCGGTCGTCGCGGTGGTGTTGGTCGCGGTCGTTGTTTCGTTGGTCGTGCTTGTCGCGTTCACCGTCGAGGTCGCGTCCGTCGCGTTCCCGACGTGGTGGAGACCGATGCGGGTGATGGTGACGTTCAAGTGTTCGAAGTCACCGATTGCGCCCGGGCGGTCGCTCACGTAGAACGCGAGTTCCGCGGTTCCGTCGGTCGTCGTGCCGTCCGTGGTGGTCGCCGCCGTGGTGGGGCCGCCCGCGCCGGCGCACCCGGCGAGGACGACGGTCACCGCGACGACGAGCGTGGCCAGTGTGCGATTCATGTACTCGACCCGTGGAGCGCGACGGGGATTAACCCGAACGGCCGTTCATCCGTTCGAACCGTTTTGGACGGTTTGAACGACGAGTCGAAGCCGCTTTCCGGCCGCCAGACCCATGTAGGGCTATGACTCTCCACGTTACCTTCCTCGGGACCAGCGGGGCCGTCCCCACGACGACCCGGAACCCGAGTTCCGTCTTCCTGAAGCGCGGGGGTGACGCGTTCCTCTTCGACGCCGGGGAGGGGACGCAGCGACAGATGATGAAGTACGGCACGGGGTTCGACGTGTCGGACGTGTTCGTCTCGCACGTCCACGGCGACCACGTGCTCGGCCTCCCCGGGCTCGTGCAGACGTGGGACTTCAACGACCGCTCGGAGCCAGTGACGATTCACACGCCGCGGGGGACGAAGTCGAAGCTCGACCAGCTCGTGCGCGCCATCGGCTCCCCGACGGGGTTCTCGGTGCGGGTGAGCGAGGTCACGCCCGGCGAGGTCGTCCTGGAGCGCGACGAGTACGAGGTGCGGGCGTTCGAGACCGACCACCGCACGACCTCCGTGGGGTACGCGCTCCGCGAGCACGACCGGAAGGGCCGGTTCGACCGCGAGAAGGCGGAAGACCTCGGCGTGCCCGTCGGCCCGAAGTTCAGCGAACTCCACGACGGCAACCCCGTGGAACTGGACGACGGCACGCTCGTGCGGCCCGAACAGGTCGTGGGCGACCCGCGGCCCGGCCGCACCGTCGTCTACACGGGCGACACCCGGCCCGTGGACGCGACCGTTGAGGCCGCGGACGGCGCAGACCTCCTGATTCACGACGCGACGTTCGCGGACGACGCCGCCGAGCGCGCCGCCGAAACCGGCCACTCCACCGCGGGCGAGGCCGCGCGGGTCGCCCGGGACGCCGGCGTGCGACGGCTCGCGCTCACCCACATCTCCAGCCGGTACGCGGGCGACGTGAGCGCCCTCAAACAGCAGGCCGAACGCACGTTCACCGGGAAGTCCGTCGTCGCGCACGACGGCCTCGAACTCGACGTCCCCTACCCCCAGTAGGGCGGCCGTGCGCTTATATTTCGCAATCGCCTACTTCTCGCCGTGAGTACCCGTACCCGCGCGCTGGACGCGCTGGTGTTCGGCGTCGACGTGCAGAGCGGCGACGTCCGCGGTGACGCACCCTCCTACGCGCTCGTCGTGTACGACGGCGACGACATCGAACGCGACGTGGTGAGCCGCCGGAAACTCCGCCGGCTCGTCGAGGACGCGGAACCCGACCTGCTCGCGACGGACAACATGTACGAGCTCGCGGCGGACAAAGACCAGCTCGTCCACTTCCTCCGCGGGCTCCCCGCCGAGACGAAGCTCGTCCAGGTGACGGGCGACGAGCGCCCGGAACCGCTCTCCCGGGTGGCGAAGCGCCACGGCGTCCCGTACGGGAAACCCGCGATGGAGGAGGCCGAGGCGGCCGCCCGGCTCGCCGCGCGGAACGTCGGCTACGAGGTCTCTGCGTTCACGAACGAGACCGAAATCAAGGTCTCTCGGGGGCGCTCCACCGGAAAGGGCGGGTGGAGTTCCGACCGGTACACGCGGCGCATCCACGGGAACGTGAAGACGGACGCCCGCGACATCGCCTCGAAACTCGACGACGCCGGATTGGACTACGAGATGGACGAGACGGAGAAGTACGGCGGGTTCTCGAACGCCGTGTTCACCGTGCAGGCGCGCATGGAGGACATCCCCGTGTCGAGTCGGCGCTCCGGGGACACCCGCGTCGAAATCGAACCCGTCCGCCGGGACGGCATCGAGTTCGTGCCGCTCGCGCGCCGCCGCGACCGCGTGTTCGTCGGTATCGACCCCGGAACCACGACAGCGGTCGCGCTCGTGGACTTCGACGGCCGCGTGCTCGACGTACTCAGCACGCGCACCGCGGACACCGCGGACGTGGTGGAGTGGATAATCGAACACGGCCGGCCCGTCCTCGTCGCCGCGGACGTGACGCCGATGCCCGAAACGGTGGACAGCTTCCGGCGGACGTTCGACGCCGCGGGCTGGGAGCCCGACACCGACCTGCCGGTGGACGAGAAACAGCACCGGACGCGCGAGGAGGGCTACGAGAACGACCACGAGCGGGACGCGATGGCCGCCGCGCTGTTCGCGTACGACGCCCACGAAACCCAGATACGGCGCGTCACCGAGCAGATTCCGCCGCAGGTCGATAGGGGGGACGTGCTCGCGCGCGTCGTCGGGAACGACGAACACGTCCAGGCCGTGGTGGACGACCTCACCGCGACCGAGGAGACGGAGGCGGAGGAGACGGAACACGAGGTTAGAGAGCTCTCCGAGGAGGAAAAACGCATCCGCGACCTCGAACGCCAGGTCGAACGCCTCGGCGACCACGTCGAGGAGCTCGAAGCCGAACTCGCGGAGAAGGAGGCGGAAATCGAGGAGTACGAGTCCGAACTGTCGGACGCCCGCCGCGAGGAGCGCGAGCGCGCCCGGGAGCGCCGCGAGGTGACGAAACTGGAGTGGGAGAACTCGCGGCTGGAGGACGAACTCGACGCCGAGCGCGAGCGCGCGGACGAACTGGAGTCGAAACTCGCGCGACTGAAAGACCTCTGGAAGCTCGACCACTCGAACTTCGCGGACGTGAACTCCGGGAACCTGGTCGCGGTGAAGCCGGTCGCGCAGTTCACGCGGGACGCCATCGACTCCACGGTCGAGGAGTACGGCATCGCCGCCGGCGACGTGGTGTACTTCCGGGACGCCTCCGGCGCGGGCCGCGCGACCGCCGAACTGCTCGCCGACCACGACCCCCGCGTCGTCCTGCTCTCCGGCAGCACCTCCGACGCCGCCCGCGACGTGCTCTACGAGGAGGACGTGGCGTTCGGGCCCGCCGAGGACGTGCGGATTCGGGAAATAGACGAGCTCGCCATCGCCAGCGAGGACGCCGTCGAAGCCGTCGAAGCCGACTACCGCGAGCGCGTCGAGGAACGCGAACAGGAGCAGAACGAGGCGATGGTCGACCAAATCATCAGCGAACACCGCGCCGACCGGGACTGACGGCGCGCGGAGAACCGAGAGTTTCTTTCCCGCTCGTCGGGAGGGTCGTGTATGGACACGTACGAGTTGGTCACGCGGAACGCCGCGGAAGTCGTGACCGAAGAGGAAGTCCGAGCGCTCGCCGACGACCCCGAGGGGAAGCGGGTGTACGTCGGGTACGAGCCGTCCGGTGTGCTCCACATCGGCCACCTCCTCGGCGCGAACAAACTCATCGACCTCCAGGAGGCCGGGTTCGATGTCGTGGTGTTGCTCGCGGACGTGCACGCCTACCTGAACGACAAGGGGTCGTTCGACGAGATCGAGGAGATCGCGGAGCGGATGCGCGAGCAGTTCCTCGCGTACGGACTGGACGAGGAATCGACGGAGTTCGTCTACGGGTCGTCCTTCCAGTTCGACGAGGACTACGTGCTCGACCTGCACGCCCTCGAACTGGAGACGACGCTCTCGCGGGCGGAGCGCGCGATGAGCGAAATCAAGAGCGGTGACTCCGTGAAGGTCTCGCAGGCCGTCTACCCGCTGATGCAGGCGCTCGACATCGAGTACCTCGACGTGGATCTCGCGGTCGGCGGGATGGAGCAACGCAAGGTGCACATGCTCGCGCGGGACGTCCTGCCCAACGTGGGGTACGACGCGCCGACCTCCCTGCACACGCCGCTCATCGCCGACCTCGAATCCGGCGAGGGGAAGATGAGTTCCTCGTCCGGCGTGAACATCAGCATGGAGGACTCCACGGAGGACATCGCGGAGAAGGTCAACAGCGCGTTCTGCCCGCCGACCCGCGACCCCGAGGGCGACCTCGAAAACCCCGTGCTCCAGATTTTCGAGTACCACGTGTTCCCGCGCTTCGACGAAGTCGTCGTCCAGCGGCCCGACGAGTACGGCGGCGACCTGACGTACGGCGAGTACGAGGCGCTCGCCGCCGACCTCGAATCCGGCGAACTCCACCCGGCGGACGCGAAGGGCGCGCTCGCCGACTACCTCGACGAACTCATCGCGCCGGGCCGAGAGCGGTTGCGGGAGCTCCGTTCCTGACTGCGAGCGTAGCGAGCACGCTTTTTCGTCCAGGGTTTTCGAGGAGAGGGTCGCCGCAGCGGTCACGGAGTGACCGCGAGGAACCCCGACGAAGAAAACGGTGGCTTATCGCGCCGGGTCGAGAGCGGTTGCGGGAGCTCCGTTCCTGAGCTGAGGTGCTGGGGGCGTTCGGGCAGTCCCGGGGGTCGCACGGGTGTGACTGCCGCTCTCCGATTTCTGTGTCCGTGCGGTGGTTTACTGGGTGATAGCCCGTGCTGTGTCGGCTTCCGGTTTGAACTATCGGGCGCGGGCGGCGAGGACGAGCGCGGCGAGCGTGAGCGCGGTCGCGCCGACGGCGGCGGGGTACGGGTGCGCGATGACGTGGACGTGGAGGAGGACGGCGAGGCCGCCGAGGACGCCGCCGAGCGCGCCGATTGCGAGGGCGGCGAGTTCGAGCGTGCCGACCGGACGGGGGTGTTCGCGCCGCCACCAGCCCCGGAACGTCGCGGCTGCGGCGAACGCGAGCGCGGCGAGCACGAGGACGGCGGTGACGTACGGTGCGTGCACGGACTGGCTTCTCGCGGGTGGGTCTTGGGCGTTTAGGCCATCCCCATCATCTCCATGCCGGCGCGAAGGCCGCGGCGGACGAGCACGACGAGGCCGAGGAGGACGACGAACAGCCCGACGGCGACGACGGGAGCGTTGTAGGCGACGATGCCGAGGCCGGCGAGCACGAGGACGATGCCGAGGACGCCCTGAATGCCGAGTTTGTCGAGCATACGCGTGGAGTCAGTCGCGGCGGGGAAGGCGGTTTCGATGGGAGAGAGTAGGGATTTAAAAGTCTGCCGCGACTACGCGGGCGTATGAGCGAGGACGAGGGGAGCCGCAAGAACCTGCGGATGCCCGACGAGGACGAAGTGTTCGCCGAGGTGACGAACATGCTCGGCGCGAACCGAGTGAACGTCCGCTGTGCGGACGGGACGGAGCGAACCGCCCGCATCCCGGGGCGGATGCAGAAGCGCATCTGGATTCGCGAGGGCGACATCGTGCTGGTGGAGCCGTGGGACTGGCAGGACGAGAAGGCGGACGTGACGTGGCGCTACGAGAAAGCGGACGCCGAGCAACTCAGAGAGGAGGGCCACCTGGACTAGCGTGGCGGACGACGACTTCGTGGAGGAGACCGAGGGAGCGCCGGGGGACGAGTTCGAGGAAATCGACGTTTCCGACACGGAAGCCGACCGCATCGCGCGAAAGCGCGACCGCGAGTTCGCGGAGTTCCGCAAGCGCGTGAAGGACGCCGACCAGTTCAAGGTCGAGGCGGGCGCGTTCGACGACGCGACGTACGCGGCCATCTACAAACTCGTGCAGGACGGGTACGTCGCGGCGCTCGGCGGCCCCATCTCGACGGGGAAGGAGGCGAACGTGTACGCGGCGGAAGCGCCGGAGGGGGAGACGGTCGCGTTGAAGGTGTACCGCGTGAACGCCTCGGATTTCCGGCAGATGCGGGACTACCTGGAGGGCGACCCGCGCTTCGAGGGCATCCGAGGGGACAAGAAGTCCGTCGTGCTGGCGTGGACGCGCAAGGAGTTCGCGAACCTCAAGCGCGCCGCGGAGGCGGGCGTGAAAGTCCCCGACCCCATCGCCGTCCAGCGGAACGTGCTCGCGATGGAGTACATCGGCGGGGAGGACGAGGCCGCCCCGACGCTCACCGACGTGACGCTGGAGAACCCGGAGACGGCGTACGAGGTCGTGAAGGAGTACATGCGTCGGCTGTACGACGCGAAACTCGTGCACGGCGACCTCTCCGAGTACAACATCGTCGTCCACGAGGGCGAACTCACCGTCATCGACGTGGGTCAGGCGGTCACCACCTACCACCCGAACGCGGACGAGTTCCTGCGGCGGGACTGCCGGAACGTCGCGAACTTCTTCTCGCGGGCGGGCGCGGACGCCGACGTGGACGACCTGTACGCGTTCGTCACCCGCGAGTAGAGCGGTAGGCTTTTTTCGGCGTCGCGCTGATTCCGGGGTATGCAGTCCGCTCCCGACTGGCGTTGGCGTGGTTCGGGAGCGGACAGTGTCGCCCGCGTCGGGGCCGCGGCCTAACCGCGCTCCCCGAATCGGGGTGGCGCTCCCTCGCTCTCCTCGCGCATCACACACAGAGAGCCACGCAGCCACCCCTACATGACACAGACAGTCACACCCTACCACGTTTCGGGCGACATCGACTACGAACGACTCCTCGACGACTTCGGCGCAGACCGCCTCCCGGACGCCACTCAGGAACGCCTCGGCCATCCGCTCGCGCGCCGCGACGTGTTCTACGCGGGCCGGGACGTCGAGCGCTTTCTCGACGCCGACGAGCGCTCCGTCGTCACGGGCCGCGGGCCGAGCGGGCCGATGCACCTCGGACACGTCCTCCCCTTCTACTTCGCGAAACACCTCCAGGACGCGTTCGACGCGACGGTCTACGTCCCGCTCTCCGACGACGAGAAGTACTACGCGAAAGACCAGACGTACCCGGAGACCCGGGACTACCTCCGCGACAACCTCCGGGACGTTCTCGCGGTAGGGTTCGACCCCGAGAACACCCGCATCGTCGTGGACACGGACGACGCCGACGTGGTGTATCCCGTCGCGTCGGCGTTCGCGGGCGACATCACGCACAACCAGATGACGGCGACGTACGGCGACCCGCCGAACGTCGGCCTCGCCTTCTACCCCGCCGTCCAGACCGCACACCTCCTGCTCCCCCAGCTCGTCGAGGGCGCGCACGCCACCCTGGTACCCATCGCCGTCGACCAGGACCCGCACGTCCGCGTCTCCCGGGACGTGGCCGCGAAGGCGAAGTACGACGCGTCGAAGCCGGGCGCGCTCCTCGGGAAGTTCCTCCCGAGCCTCGACGGCCCGGGGAAGATGAGTTCGAGCGAGGGCGTCGCCATCCACCTCGACGACGACCCCGACGCCGTCCGCGAGAAAATCGCGTCGCACGCCTACACGGGCGGCCGCGCCACCGTCGCCGAGCACCGCGAGAAGGGCGGGGTTCCCGAGGAGGACGTTCCCTTCCAGTACCTCCAGGCCTTTTTCGAACCGGACGACGACCGCCTCCGCGACATCGAGGCCGCGTACCGCGCGGGCGAGTTGCTCTCGGGCGAACTGAAGGAACTCGCGGCCGACCGGATAGTCGAGTTCCTCCGCGCACACCAGTCCCGGAAGGCGGACCTCGGGGCGCTCGACGCCGAACTCGCGCCGTACCGGCTCACCGCGGACGAGCGCGAGCGGGCGCGGTCGGCGGTCGGCCTGTAGCGGGCGAAGCGGAGGACTGAACGCTTAAACGGCTTCATCTCTTAGGATTCGGCAATGACTCAACACGTGAAGATTCCGCAGGACCGCATCGGGGTTCTCATCGGCGAGGGCGGTGAGACGCTCCGCCGCATCGAGCGGGAGGCGGAGGTCAGCCTCGACGTGGATTCGGAGAACGGCGCGGTCGCTGTGGAGAAGACGGGCGACCCGGTTCGCGGCCTGAAGGGCCCGGACATCGTGCGCGCCATCGGTCGCGGGTTCCGGCCGGACGACGCGCTCAGCCTGCTCGACGACGACATGCGGCTGTTCGACACCATCGACATCGACCGCGCGGCGCGCAACGACAACGACCTCCGCCGCAAGAAGGGCCGGCTCATCGGCGAGAACGGCCGGACGCGCGAACTCATCGAGGAGTTGACTGGCGCGAGCGTCGTCATCTACGGCTCGACGTTCGGCGTCATCGGCGGGCCGAACGAGGTCGAAATCGCGCGGTCGGCCGCGGAGATGATTCTGGACGGCGCGCCCCACGGCGCGGTGTACTCGTTCCTCGAACGCAAGCGCACGGAGGAACTCAAGCACCAGGGGATGGACTACCACGAGTACCACGGATAGTACTTAAACACCCGTTTCTTGGTACTGTCTCACACGCGCTAGCGGCAATCCACGCGGTTCGTTAGCACTCTTGCCGCTGGTTTTATGTAGAAGGACAATCAATCATTCGGACGACTATGGCACAACAGATGGGCAACCAGCCGCTTATCGTACTCTCCGACGACTCGCAGCGAACGTCGGGGAAGGACGCGCAGTCCATGAACATCACCGCCGGCAAGGCCGTCGCGGAAGCCGTCCGCACCACGCTCGGCCCGAAAGGCATGGACAAGATGCTCGTCGACTCCTCGGGGAACGTCGTCGTCACGAACGACGGCGTGACCATCCTCAAGGAGATGGACATCGAGCACCCCGCCGCGAACATGATCGTGGAAGTCGCCGAGACCCAGGAGAACGAGGTCGGCGACGGCACCACGTCCGCGGTCATCGTCTCCGGCGAACTCCTCAAGGAGGCCGAGGAACTCCTCGAACAGGACATTCACGCGACCACGCTCGCCCAGGGGTACCGGGAGGCCTCCCAGCAGGCGCGTGAAATCCTCGAAGACATCGCCATCGACATCGACTCCGAGGACACCGAGTACCTCGAAAAGATCGCCGCGACCGCCATGACCGGCAAGGGCGCGGAGAACGCGAAGGACGTGCTCAGCGAACTCGTCGTTCGCGCCGTCCAGTCCGTCGCCGACGACGGCGTCGTCGACACGGACAACATCAAGGTCGAGAAGGTCACCGGCGGCGCAATCGAGAACTCCGAACTCGTCGAGGGCGTCATCGTCGACAAGGAGCGCGTCAGCGAGAACATGCCGTTCGCCGTCGAGGACGCGAACGTCGCCCTGCTCGGCGACGCGCTCGAAGTCCAGGAGACCGAAATCGACACCGAGGTCAACGTCACCGACCCCGACCAGCTCCAGGAGTTCCTTGACCAGGAAGAACAGCAGCTGGAGGAGATGGTGGACGCGCTCCACGACGTCGGCGCGAACGTCGTGTTCGTCGACGGCGGTATCGACGACATGGCCCAGCACTACCTCGCGCAGCACGGCATCCTCGCCGTCCGTCGCACCAGCAGCGACGACATCAGCCGCCTCGCCCGCGCGACCGGCGCAACCCCGGTCTCGAACGTGAAGGACATCGAGGCGGACGACCTCGGACACGCCGGCAACGTCGCGCAGAAGGACATCGGCGGCGACGAACGCATCTTCGTCGAGGACGTCGCTGACGCGAAGTCCGTCACGCTCATCCTCCGCGGCGGCACCGAACACGTCGTCGACGAAGTCGAGCGCGCCATCGACGACTCGCTCGGCGTCGTCCGCGTCACGCTCGAAGACGGCCAGGTGCTCCCCGGCGGCGGCGCGCCCGAGACCGAACTCGCGATGCGTCTCCGCGACTACGCCGACAGCGTCGGCGGCCGCGAGCAGCTCGCCGTCGAGGCGTTCGCCGACACGCTCGAAGTCATCCCGCGCACCCTCGCCGAGAACGCGGGCCTCGACTCCATCGACTCGCTCGTCGACCTCCGCAGCCAGCACGACGGCGGCGCGACCGCGGCCGGTCTCGACGCCTACACTGGCGAAGTCATCGACATGGACGACGAGGGCGTCGTCGAACCCCTCCGCGTCAAGACGCAGGCCCTCGAATCCGCGACCGAGGCCGCGACGATGATTCTCCGCATCGACGACGTCATCGCGGCGGGCGACCTCGCCGGCGGCCAGATCGACTCCGACTCCGGCGGCGACGACGGCCCGGCCGGCGGCCCCGGTGGCGCCGGCGGCATGGGCGGCATGGGCGGTATGGGTGGCATGGGCGGCGCTATGTGAAGTCGGGTATAGCCCATACATCCACTTCGACCGCTGCACCGCTCGCCTGACACACGCGGTTTTTCTTCGCGCGCCACGCCGGAGAGCCCCGGCTGTGCGGAATTATCGGTCTGTCACAGTTTTCGACTCCGGTTTTCGAACACCCTAAGTATTGCCCGCGGAAAGTCCGGGATATGGTTACTCTCCTGCTGAACAAGGAGGACGTGGACGAGAACACGCCGATGCCGGAGCTCATCTCGGCGGTCGAGGACGCGTTCGCCGCGTACGAGACCGGGGACGCGCAGATGCCCGCGAAGTCCTACATCGACCTCCCGCAGTACAACGGCGACTTCCGGTCGATGCCCGCCTATCTCGACGCCGGAAGCTGGGACGCCGCCGGCATCAAGTGGGTGAACGTCCACCCGGACAATCCCGACCGCTTCGACCTCCCGACCGTGATGGGGACGATGGTGTACTCCGACCCCGAGAACGCCTACCCGCTCTCCATCATGGACGGCACGGAACTCACGATGAAGCGCACGGGCGCGGCCGCCGCCGTCGCCACCGACCACCTCGCCGTCGAGGACGCGTCCAGTTTCGGTCTGGTGGGCGCGGGCGTCCAGTCCTACACCCAGTTGGAGGCCATCAGTCAGATTCGGGACATCGAGGAGGTCGTCGTCAGCGACCTGAACGAGGCGCGCATCGAGCAGTTCATCGACTACTTCGGCGACGAGTTCGACGTGCGCGAGGGCACGATTTCGGAGGCCGGCCACTGCGACGTCCTCTCCACGGTCACGCCCGTCGAAGACCCAATCGTCCACCCCACCGACATCGGCGAGCACACGCACGTCAACGCGATGGGCGCGGACGCCGAGGGCAAACACGAAATCGCCGACGACATCCTCCTCGACGCGAAGGTCGTCATCGACGACTTCGCGCAGACCACGCACTCCGGCGAAATCAACGTCCCGTGGAGCGAGGGCGTCATCGACGAGGACGACATCTACGGTGAAATCGGCCAAATCGTCACCGGGAAAAAGGACGGCCGCACTCCGGAAGACGGCGTCACCGTCTTCGACTCCACCGGCCTCGCGATTCAGGACGTGGCCGCCGCGCACGTCGTCTACGAGCACGCGAACGAGAAGGACAACGGCACCGAGTTCGACCTGCTCGGCGTCCGCTAGCCCCTCGGGAGCGGTCTGACAGGCGCTCCTCCGGCGAACTGTCGTTCGAAAAGGTATAGGGTCGTGGGAACCCGTGTTCGGAGTAACTGGACTTCCTATGGCTCGCGACTTCCAACACACGGCCGTCGAATCGAAGTGGCAGGACCGATGGGACGACGAGAACGTCTACCACGTCGAGGACGCCGAGGCCGACCCGACCTACGTCCTCGCGATGTTCCCGTACACCTCCGGCAACCTCCACATGGGCCACGTTCGCAACTACACCATCACCGACGCGTTCAGCCGGTTCCGCCGGATGCAGGGCGACGACGTCCTCCACCCCATCGGCTGGGACTCATTCGGCCTGCCCGCGGAGAACGCCGCCGAGGAACGCGACACTAACCCCCGCGACTGGACGATGGACTGCATCGACACGATGCGCGAGGGGATGCGCGACCTCGGGTTCGGCTACGACTGGGATCGCGAAATCACGACGTGCGAGCCCGACTACTACCGGTGGAACCAGTGGCTGTTCCGGCGGTTCCACGAGGAGGGACTGGTCGAGCGCCGCGCCGCCGACGTGAACTGGTGTCCGTCCTGCGAGACCGTGCTCGCGGACGAACAGGTGGAGGGCGACGACGAACTCTGCTGGCGGTGCGACACGCCGGTCGAGACGCGCGAACTCGACCAGTGGTTCCTGAAGACGACCGAGTACGCGGACGAACTCCTCGACGCCATCGACGACCTGGACGGCTGGCCGGCGTCCGTCCGGGAGATGCAGCGCAACTGGATCGGCCGCCAGGAGGGCGCGACCGTCGAGTTCGACGTCGAGGGCCACGGTTCCGTCGAAGTGTTCACCACTCGATTGGACACCATCCACGGCGCGACGTTCTTCGCGCTCGCCCCCGAGCACCCGGTCGCGCAGTCGATAGCCGAGGACGACGACGCGGTCGCGGACTACATCGACTCCGTGGATCCGGACGAGGACACCGACGAGAAGACCGGCGTCGACACCGGCCTCACGGCGACGAACCCCGCGACGGGCGAGGAGATACCCGTGTACGTCGCGGACTTCGTGCTCGCCGACGTGGGCACGGGCGCGCTGATGGCCGTCCCCGGGCACGACGAACGCGACCACGAGTTCGCGGTGAAGAAAGACCTCCCAATCGAGCAGGTTGTCGCGCCCGCGGACGGCGGCGACGTGGACGTGTCCGAGTCCGCGTTCGGTGAGGACGGCGTGCTCGTGAACAGCGGCGAGTACGACGGCATGTCGAGCGCGGCGGCGCGCGACGCCCTGGAGGACGACATCGAGAGCGCCGCCCACGAGACGAACTATCGGCTGCGCGACTGGGGTATCTCCCGGCAGCGGTACTGGGGGACGCCGATTCCGGTCGTCTACTGCGACGACTGCGGGCCCGTGCTCGTCCCGGACGACGAACTGCCGGTCGAACTCCCCGAGTTCGTCAACACCACCGGGAACCCGCTCGACGCCGCCGACGAGTGGAAGCAGGCGACGTGCCCCGAGTGCGGCGGGGACGCGCGCCGGGAGACCGACACGATGGACACGTTCGTGGACTCCTCGTGGTACTTCCTGCGGTACACCGACCCCCACAACACGGACGCGCCCTTCGACTCCGAGCGCGCGAACGCGTGGATGCCCGTCGACCAGTACGTCGGCGGCATCGAACACGCCGTGATGCACCTGCTGTACTCGCGGTTCGTCACCCGCGCGCTCGAAGACATGGGGTACGTGGACGACCCCGAACCGTTCGAGAACCTCGTCACGCAGGGGATGGTTCGCCTCGACGGCTCGAAGATGTCGAAGTCGAAGGGGAACGTCGTTTCGCCCGAGCGCATCGTCGAGGAGTACGGCGCGGACACCGCTCGGTTGTTCATGATGAGCGCCGCACAGCCCGAGCGCGACTTCGACTGGAGCGCGTCCGGCGTCGAGTCCGCGCGCGAGTTCCTGGACACGGTCTACCGCCTCGTCACCGAACGCCCGACCGAGGCGGCCGACAGCGACCCCGCGGTGGACGAGTACGTCGCTCGCGAGGTGGACGCCGCGGTCGCCACCGCCACCGACGAGTACGAGGACCTGACGTTCAACAACGCGCTGAGCGAGGCGCGCGGCCTCGCCTCCCTCCTGGTGCGCTACCAGTCGGACGCGACTCCGGACATCGACACGCTCGAACGCGGCCTGTCCGCGCTCGTCCGCCTGCTCGCGCCGGTCGCGCCGCACGTCGCCGAGGAGCTGTGGGCGGACCTCGGTCACGATGGGTTCGTCGCGGAGGCCGCGTGGCCCGAACCCGAGCGCGACGTGTCCGACCACGACCTCGAACGCGCGCTCGTCGAGAACACGCGCGAGGACGTGCGCCACATCTGTGACGTCGCGGACATCGACGACCCGGCGGCGGTCGAAATCGTCGTCGCGCCCGAGTGGATGCACACCGCGCTCGACCTCGCGCGCGACGCGGACGGGAACGTCATGGGGGCGGTGATGGGCGACGAAGAACTCCAGCAGCACGGGGACGCCGCGGCGTCCTACGCCCGCGACCTCCAGGAGTCCGCGGAAGCCCTGCCCGAGGTTCTCACGCCCACCGAGGAGTACGAGGCCCTCGAACGCGCCGCGTGGCTCGTCGAGGACGAGTTCGACGCGGACGTGTCCGTCGAGCGCGCGGAGGACGCGCCCGACGACGTGGCGCGCAAAGCCCGGCCCGGCCGGCCCGCGATTCAGGTTCACGAGGAGTAACGTCTTCCCCGTCCCGGCCGTCGCCCAGCTCGTGGCCGCCTTCACCGACGCCGTTCACGACGCCCTCGCCGCGGCGCTCGCGGATCGAATCGCGGGGTTAGTCTAGGGTGGCGAGGCCGTCGTCGAGGATGTCGCCGAGCACGTCGCGCGCGTGGCCGTCCGGCTTCACGCCCTCGTAGGCGTGCGTGACTTCGCCGTTCGCGAGCACGAACGTCACGCGCTCCGTGTACCCCTCGCTGGTGTCCACGCCGAACGCGTCCGCGATGTCGCCGTCCGGGTCGGCGAGCAGGTCGAACTCCAGGCCGTACTTCTCTCCGAACTCCTCGTGGGAGTCCACGTCGTCGAGGCTGACGCCGTAGACGCTCACGCCCGCGTCGGCGTACGCGTCGAGTTCGGCGTTGAACTCTTTCGCTTCGACCGTACAGCCGGGCGTGTCGTCCTTCGGATAGAAGTAGACGACCGTCGGTTCCTCGAAGTCGAGGTCGACGAGGACGCCGTCCTGGTTCTGCGCCGCTACGTCCGGAGCGTCGGCACCGGGTTCGAGCATACCCGATAGTGGGACGCCCGGAACTTAGCCTTACGCGATGTCGATGCTCGTCGAGTCGTCCTCCTCGTCGGCCTTCGGGAGTTCGACGGTGAGCACGCCGTTGTTGAAGGACGCCGACACCGCGTCGTCCTCGACGGCCTCGGGGAGCGTCAGCGACCGCGTGACCGAGCGCTTCGAGCGCTCCCTGCGGATGTAGTCCTCTCCGGTGTCCGCGGATTCCTCGTGCGTCGCGTCGATCTGGAGGGTGTCCTCGCGGAGGTGCACGTCGATGTCGTCCTTCTCGAACCCGGGGAGGTCGGCGGTGACGACGAACGCGTCGCCCGCGTCCTCCACGTCCACGGCGAGCCGGGTGCCCGCGTCGAACTCCTCGAACTCGTCGAACCGCTCGCTCATCCGGTCGAACAGTCGCTCGAACTCGTCGAAGGGACTGCGTCGTCGCGTCATACGTGCCACGATATGGTTCGTGGACGCTAAAAGTCGGCGGCCAACGCGGCCCGCGACCGCCTACACGACGTGGCGGACGTCGTAGGAGCCGAGGCGGCGCACCCAGCCGTCCTCGGCGATGGCGTCGATTTCGGCGAGCGCGTCCCGGGTGCGTTGCTCGTAGAGACCGGCGGCCACGTCGAGGTGGAAGACGTAGTCGCCGAGGCGTTCGCCGCTCGGCCGGGACTCCACGCGACTGAGGTTGATGTCGCGGTCGGCGAACGGTTCCAGGAGGTCGAGCAGGAGGCCGGGGTAGTTCGCGTCCGGGTAGACGACGAACGTGGACTTCCCGCCGGCGTCGGAGCGCTCGTCCGCGCCCGCGACGACGAAGAAGCGGGTGGCGTTCGAGTTCCGGTCCTGGATGTCCTCTGCGAGCACGGTGAGGTCGTCGCCCGCGTTGTCGGGGTGGCCGATGCCGGCGACGCCCGCGGTCTCCCGCGCGAGTTCGACGCCGCGCGCCGTGGACGCGACCGCCTGACGCTCCGCGTCCGGGTAGTTCTCGTCGAGGTAGCTCCGGCACTGCGCGAGCGCTTGACTGTGGCTCGCGACGGTCTCGACGGTCTCGGTCTGCGCGAGCAGCGCGTGCCGGATGGGCGTCACGACCTCCTGCACGACCGCGACCTCTCGCTCCGCGAGCGCGTCCAGCGACTCCGTCACCGACCCCTCGATGGAGTTCTCGATGGGAACCACGCCCCGGTCGGCGTCCCCGTCCGCGACCGCGGAGACGATGGCGTGCACGGACTCCCGGAACCCCACGTCCGCGTCCTCCGAGACGGCGGTGGCGGCGCGGTGCGAGTACGTTCCGGACGGTCCGAGGGTGACGACCTTCATACGCTTCGTACGCCGCGAGGGGGAGAAAAAGCCGTCGCCGCCCCTACCGGTTCAGGGTGTGGATGGCGTGGCCGAGCGCGTGTTCGGCGGCCTCCATCACGCCCTCGGAGAGCGTCGGGTGGGTGTGGATGGTCGCGGCCACGTCTTCGAGGGTCGCGCCCATCTCGATGGCGAGTCCGAGTTCCGCGACGAGTTCGCTCGCCTCCGGGCCGACGATTTGCGCGCCCAGAATGAACCCGGACTCCTCGTCGGCGACGATGCGGACGAACCCGTCGTCGTTTCCGGTCGTGAGGGAGCGCCCGGACGCCCGCATCGGGAAGTTCCCGACGGCGGGCGAAAACCCGGCGTCCTCGGCCTCCTGTTCGGTCATCCCGACGGTGCCGATTTCGGGGTCGGTGAAGACGGCCGCGGGCACGGCCTGGTAGTCGAGCGCGGCGGGTTCGCCCGCGATGGCTTCCGCGGCGACCTGCCCCTCCTTCGAGGCCTTGTGCGCGAGCATCGGCCCCGTCGCCACGTCGCCGATGGCGTACACGCCCTCTACGTCGGTCTCGGCCTGATTGTCGGTTTCGAGGTGGCCGTCCTCGTTCGGTTCGAGGCCGATGGCGTCGAGGTTCAGCGTGTCGAGGACGGGCTGGCGGCCGACCGCGACGAACGCCTTCTCCGTCGCGTACCGGAACTCCTCGCCGGCCTCGTTCTCCGTCGTGACGACGATGTCGCCGTCGCGCTTCTCCCAGTCGCTCGCCGCCTCGCCGAACCGGAAGTCGATGCCGAGGTCTTGTGCGTTCTGACGGACGACGCTCGTCACGTCCTCCTCGTAGCCCGCGAGGATGTCGTCCAGCATCTCCACCACGGTCACGTCGCAGCCCATCTTCGCAAGCACGGTCGAGAGCTCCATCCCGATGTACCCGCCGCCCACGACGACCATGGATTCGGGGACGCGGTCGAGGTCGAGCACGTCCCGCGAACTCAGCACGTGCTCGCCGTCGTACTCGAACCCGGGGACTTCGATGGGGCGACTCCCGGTGGCGATGATGGCGTTCTCGAACTCGATGGTCTCCGAGCCCTGGCCGTCGCCGGCGTGCGCGACCCGGAGCTTGTTCTCGCTCTCGAACTCCGCTACGCCCTCCACGAGGTTCACGCCGTTCGCCTTGCAGAGCTTCTCCACGCCCGACGTGAGCTGGTCGACGACGCCGTCCTTCCACGTCGTCATCTGGTCTACGTCCACCTTCACGTCCGCGTGAATCCCCATCTCCTCCGCGGTATCGGCCTCGTACCCCACGTCGGTCGCGGTGATGAGGGCCTTCGAGGGGATGCAGCCGTAGTTCAGGCAGGTGCCGCCCCACGCGTCCTTCTCGATGAGCGTTACGTCCAGGCCGAGCTGGCCGGCGCGAATCGCGGCGACGTACCCGCCGGGGCCGGCACCGATTATCGCGAGTTCCGTTCCGGTTGAGACATCTCCGACGACCATTATTCGAGTAGAAGCATGCTGGGGTTCTCCAAGTACTCTTGGACTGTGTTCGCGAACTCCGCCGCCACCGCGCCGTCGATGACGCGGTGGTCGATGGAGAGCGACAGCGGTAGCGTCTCCTTCGCGACGACGTCGCCGTCCTCCGCCACGGGCCGCTCTTCGAGCGCGCCGAGGCCGAGAATCGCCGTCTCGGGGTAGTTGATGATGGGCGTCGCGTACTCGCCGCCGATAGCGCCGAAGTTCGTGAGCGTGAACGTCCCGCCCTGCATCTCCTCCCGGCTGATGGAGCGCTCGCGCGCCTTCTCGATGAGGTCGCGCATCTCCTCGGCGATCTCCGGGACGGTCTTCTCGTCCGCGTCCCTGATGACGGGCACCATCAGGCCCGCGTCGGTCGCGACGGCGATGCCGATGTTGTAGTAGTTCTTCAGGACGATCTCCTCGTTCTCCTCGTCCAACTGCGAATTGAGGTAGGGGTGCTGTTTGAGGCCGGCGACCACCGCCTTCACGATGAACGGCATGTAGGTCAGCCGGAAGCCCCGCTCCTCCGCGACGGGTTTCAGTTCCTCGCGCACGTCCGCGAGCGCGTCCACGACGGCGGTGTCGTGGTGCGTGACGTGCGGCGCGGTGTACTTCGACTCCGCCATCTGCTTCCCGATGGTGCGCCGGACGCCCCGATAGGGCACGCGCTCCTCGCGCTCGCCCGAAACGGCGTCGCCCGCCCGCACCTCCGCGGTGTCGGCGGCCTGCGCGGCCTGCTGGGCGTCGGCGTACTCGCGAACCGCGGCCTCGCTCACGAACGCGCCGTCCTCGCGCTCCTCCGACGCCGGCACGTCGTCGATGTTCACGCCGAGTTCCTCCGCCACCCGGCGCGTCGCCGGCGCGGCGAGCGTCTTCTCCCGCCCAGCCGCCGCCGACGGCTCCGCGGCCGCGCCCGACGCGCCGACCTTCGACACCGCCGACTTCGGCTCGTCAGACTCCGCGTCGTCCGTGACTTTCGTCACCGCGGACTTCGGCGCGGACGCTTCGCCGCGCGCCTCGCTCTCGCCGCCCGATTCGGCGGCCGCGCGCACGTCGCCCTCGGTGATGCGGCCGCTCGGTCCGCTCCCCGAGACGCTCGCGAGGTCGATATCGAGTTCGCGCGCCAACCGCCGCACCGACGGCGGGGCGAACGTCCGCCCCGACCCGCTCGACGCGGCGGACGCGGCCTCCGCGGTCTCCGTGTCCGCGTCCTCGTCCGCGGCGGGCGTCTCGTCCGGCGCGGGGGTGGCGTCGAGGTCGTCTTCGCCCTCGACGTTGAACGTCACGATGACGTTCCCGACGGGAACCACGTCGCCCTCCGCGTAGTGCAGTTGCTTCACCGTCCCGTCGTAGGGAGACGGCACTTCCACGACCGCCTTGTCCGTCTCGACCTCCGCGACAGGCTGGTCTTCCTCGACCGTGTCGCCCTCGCTGACGAGCCACGCGACGATTTCGCCCTCCGCCACGCCCTCGCCCACGTCGGGCAGTTTGAATTCCGTCGGCATCTCTAGAACTCCATGACGTTCCTGAGGCCTTCAGCGATTCGGGCCGGCCCGGGCGTGTAGTAGTCTTCGAGCGCGTACAGCGGGAACGGCGTGTCGAAGCCCGTGACGCGCTCTATCGGCGCTTCCTGATGGAGGAGCGCGCGCTCCTGGAGGGTGGCGGCGATTTCGCCCGCCAGCCCGCCCGTGAACGGCGCTTCGTGCACGACCGCGGCGCGCCCGGTCTTCTTGAACGACTCCACGATGGTCTCCTCGTCCATCGGACTGAGCGTCCGCAAGTCCACGACCTCCACGTCCATCTCGTCCGCGACGGTCTCCGCGGCTTCGAGCGTCGGGCGCGTCATCGCCCCCCACGTGAACACGGACACGTCGCTCCCCTCGCGGCGCACCGACGCCTCGCCGAGCGGCACCTCGTACGGGTCGTCCGGCACCTCCTCGCGGAACGCGCGATAGATCTTCTTCGGTTCGAGGAACACCACGGGGTCGGGGTCGCGAACCGCCGAGATGAGGAGGCCTTTCGTGTCGTACGGCGTCGAGGGCACGACGACCTTCAGCCCGGCCTCGTGCGCGTAGAACGCCTCCTTCGACTCCGAGTGGTGCTCGGGCGCGCGGATGCCGCCGCCGTACGGCGCGCGCAGCACCATCGGGAGCGTGTACCGTCCCCGGCTTCGGGTGCGCATCCGACTCATGTGACTCACAATCTGGTCGAACCCCGGGTACATGAAGCCCGAGAACTGGATTTCGGGCACGGGCTTCAGGCCGTACGCGGCCATCCCGACCGCCGTCCCGATGATGCCGGACTCGGCGAGCGGCGTGTCGATGACGCGGTCGTCCCCGAACTCCTCGTGGAGTCCCTGGGTCGCGCGGAACACGCCGCCGTTCTTCCCGATGTCCTGTCCGAGCGCCACTACGTCGTCGTCCGCCGCCATCGCGTCGCGCAGACCGTCCCTGACCGCCTGCACGAGCGTCAAGTTCTGTGTCTCCGTCATCTCAGTCCTCCAGGATCTCCTCGTCGCCGTACGTCTCCCGTAGCTCCTCGAACTCCGCGAGCTGGCGTTCGAGCCGGGGCGTCATCTCCTCGTACACGTTCTCGAACATCTCGCGCGGGTCGGGCCGCGGCGTCGATTCGGCCGCCTCGATGGCGTCCGCGACGCGCTCCTCCACCGCCTCCTCGATGCGCTCCACGTCGCCGTCGTCGAGGCGACCCGTGGCGCGGAGGAACTTCTCCAGGCGCGGAATCGGGTCTTTGGCCCGCCACTTCTCCACCTCCGCCTCCTCGCGGTAGACCGAGGGGTCGTCGGCGGTCGTGTGCGCGCCGAACCGGTACTGGACGGCCTCCACGAGCGTCGGGCGGCGCTCGCCCTCGCCGGGGTTCTTCGCCTTCTCCAGCGCGGCCTCAGTCGTCGCGTACACCGCGAGCGGGTCCATGCCGTCTATCTGCACGCCGTCGAACCCGTACGCGGTCGCCTTCTGCGCGATGGTCTCGGACGCCGTTTGGCGCTCCCTGGGCACCGAAATCGCCCACTGGTTGTTGTTGCAGAAGAACACGTTCGGCGTGTCGAACACGCCCGCGAAGTTCAGGCCCTCGTGGAAGTCGCCCTCGGAGGTCGCGCCGTCCCCGAAGTAACAGAGGAATCCCTTGCCCGTCTCGTCCTTCAGTTTCGACGCCCACGCCAGTCCCGTCGCGTGCGGCACCTGGCTCGCGATGGGAACCGCCGCGGTGAACACGTTCGCGTCCTCGGGCACGTCGTTCCCGTGCTCGTTCCCCATCCAGAGGAGGAGCGTCTGCTCCAGGGGGAGGCCGTGGACGAGCGTCGCCGCGTGCTCGCGGTAACTCGGAATCAGCCAGTCGTCGTCGTCGAGCGCCATCGCGCTCCCGACCTGCGCGCCCTCCTGCCCGGAGAGCGGGGGATAGGTTCCCATCCGGCCCTGCCGCTGGAGGCTCACCGCGCGCTGGTCGAAGTGGCGCGCGAGCTTCATCATCCGGTACATCTCCACGAACTCCTCGTCCGAGAGGTCCGGAACGGACGCGCCGTCGACGACCTCCCCGTCCTCGTCGAGGATGCGGAAGCGGTCGTCCGGTTCGCGGTCCAGTATCGAAGTCACGGGCATCCCCGTCCTTGCATAGTAATAATTGCCACATTCCCGCACCATATTGTTTTCGTAACGCCGGCTCCGCGCCGCCCGATTCGTGGACTCACGTCCACCAAACCCGGGTAGAAGATTACAAGAATCGAAAAGAAACTCCGTTTTTGCTGATTCGACCACTCATTTCGGCGGTCGTCGGGGAGAGTGGACGAACGTCTTATTCGCCGGCGCGGGCGCGCGCCGCCTCCCGGGCCTCCGCGACCGACCGGTCGTCCCGCCGCAGGGCGTCCACGAACAGTTCGCCCGCGCGGTACGACGACCGCACCATCGGCCCGCTCGCACAGTAGAGGAAGCCCAACTCCTCCTCCGCGACCGCGCGCCACGTCTCGAACTTCTGCGGGTGCACGTAGTCCTCGACGTCGAGGTGCGAACGACTCGGCTGGAGGTACTGCCCGAGCGTCACCACGTCCACGCCGCGCTCCCGCAGGTCGCTCAAGGTCTGGTACACCTCGTGGTCGTGCTCGCCCACGCCGAGCATGATGGAGGTCTTCGCGTACACGTCCGCCGCGCGCCCGACCTGTTCGAGCACCGAGAGCGACTGCTCGTAGCCCGCTCGCCGGTCGCGCACCGGGAACTGCCGGCGCTCCACAGTCTCCACGTTGTGCGCGATGACGTCCGGCCCCGCGTCGATAATCCGCTGGACGAGGGCTTCCTCGCCCCGGAAGTCCGGAATCAGGGACTCCACGAGGATGTCCGGGTCGCGCTTTTTTATCTCTCGAATCGTCTCCGCGAAGTGGCTCGCGCCCTGGTCGTCGAGGTCGTCGCGGTCGACGGACGTGAGCACCACGTAGTCGAGGCCGATTTCGGCGACCGCCTCCGCGACGTTCGCGGGTTCGTCCGGGTCGAGCGCTTCCATCCCGCCCGTCTTCACGTCGCAGAAGTTACACCCGCGGCTACAGCGGTCGCCCATCAGCATGAACGTCGCCGTCCCCGGGCCGTCCCGGCCGCTCCAGCACTCGCCCATGTTCGGACACGACGCCTCCTCGCAGACCGTGTGGAGGTCGTGGTCGCGCAGGGTGCGCTTTATCTCCGTGAACCGCTCGCCGGACGGCGGCCGCATCTTCAGCCAGTCCGGTTTCCGTCGGCGACTCATACCCTAGCCTTCGGGCGCGACGGCAAAAACGTGGGGTTCCGCCGATTCTCCGTTTCGATATCCATACATTAATGAACTCGCCGTGTAATTTGGGCACAACTCGGATGTTGAACTATGTTTGACGTGTCGAACGAAGATATGGTGGATGGCCGTCTCACGCGCACCCTCCTCCTCCTCGCCGCACCGCTCGTCGCGCAGAACTTCGTCGCCGTCGCCCAGCAGGTCGTGGACGTGTTCTTCGTCGGGCGCGTCGGCGAGGACGCGGTCGCCGGCGTCGGTCTCGTCGTCCCGCTCACCGCGCTCTCGCTCGTCCCCGCGATGCTCGCCATCACGGGCACCCACGTTCTCACCTCCCAGCGCCTCGGCGCGGGCGACGACGAGGGCGCGCGCCGCGTCGTCTGGGCCGGCGTCGTCCTCTCCATCGCGCTCCAAATCGTCGTCGCGGTCGTCGCGCTCCTGTTCGCGGACACGTTCGTCGGCCTGCTCGGCGGGACGGGCGCGGTCGCGGACTACGCCGCCGTCTACCTCCAGGTGTACGCGGTCGGCACGCTCGCCGCCGGCGTGAGCGACGTGTTCGAAATGGGCTTGCTCGCGTCCGGCGACTCGACGGCCGCGCTCTACATCAACGTCGCGTCCTTCGGGTCGAACCTCGTCCTCGACCCCTTCCTCATCCTCGGCTGGGGCCCCTTCCCCCGCCTCGAAGTGTTCGGCGCGGCGCTCGCCACCGCGCTCGGCTTCCTGTTCGGCCTCTTGCTCGCCGTCTTCGTCACCTTCCGCGGCACCCGGAACTTCTCGCTCTCCCTCGACTCGTTCACGTTCGACACCGACGTGGCGCGCGAGATGGTGTCCGTCGGCTGGCCCGCCGCCGGCCAGCGCACCGCCCGACAGGCCGCTCGCGTCGCCATCATCGCCGTCGTCTCCTTCACCGCCGGGTCGGCCGGCCTCGCCGCGTACACCGTCGGCGCGCGCATCTCCACCGTCGCGTTCGTCCCCGCCATCGGCCTCGGGAACGCCGCGACCAGCGTCGTCGGGCAGAACGTCGGCGCGGGCAACCCCGACCGCGCCCGCCGCACCACCTGGGTCGCCGTCGCCATCGCCGTCATCGGCCTCTCCGTCTTCGCCGCGATTCAGCTCGCGATACCCGAGACCGTCGCCACCGTGTTCGCGCCCACGCTCACCCCCGAGGGGCTCTCGCTCACCGTGGACTACCTCGTGATTCTCGCGTTCGGCTACTGGGCGCTCGGCGCGATTTACACCGCCGAATCCGGGTTCAACGGCGCGGGCAAGACCGACGTGTCGATGTACGCGACGATGCTCCAGTACTGGGCCGTCCGCGTCCCCGTCGCCACCGTCGGCTCCGGCATCCTCGGCGTCGGCCTCGGATACGGCGTCCACGCCGTCTTCTGGGCGGTGACGCTCTCGAACGTCGCCGCCGCCGTCGGTCTCTGCGTCTACTTCTGGTACTCCACGAACGACGGCATGCTCCGCCGCGCGTCCGACAGCGCGAGCGCGGACTAGAGAGAAACCCCTTTCCCCGGGCGTCGGCTTCCCCACACCAATGGAGGTCGCCGAAGCGGTTCCGGAGTTCGCGGACGCATTCCCCTTCGAGGAGTTCAACGAGATGCAGTCCGAGGCCGCGCCGGCGCTCCTCGACACCGCGGAGAACGTCGTCGCCTCCGCCCCCACCGGCTCCGGGAAGACCGCGCTCGCCGAACTCGCCATCTGCAAGACCCTCCGCGAGAACGGCACCGCGGTGTTCATCGCGCCCCTGCGCGCGCTCACCAACGAGAAGGAATCGGAGTGGGAGCGCTTCGAAGCCCTCGGCTATTCCGTGTACGTCGTCACGGGCGAACGCGACCTGAACCCCCGGCGCGCCGAGCGCGCCGACGTGCTCGTGATGACGCCCGAGAAACTCGACTCCGCCACCCGAAAACACGACAGTCCCCGGTACTCGTTCGTCACCGACGTAGACCTCGTCGTCATCGACGAAGTCCACCTCCTCGACTCCGAACACCGCGGGTCGGTGCTCGAAGTCGTGGTCGCGCGGATGCGGCGGCTCTGCGACCCCCGCGTCGTCGCGCTCTCCGCGACGATGCCGAACATCGACGACGTGGCGAACTGGCTCGACGCCCCCCCGGAGACGACGTTCGAGTTCGGGGACGACTACCGCCCCGTCGACCTGCACGCGGACGTGCGGACGTACACGCACGGCGACAACGCCTTCGCGGACAAGTATCGCAGGCTGTTCACCGCGCTCGACCTCGCGGAACCCCACCTGCGGGAGGACGGACAGGCGCTCGTGTTCGTCTCCAGCCGCCAGGACACCGTGCAGGCCGCGAAGAAGTCCCGGGACGAGATAGCTGAGCGCGACATCCCGATGGGCGCGCGCGGCGACTACGACTTCCACACCGAGAGCGAGCAGTTGGACAACAGCACGCTCCGGAAGTCCGTGCTGGACGGCGTCGCGTTCCACCACGCCGGCCTCTCCACGAACGACAAGAACCTCGTCGAGCAGTGGTTCCGCGAGGGCAAAATCGAACTCCTCTTCTCCACCTCGACGCTCGCGTGGGGCGTCAACCTCCCCGCGCGCTGTGTCGTGATTCGGGACACGAAACTCCACGACCCCCTCGAAGGCGAGGTGGACATGAGTCCGCTCGACGTGCTCCAGATGCTCGGGCGCGCGGGCCGCCCCGGTTACGACGACGTGGGGTACGGCTGGGTCGTCTGCGACACCGCGGACGCCGACAAGTACCGCCGACTGCTCCGGGAGGGCAAGGAAATCGAGTCCCGGCTCGCGGACAGCCTCCCCGAGCACCTGAACGCGGAGGTGGCGATGGGGACGATTCGCGGCGTCGGCGACGTGATGGACTGGCTCGAAACCACCTTCTACTACCACCGCGCGCAGTCCCGGCCCGACGACTACGACTTCGCCGGGCTCCGCGACCGCGTCCGCGACCACCTCGACACCCTCCGCGGCCGCGGGTTCGTCGAAGCGGACGACGACCTCGGCCTCTCGGCGACCACGCTCGGCGTCCTCACCTCCACGTACTACCTCCGGATGGAGACCGCGGAGGCCTTCCACGACCTCGCGACGAACGACGCCCTCGACGAGGAAGCGATACTCGCGGCGGTCGCGGCCGCCCGCGAGTTCGACAGCGTGAGCGCCCGGCAGTCCGAACGGGACGCGATCCAGTCCTCGCTCCGCGACCGCGGGAGCGACCTCGAATCCGGCCCGCGGAAGGTGCTCGCCATCCTCTACGCCAACACGCGGGGGAGCGTGCCGCCCGAACTCCGGAGCGACGCCTGGGTCATCACGCAGAACGCGCTCCGACTGCTCGCGGCGCTCGCGGAGTTCTTCGAGCGCTTCGACCGGCCGCGCGGCGCGAACCTCGCGCACCGACTGGAAGCCCGCATCGACACCGGCGTCCCCCGGCAGGCCGTCGGCCTCACCGCCCTGGACGGCGTCGGCGCGGGCCGCGCGCACAAACTCGCCGACGAGGGCATCGAAACGCCCGAGGACGCCCACGACGCGGGCGTCGAGGGTCTCGTGGACGCCGGGCTCTCCGGCGGCGTCGCGGAGAGCGTTCACGAACAGGCGACCGACGCCCCCCGAGTGCGCTTCGACTGGGGGGACTTCCCCGACGCCATCGCGCCCGGCGAGAACGAGCTGTGCGAGGTCAGGGTGACGAACGACGGCGGCGGCGCGAGCGCGTACGTGAGCGTGCGCGTGAACGACACCGAGATGACGGAGAAGACCGCCTTCCTCGCGGACTCCCTCCAGGTTCCCGTGGGCGTGTTCGGCGCGAGCGCGGACGAACTCACCTACGAGGTCGAGGTCGTCTTCCCCGACCTCCCGCTCCGCCCGGTCTCCGAGACGCGGACGGTGCGCGTCGAGTAGGCCGAGAGTTCACGTACGAAGCCGCGGCCACCCCGCGGTATGCAGGACTCCACCCGCGTCCTCGCCGGCGACTGCACCGTCACCTACGACAACGGCCGCACAACGACACAGCGCGGCGAAGTCGTCGTGCTCGTGAAACCCGACAACACCGTCCTCGTCCACGACGACTCGGGCTACCAGCCCGCGGCCTGGCTCACCCGCCCGAACTCCGTGCAGTTCGAGCGCGACACGTCCGGGTTCGCGCTCGTCGCGACCAAGAACGACGAACGCCTCCGCGTCGATTCCCACGCCGACTACGGGAGCGCGCACTACCCCGTCACGCCCGCCGGCCCGACCGTCGGTCGGTGTCCCGACTGCGACTCGGTGCTGGTGCGGGACGGCGCGCGCGTCACCTGTCTCGGCTGTCGCACCGCCTACGCGCTCCCTCGGGACGCGACGCTCACCGAGAACACCTGCGAGGACTGCGGCCTCCCCACGTTCCGCGCCGACCGCGGCGACACCTTCGAGTGCTGTCTCGACCGCACCTGCGAATCGCTCGACGACGCCGTCATCGACGCGTTCGACGCCGAGTGGTCGTGCCGGTGTGGGAGCATCCTCGGTATCGAGCGGCGGCGCGCGCTCGACGCCGTCTGTGACGACTGCGACGCAGTCTACCGGATTCCCTCGGGCGTCGTGGACGGCACCTGCGACTGCGGGCTCCCCGCGTTCGACACGCCGAGCGGCCGGCGGTGTCTGGACGCGACCTGCGACCGCAACCAATAGGGCGCTCGCCGGACTCCCAGCGGGTATGAAGGGACACGCGCGCGATGGGCTCGTTCACGTGGGAGGGGACGCCCGCCAGCGCTTCTACGACTCCCGGGGGTACGGCCGGCCGCGGGAGGGCGACGACGTGGTGCTCGCGCCCGTCGAGGCCGCCCACCTCCTCTTCCGCGGCGACCTCGACGCCGTCGAAGTCGAGGGACGCGACTGCGGGTTCGCGGACTACCTCGCCCGCCAGGGCCCGGGGTTCGGCGCGCGGTTCGTCGTGTACGCCGACCTCCGCGACCGCGGGTTCTACCTCTCGCCCGCCCGCGACGGCTGGGTCGCGGACTCCGAGGGAATCGACTTCGTCGTCTATCCGCGCGGGGACGGGCCGTGGGACGACACCGAGGCGTACCGGATTCGCACCGTCTCCGAACGCGCCGACGTGGCCGCGGGCGCGCTCGGGGACGTGACGCTCGCCGTCGTGGACGAGGAGAGCGACATCACGTACTTCGAGACCGAACGCCTCGCGCTCCCCGACGACGCGCCGGAGACGCCGCCCACTGCGGACGGCGTCCTGCTGGACGACCGCGTCGTCGTCTGGGAGCCGCCCGAACGCCTCCACCACGCGTTCTTCTACGGCCAGCCGCTCACCGGGCGCGCCGCCGAGCACGCGCCCCTCCAGCTGTCGCTCGTGGAGGCCGCGCACCTCGCCGCGGTCGGCGCGCTGTCCGTCGAGGGCGGCGTCGAAGCCGTCGTCGCGCACGGCCGGGACGCCGAGGGCGACCGGTTCGACCGGCGGCTCCGCGCGTACCGCGCGCTCCGCGACGCCGGCTACACGCCCAAGACCGGGTTCAAGTTCGGCGCGGACTTCCGGGTGTACCACGACATCGAGGACGCCGACAACCTCGGGCACTCGCCGTGGCTCGTGCGGGCGCTCCCCGCCGACCACACGTTCTCCCCGCGGGACGTGGCGCTCGACGTTCGGCTCGCGCACGGCGTGCGGAAGCGAATGGTTTTTGCGCTGGACGCACAGGATTCACCCGACTGGCTCGCGGTCTCTCGACTCACTCCATGACTGACGACACACCACGCGACGACGGCACGGCCGGCGCGGACGACGTGACCCTCGACCCCTGGGGGTCGTCGACCGTCTCCGACTACGAGAAACTGTTCGGCGAGTTCGGCATCGAGGCGTTCGACGACCTCCTCGACGAGGTGCCGAACCCCCACTACCTGATGCGGCGCGCCATCATCTTCGGCCACCGGGATTACCGCCGCGTCCTCGACGCGATGCGCGCGGACGAACCGTTCGCGGCGCTCTCCGGGTTCATGCCGACCGGCGACCCCCACATCGGACACAAGCTCGTGTTCGACGAGATAATCTGGCACCAACAGCAGGGCGGGGACGCGTACGCGCTCATCGCCGACCTGGAAGCGCACGCCGCGCGCGGCCTTACCTGGGAGGAGATAGACGAACACTCGCGGAACTACCTCCTGAGCCTGCTCGCGCTCGGGTTCGACCCCGAGGAGGGGACGCTCTACCGGCAGTCCGAGAACCGCGAACTCCAGGACTTGGCGTTCGAACTCGGCGCGGAAGCGAACTTCAGCGAGCTCGAAGCAATCTACGGGTTCGGCGGCGAGACGGACGTCTCGCACATGCAGTCCGTCGTCACGCAGATGGCGGACATCCTCTACCCCCAGTTGGAGGAACCGAAGCCGACCGTGATTCCCGTCGGCCCCGACCAAGACCCGCACATCCGGCTGGCGCGCGACCTCGCCTCCCGCGCCCGCTACTTCAAGGTCACCGAGGCGTACGCGAGCTTCGAACTCACCGACGCCGAACGCTCGCTCGTCGCCCGCGCCTACGACGCCCGCGACGAGTACGCCGAGGACGCCGAGACGCCGCGGTGTACGGAGGCCGCGGAGTGGCTCGCCGAACAGGGCGCGGACGCGTTCCCCGAGGGCGTGGACGAGGCGACGCTCTCGGCCACAGTGGAGAAACTGGAGAACGCCGGGATGGAACCGCTCCGCCCCCGCACCCGCTTCTTCGACCGGAACGCCACGCCGGATGCGTTCGACGCGCTCATCGACGCCGTCGAGGGCGAGAAACGCGTGTTCGAGGGGCACGTGGACGCGTTCGACCTCACCGAGGCCGAGGCCCGCGACCTCGCGCAGGACGTGGAGGTCGAACACGGCGGCTACGGGTTCGTCCCGCCTTCGTCGGTCTATCACCGGTTCATGACGGGGCTCACGGGCGGGAAGATGAGCTCCTCGATTCCCGCGAGCCACATCAGCCTCCTCGACGACCCCGAGACTGGCTACGACAAGGTCAAGTCCGCGACGACGGGCGGACGGCAGAGCGCGGAGGAACAGCGCGAGAAGGGCGGACGGCCCGACGACTGCCCGGTCTACGAACTGTACGCGTACCTCCTCGCCGCGGACGACGACGAGTTCGCCGAACGCGTCTACGAGGAGTGCCGCGAGGGCGAGCGGCTCTGTGGGGACTGCAAGGAGCAGGCCGCCCGGTTGATGGAGGAGTTCCTCGCCGACCACCAGGAGAAGCGCGCGGAAGTCGAAGACCTCCTGGCGGACGCGGACATCCAGCTCACGTCCACGCGGGCGTAGACGACACGTTTTTGCCGACGCCCCCTGACCGTGTGGGTATGGCGTCCGAATCCCACGCGCGCCGCATCGTTCGCGAAGCCGACGGCCCGGGGTTCGGTTTCTTTTTCGACCCGTAACGAGGGTGGACGCGCCGGCCGGTCGGCGCTGAAACCGCTCGTGCGGGCATCGGAATCGCTTTCCGAATACTCTACGCGCACACGCACAATGCAACTACCACGACACCAGCTCGCGGTGCTCGAAACCGCGAGCGCGGACGAACCCAGACGAATCGACGACATCGCCGCGGAGGCCGACCTGCCGCCGGAGACGGTGACGGGCGCGGCGTTCGAACTCGAAGACGAGGGCTTGCTCTCCGTCACCGAGACGGTGGAGGAAGACCTCGAACTCACCGAGGAAGCCCGCGAGTACCTCGACGACGGCCTGCCCGAAGTCCGGCTCTACCGCGCGGCCGTCGAGGCGGGCGCGACCGACGACCCCGTGTCGCTCGGGGAGCTCCTCGGGCGCGCCGGACTGGACGGCCCGCAGGTGGACATCGCGCTGTCGAACCTCGCGCGGAAGGGCTACGGCACCATCGACGCCGGGAGCGTCGCTGCGAACCCCGACGCCGACCCGGACGGCGACGCGGAGGCCGCGGCGCTCGCGAGCCTCGCCGACGGCGAACCCGTCACCGACGAGTCCGTCGTGGACGCGCTCGTGCGCCGCGACCTCGTCGCGCGCACCGAACGCACCGTCCGAACCGTCCAACTCACCGACGCGGGCGTCACCGCGCTCATGGAGGGCGTCGAAACCGAGGGCGGCCTCGGACAGCTCACGCCCGACGTGCTCTCCTCCGGCGAGTGGCGGGACGCCGACTTCCGGTCGTACGACGTGGAAGCCGACGCGGAGGACGTGAACGCCGGCCGCACCCACCCGCTCCGCGAGATGGCGGAGACCGTCAAGGACGTCCTCACCGGTATGGGATTCCAGGAGATGGCGGGCCCGCACGTGGACGCGGAGTTCTGGATCAACGACGCGTTGTTCATGCCTCAAGACCACCCCGCGCGCACCCACTGGGACCAGTTCGCGCTCTCCCAGCCGAGCGAAATCCGCGACCTCCCCGACGACCTCGTCTCCCGGGTCGAGGACGCGCACCGGAACGGCGTCGGCGAGGACGGCGAGGGCTATCACAGCCCGTGGACGGAGGAGATGGCGCGCGGCCTCGACCTCCGCGGCCACACCACGTCGCTCTCGATGCGCTACCTCTCCGGGGAGGCCGAGGGCGACCTCGAACCGCCGCAGCGGTACTTCAGCGTCGAGAAAGTGTACCGGAACGACACGCTCGACGCCACGCACCTCCTCGAATTCTTCCAGATCGAGGGCTGGGTGATGGCGGACGACCTCAGCGTCAGGGACTTGATGGGGACCTTCACGGAGTTCTACAGCCAGTTCGGCATTGAGGACGTGACGTTCAAACCCCACTACAACCCATACACGGAGCCGTCGTTCGAACTGTTCGGCCGCCACCCGCGGACGGGCGAAATCATCGAAATCGGGAACTCCGGCATCTTCCGGCCCGAGGTGCTGGAACCGCTCGGCGTGGACTGCGACGTGATGGCGTGGGGGCTCGCGCTCGAACGCCTGATGATGCTCGTCACCGGCGCGGAGGACATTCGGGACGTGCACGGCACGCTCGTCGACCTCGACTACCTCCGCAATGAGGAGGTGATGTACTGATGGTCGTCGTCGAAATCGACCCCGACGAACTCCGCACGCTCACGGGCCACGACGAGAAGTCGGACGACGAACTGAAGGACGACCTGTTCGCGCTCGGCCTCGAATTCGAGGGCGAAACCGACGACGGCGCGTTCCAACTGGAGTTCGCGCCCGACCGCCTCGACCGATTGAGCGTCGAGGGCGTCGCGCGCTCGCTTCGCTACCAGTACGGCGACACCCGCGGCATCTTCGTGCCGGACGCGAACGACCCCGAGTGGACTATCGAAGTGGCCGAGTCCGTCCCCGACTACCGGCCGTACGTCACCGGCGCAATCGTCCGGGACGTGAACCTCACCGAGGACGCGCTCGACTCCCTCATCCAGCTCCAGGAGAAACTGCACGCGACGATGGGGCGCAAGCGCGCGAAGGGCGCTATCGGCATCCACGACCTCACGATGCTGAAGGGCGGCTCGCTGGGGCCGGACGCCGCAGAGGACTCCAACTCCATCGAGTACCGCGGCGTCAGCCCCGACGGCGACATGTTCGTCGCGCTCGACTCCGACCGCGAACTCACGCCCGACGAGGTGCTCACCGACCACCCCACGGGCGAGACGTACGCCGACCTCGTGGAGGGCCACGACACGTATCCGGCCATCTACGACGACCTCGGGCTGTTCAGCTTCCCGCCCGTCATCAACGGCCGCCGCACCGAAGTCACCACGGACTCCCGCGACCTCCTCATCGAACTCACGGGCACCGACCAGTGGACTATCGACAAGATGTGCGTCATCCTCTGCTACGCGCTCTCCGCCCGCGGCGGCCAGATCGAGTCCGTGGACGTGGAGTACCCCGACCGCACGCTCGTCCGCCCCGACTTCGAGACGACGGAGAAACACGTCACGCACGACCGCATCGAGACCCTGCTCGGCGTCGACCTCACCGAGGACGAGGTCGTGGACTACATGGAGCGCGCCGGATTGGGCGTCGAAACCGAAGTCTGGGGCGACGGTGTGGACTACGACGTCGAAGTCCCGCCGTACCGCGTGGACGTGTTGCACGCCGTCGACATCGTGGACGACGTGGGGCGCGCGCACGGCTTCAACGAACTCGTCCCCCGGTATCCCGAAGTCGGCACCGTCGGCGGTCGCACGAGCGACTCCCGGCACGCGCGCGCCGTCCGGAACACGCTCGCCGGCCTCGGGTTCGAGGGCCTCCTGAACTTCCACATGATTGCCGAGGACGAGAACTACGACCGAATGAACCTCGCGCCCGACACCGACGCCGTCGGCGGCGGCCGCGCGGCGACCATCGCAGAACCCTACAGCGAGGACTACGAGATTCTGCGCACCTGGGCGCTCCCCAGCCTCCTGATGGTTCTCGAAAACAACACGCACCGCGCGTACCCCCAAAACCTCGGCGAGGTCGGGTTCGCCGCCGAACTCGACGACGCGGAGAACACGGGCGTCGCCGAACGCGACACGGTCGCCGCCGTCGTCGCGCGCCACGACGCCTCCTACGAGGACGCGAAATCACGGCTCCAGTCGCTCTGCCGGGCGTTCGACGCCACCCTCGAAACCCCGCCCACCACCCACCCGTCGTTCATCGACGGCCGCACCGCCGCCATCGAAATCGACGGCGAACACGTGGGCGTTATCGGCGAACTCCACCCCGAAGTCCTCGTCGAACACGACCTGGAAGTCCCGGTCGCCGGATTCGAACTGCGGCGGGACGCACTCGAATAGCCCGGCTGCGGTCACGTACTGCGAACGCGGAGCGTTCGCGGCCTCTTTAGTGGAGGGTTTTGCAGTGAGCGGGTCGCGGTAGCGACCCCGAACTGGAAAAAAGTCCGTTTAGAGATCCGCGCCGACGGCGTCTTCGATGGTGTCGAAGCCGTCGCGGTCGAGGAGTTCGAGGAGGCCTTGGTTGATGTCGCGGGCGATGGTCGGGCCGCGGTAGACGAGGCCGGTGTAGAGCTGGACGACGGACGCGCCGTTGCGTATCTTCTCGTAGGCGTCCTCGGCGGTGAACACGCCGCCGACGCCGACGACGGGGAGGTCGGTGCGCTCGGCGACGAAGCGGACGAGGGAGGTCGCGCGCTCCTGGAGCGGTTTTCCGGAGAGGCCGCCCTGTTCGAAGCGCGCGGGGCTGCGGAGGCTGTCGTCGCGTTCCGTGGTGGTGTTCGTGGCGACGATGCCGTCGAGGCCGAGTTCCTCGGCGAGCGCGACGCCGTCCGCGATGGCGTCCCGGGAGAGGTCGGGGGAGAACTTCACGAGGAGCGGGCTCGCACCCGCGTCGAGGAGTTCCGCGAAGATGGCTTCGAGGTGGTCGCGGTGCTGGAGGTCGCGGAGGCCGGGCGTGTTCGGGCTGGAGACGTTCACGACGAAGTAGTCCCCGGCGTCCGCGACGCGCTCGTACGTGTAGCGGTAGTCAGCGGGCGCGTCGTCCGCGGCCTTCGACTTCCCGATGTTCACGCCGACGGGACTGTCCGGCAGAGGTTGTTCGCGGAGCCGTCGCCCCACCGCGTCCGCGCCGTCGTTGTTGAAGCCCATGCGGTTCACGATGGCGTCGTCCTCGCGCAGGCGGAACATCCGGGGGCGGGGGTTTCCGTCCTGCTGGTCGGCCGTGACGCCGCCGACCTCGACGTGCCCGAACCCGAGCGCGTCGAGCGCCCGCGGAATCTCCGCGTTCTTGTCGAATCCCGCGGCGACGCCGACGGGCGTCGGGAACGTGTTGTCGAACGCGCGCACGCGTAGGCGCGACGACTCCACGGACAACGCGTCGTCTACGGTCGAGAGAAACGGGGTTCGCTGGAGCGTGCGCAGTCCGGCGTGAACCGTCGCGTGCGCCGTCTCCGCGGGGAGGCGAAACAGCAGGGGTTTAACCGCGCTGTAGAGGGACACGGCTCAGAAGTCGTGTTCGACCTCGTCCGGGTCCGCCTTCTGGATGATAATCTTGTCCTCACGCACGCGCACGAACACCTCGTCGCCGATTTCGAGGCCGGCGACGGCGAGTTCGTCCTCGTGGAGGTTCACGTGGGCGTTGTGGTACTCGCCGTCCTCGCCTTTCGCGCCACTCGGGCTGAGTTTCTTCTTGCGAACCATCGAGCTACTGTATCCCCTCCTTCGCCGTAGCACGTACTTAAGCCCTTACCTCTTGCCGTCGCTCGTCCCGGTCGTTGCGCCGCTCTTCCGCGCGGTTCCTCCCGGGAACCCCGCCGTATCCGGTTGAATTTGCCGATATATTTATGAGAGGGCCTGTGCTTGGTTGGCATGGTGCAAAACCATGGCACGTGAGGACGGTAAACGGAACTTCGCGCTCCGCGACGTCGACGGTAACGAGACCAGTGTCTTCAGCGGAAACACGCCCCGACAGGCCGCGCTCAAGGCGGCCCGACGGCTCGAAGACGTCGCCGACGGTGAACAGAACGCAGAACGCCACGACATCCGGCTCCGCGAGAAGGGCTCGGACAAGGTACACATCTACGAAGCCTGGGCGTGGGAGGAAGACGCGCCCGACGACTCGCCCGACTGGATGCCCGGCCGCATCACCAAGGCGAACGTCTCGAAGCAGGGCATCGAACACGTCGACGACATCTAGCTTCCCTACGTACTCGCGCGTGCGAGCTCGGGGCGGGTAGCTCCGCGTCGCGGAACCCGCGCCGTTAACACCGTCCGCCGTGTACGCATGTACGCGCGGGAAACACCCGACCCGACCGAACGGACGACCGAGGGATGACCCGTCGGCCTCCGCCCGCGCCACAGTTCTCTCGACCCGACTTCCCACAGCCGCGTCTACAATTCGTGCGACGGCTCACCGTGTCGCCGTCTCCCGAACAGGGTGGTGGTTCGACGGCGTTAAGTGTGACCCGGCACTCGGATTGAATGCGAACGACGTGACGTGGCCCGGTCGCCCGGAGCCACCGACGCACGCCCGTCCAACCTGTTCGGCTTCGAATCCAAGTCGTCTTCGACGAACTTGATTCAACACCCTTAAGTGGCACTCGGACTTTCGTACGAATGCGAACGACGAGGTGGCGTAGTACTCCTACGCTACTGACGCACGCATTCGACGTTCCGGGTCGGTATGCAATCTACCTCTCGCGAGGTGGGAACGATGCCCTTAAGTGGTTATCTCCCTTCGGAATGAATGTGAACGACGAGGTGGCGTAGTACTCCTACGTCACTGATGTTCTACGTTCAACGAGGGGTGGCCTCGATTCGCCTTCGGCGAATCTGATTCAATGGCCTTAAGTGATACCCGGACGTTGGATGGAATGCGAACGTCGCGTGGAAGCGCCCCTCGCTTCCACGGCTCGGATCTGTGGAGTTCCGATGGGTTTAATACCCGAAACTCCCTATGTTCAGATCCGAAGGAAATGAGGATCCTACCCCTGCGGTCCGCCGTACAGATGGGATCTGATGTTAGCCCTGATGGATTGGTGATATCCGATTGGCCTCATTAGAGCCAATCATTTGCAATGGAAGCACCATGTACTTGGTGCTCCCGCCAAGCTGGAGGCTTGACCTCCAGCAGCTGGGTTTATCCCAGCACATTCCGGTTGATCCTGCCGGAGGTCATTGCTATCGGAGTTCGATTTAGCCATGCTAGTTGTGCGAGTTCATACTCGCGGCAGATAGCTCAGTAACACGTGGCCAAGCTACCCTGTGGAGAGGAATAATCTCGGGAAACTGAGGCTAACTCCTCATAAGACTCCTCTTCTGGAAGGAGTGGAGTTGGAAACGCTCCGGCGCCACAGGATGCGGCTGCGGTCGATTAGGTAGACGGTGGGGTAACGGCCCACCGTGCCTATAATCGGTACGGGTTGTGAGAGCAAGAGCCCGGAGACGGAATCTGAGACAAGATTCCGGGCCCTACGGGGCGCAGCAGGCGCGAAACCTTTACACTGCACGACAGTGCGATAAGGGAACTCCGAGTGCGAGGGCATAGAGCCCTCGCTTTTGTGAACCGTAAGGTGGTTCACGAATAAGGGCTGGGCAAGACCGGTGCCAGCCGCCGCGGTAATACCGGCAGCCCAAGTGATGACCGATATTATTGGGCCTAAAGCGTCCGTAGCTGGCCGCGCAAGTCCGTTGGGAAATCTGCTCGCTTAACGAGCAGGCGTCCAGCGGAAACTGTGTGGCTTGGGACCGGAAGACCTGAGGGGTACGTCCGGGGTAGGAGTGAAATCCTGTAATCCTGGACGGACCACCGGTGGCGAAAGCGCCTCAGGAGGACGGATCCGACAGTGAGGGACGAAAGCTAGGGTCTCGAACCGGATTAGATACCCGGGTAGTCCTAGCTGTAAACGATGCCCGCTAGGTGTGGCGCAGGCTACGAGCCTGCGCTGTGCCGTAGGGAAGCCGAGAAGCGGGCCGCCTGGGAAGTACGTCTGCAAGGATGAAACTTAAAGGAATTGGCGGGGGAGCACTACAACCGGAGGAGCCTGCGGTTTAATTGGACTCAACGCCGGACATCTCACCAGAACCGACAGCAGTAATGACGGTCAGGTTGATGACCTTACCCGAGGCTGCTGAGAGGAGGTGCATGGCCGCCGTCAGCTCGTACCGTGAGGCGTCCTGTTAAGTCAGGCAACGAGCGAGACCCGCATCCTTAATTGCCAGCAGCACGCCTGTCGTGGCTGGGTACATTAGGGAGACTGCCGTGGCTAACACGGAGGAAGGAACGGGCAACGGTAGGTCAGTATGCCCCGAATGTTCTGGGCAACACGCGGGCTACAATGGTCGAGACAATGGGATGCGACACCGAAAGGTGAAGCTAATCTCCTAAACTCGATCGTAGTTCGGATTGAGGACTGAAACTCGTCCTCATGAAGCTGGATTCGGTAGTAATCGCGTGTCAGCAGCGCGCGGTGAATACGTCCCTGCTCCTTGCACACACCGCCCGTCAAAGCACCCGAGTGAGGTCCGGATGAGGCCACCATGCGGTGGTCGAATCTGGGCTTCGCAAGGGGGCTTAAGTCGTAACAAGGTAGCCGTAGGGGAATCTGCGGCTGGATCACCTCCAACGATCGAGACCAGAGCGTTGCTCTGGCTCACCTTTGGCGATTGGCTCTCTTGAGCCCAATCGGACACCTACAATCCATCAGGGCTAACGAACCTCCAGTTCGGAGGTGGGCCCATAGCTCAGTGGTAGAGTGCCTCCTTTGCAAGGAGGATGCCCTGGGTTCGAATCCCAGTGGGTCCATTACTCTCGACTCGGTCGTGAACCGTGTCCCTTAAGTGGAACACGGCGCAACGATGAGTTGAGTTCGACTGATGCACCAGCCGGCGAGAGCGTGGCTGGGAAGGGTCGATGTACGCTCCCGTGTCACCCACGGGACGTGCGATGAAGACCGTGTGTACGTGCAATCCAGGCGTCCACTGGACTCGTTCATCATTCGTGATGAGCGAAATCCAAATCCTCACCATTTCTATGGTGAGTCTCTCACCACTCTGTGGTGAGTATCAACGTGGCTACTGTGCCACTTGGTGGATGGCTCGGCTCGGAAGCCGAAGAAGGACGTGCCAAGCTGCGATAAGCCTGAGGGAGCCGCACGGAGGCTAAGAACTCAGGATTTCCTAATGGGAATCCCTTCACAATTGCTTTGCGCAATGGGGAACGTCGGGAATTGAAACATCTTAGTACCGACAGGAAGAGAAACCGAACGGGACGCCGTTAGTAACCGCGAGTGAAAGCGGCACAGTCCAAACCGAAGCCCTCACGGGCAATGTGGTGTTCGGACTGACTCTCATCGCCCGAAAGTCTGTCTGAAGTCTCCTGAAACGGAGCGCGATACAGGGTGACAGCCCCGTAATACAGTCGAGTACGGCGTGCGTCAGTTCCAGAGTAGCGGGGATCGGAAATTCCTCGTGACTATGGCCGGCATCGACGGCCAAGACTAAGTACTCTCCGAGACCGATAGTGAACAAGTAGCGTGAGCGAACGCTGAAAAGCACCCTCAAACGGGGGGTGAAATAGGGCCTGAAATCAAGTGGCGATGGAGCGACGGGGCATAAAAGGCCTCTTCACGAACGACCCGACCGCAAGGTCGCAGTAGGACTGAAGAGGAGCCGATGTTCCGTCGTACGTTTTGAAAAACGAGCCAGGGAGTGTGTTTGTTTGGCGAGTCTAACTGGAGTATCCAGGAAGGCATAGGGAAACCGATACGGCCGCAGTCTTACGACCAGGGCCACCGTCTTCAAGGGCGGGGAGTCAAACGGACACGACCCGAAACCGGACGATCTATGCGAGTGCAAGGTGAAGCATGGCGAAAGCCATGTGGAGGCCTGTTAGGGTTGGTGTCTTACAATACCCTCCCGTGACATTCGTATAGGGGTGAAAGGCCCATCGAGTTCGGCAACAGCTGGTTCCAACCGAAACATGTCGAAGCATGACCTCTGCTGAGGTAGTTCGTGGGGTAGAGCGACCGATTGGGGAGTCCAACTCCGAGAGGAGTTGGCCCCCCTGTCAAACTCCGAACCTACGAACGCCGCTGACGCAGGGAATCCGGTGTGCGGGGTAAGCCTGTGCACCGTGAGGGAGACAACCCAGAGCTTGGTTAAGGTCCCAAAGTACGAACTAAGTGCGATTGAAGGTTGTTCCAAGCCCTAGACAGCCGGGAGGTGAGCTTAGAAGCAGCTACCCTCTAAGAAAAGCGTAACAGCTTACCGGCCGAGGTTTGGAGCGCCCAAAATGATCGGGGCTCAAGTTCGTCACCGAGACCTAGCAGCACGAGTAACATCGTGATCTTGTAGGTTGGCACTCTGTTCGGGCGGAAGCACGGTCGAGAGATCGTGTGGACCGAATAGGGAAGAAAATCCTGGCCATAGTAGCAGCGTTAGTCGGGTAAGAATCCCGACGACCGAAAGAGCAAGGGTTCCTCGACAATGTTCATCAGTCGAGGGTTAGCCGGTCCTAAGTCCCGTCGTAATTCGAGCGGGACAAAAGGGAAACAGGTTAATATTCCTGTGCTATCATACACCCAAAGCTGACGCCTCAGGAAACATCGAGCCGGGCTATCGCCCGGTCGAATCAAGGAAGCCCGTGGAAGCCGTAATGGCACGAAGCGAGCGAAGCTTGAGATAGGCAAACTCGATGGTACCTGGGGCCCATGAAAAAGCGAGTATGATATCCGTACCGAGATCCGACACAGGTGCTCTGGCGGCGAAAGCCAAGGTCTGTCGGGGACAACCGACGTCAGGGAATTCGGCAAATTGGTCCCGTAAGTTCGCGATAAGGGATGCCTGCCCCGGAATGGGGCAGGTCTCAGTAACCCGGAGGCTCCGACTGTCTAATAACAACATAGGTGACCGCAAATCCGCAAGGACTCGTACGGTCACTGAATCCTGCCCAGTGCAGGTATCTGAACACCCAGTACAATGGGACGAAGGACCTGTTAACGGCGGGGGTAACTATGACCCTCTTAAGGTAGCGTAGTACCTTGCCGCTTCAGTAGCGGCTTGCATGAATGGATCAACGAGAGCCTCACTGTCCCGACGTTGGGCCCGGTGAACTGTACGTTCCAGTGCGGAGTCTGGAGACCCCCAAGGGGAAGCGAAGACCCTATAGAGCTTTACTGCAGGCTGTCGCTGGGACACGGTCGCTGATGTGCAGCATAGGTAGGAGGCGTTACACAGGTACCCGCGCTAGCGGGCCACCGAGCCATCAGTGAAATACTACCCGTCAGTGACTGTGACCCTCACTCCGGGAGGAGGACACCGGTAGCCGGGCAGTTTGACTGGGGCGGTACGCGCTCGAAAAGATATCGAGCGCGCCCTAAGTTCATCTCATCCGAGTCGGAGACTCGGAGAAGAGCGCAAGAGCATAAGATGAGCTGACAGTGTCCTACACAACGAGGGACGCTGACGCGAAAGCGTGGTCTAGCGATCTTATGAGCCCGCCCGATGCGGGCCATAAGCGACAGAAAAGCTACCTTAGGGATAACAGAGTCGTCACTCGCAAGAGCACATATCGACCGAGTGGCTTGCTACCTCGATGTCGGTTCCCTCCATCCTGCCCGTGCAGAAGCGGGCAAGGGTGAGGTTGTTCGCCTATTAAAGGAGGTCGTGAGCTGGGTTTAGACCGTCGTGAGACAGGTCGGCTGCTATCTATTGGGGGTGTTCGGTGTCTGACGAGAACGTTCGTATAGTACGAGAGGAACTACGAACGGCTGCCACTGGTGTACCGGTTGTCCGAGAGGGCATGTGCCGGGCAGCTACGCAGCACGGGGTAAGAGCTGAAAGCATCTAAGCTCGAAACCCACTTGGAAAAGAGACACCGCTGAGATCACTCGTAGAAGACGAGTTCGATAGACTCGGGATGTACGCGCCGAGGCAACGAGGCGTTCAGTCCGCGAGCACTAACAGATCGAAGCCACACATTCGTACGCTCGACACGATGTTGAGCGAGTCCAGGCGCAATTTGGATTGCACGTATTACACGGTCAGTTTGACCACCGACGTTTGGCGTACCACGGTTCGATTCCGTGGGTCGGCGTTAAGGCGGCCATAGCGGCGGGGCGACTCCCGTACCCATCCCGAACACGGAAGATAAGCCCGCCTGCGTTCCGGTCAGTACTGGAGTGCGCGAGCCTCTGGGAAATCCGGTTCGCCGCCTACCATTCATACTTAGCCTCGAACAGCAGTCGTGCTGTTCGGGGCTTTTTGCATTTATGTCGGGGAGCGGTTGCGCTGTGCGGTGGCGTTCCGCAATCCCTAAATCGGCTGGCGGTTAAGCGAGAGGTGTGCCAAGGTGGCAGAGTCCGGCCTAACGCAGCGGCCTGCAGAGCCGCCCATCGCCGGTTCAAATCCGGCCCTTGGCTTTCTACTGTCCTCGTCGTTCGGTAGCCGGTGGTTCGACGAGAGCCGTCGAGCTGTCGTGTCTTGCTGTGTCGTCGAGTGGCAACGCCGTGGTTCCGGAGGGTAGTTTCGCGGGCGTGAACCCGGGGTTGCGTGTGTCGGAGTGGGGTCGCGAGAAGGAGTGGAGTGGTTATTCGAGTCCGGTCTGGGTGTCGTCGGAGTTCTTGTAGCGGCCGGAGAGGACGTCGTACTCGCTGAGCATGTAGGCGTTCCCGAGGCCGAAGAGTGCGAGTGCGCCGACGGCGAGTCCGGGGAGGGAGCCCGCGCCGGTGTTGGGGATGAAGGGGTAGGAGAGGGCTTGTTCTTCGACGATGGTTTCGGAGTCGGGGACGACGCCGGAGCCGACGCTGTCGGGGATGGAGCCTTCGGTGGCGGGGCCGCCGGGTTCGCCGACGACGAGGCGGGCGACCATGCCGAGCGTCTTGTGGGGGATGCAGTAGTAGTCGTAGGTGCCTTCGGTTTCGAAGGTGTGCGTGTAGGTCGCGCCGTCCTCAGTGAGGGTGCCGCTGTTGAAGCTCGCGGCTCCTTCGGGGACGCGGCGGACGGACGCGCTGGGGTTGTCCGTGGTGTAGGAGGTTGCGCTGTGGTCGCCGGACGCGTTCACCCACTGGACGGTGTCGCCGGGTTCGATGTGGAGGCCGACGGGGTCGAAGTAGTATTCGCTACTCTCCGTGTACATGTTGACGACGTACGGGTCGTCCTCGGTGCCGCTTCCTTGCCGGGGGTCGCTGCCTTCGCCGTCTTCTTGGGCGGTGGCCGTGGTGCTGGTGAGCGCGACTGCGCTCGTCCCGGCCGCGCCCGCGAGGAATTCCCTCCTGTTCATGGTTAGTGTGTCCGTGTGGACGGTTCTAGTTGGGGTTGGGACGGCGAGCGTTGAAGTGGTTTCGGTTGGGCGGCCGTCTCGCCTTCGTCGTAACCGAAACAACGATGTATGTCTCTCCCAATTTCCCCACTAGAAGTCCAACTATCGACTGTCGTCCGGTTCCGGGCGGCGTCATGGACACGAAGCTTGATATGAGACGGGAAACCGCTGTCATCGTACTGCTCATCAGCGCCGTACTGGTGCCGATGTGGTTCGTCGCTCTGGCGAGCGGCGGCCACGCGGGGGGCGAGGAGATCGCTCTCCAGCCGGCGCCGAACAGTTCGCTGAACCCGACCGGGTACTTCATCGACGCGCCGACGGAGATTAACGTCAACGTCGCGGGTGTCGTGACCTGGCTGGGTCTGTTCGGACTGTTCGGGGTGCTCTTCGCGAGCATTCGGTTCGCGCACCGCGTGGGGCGTTCGGGTGAGCCGATCGAACCGACCGATGGAACAGACCTCGACCTCCCCGATTACTTGGAGTCCGAGTACCGGAGCGTCGTCGCGTACTGGCCCGCGAAGGCGAACCTGACCGGCGTGTGGCTCGTCGGCGGGTTCACGTTCGCGACCGTCGTGTTCGCGGCGTTGTTCGCGGGCGAAGTGTTCGGCGCGGCCCGCCACCAGTTCCTCGGGTTCTACGGGGCGTTGTTGTGCGTGAGCCTCGCGGAGACGGTGTTGCTCTACTACACGTACTTCATCCCGAGTATCGACGTTGCGGAGGAACGCGACCACTAATGTCCACGAACGACGACACCACGACGGCGGAGGCGGAACAGGAACCGGAGCCAGAGGGAGAACCCGAGCAGATTCCCGAGCGGGATACGCTCGTGGAGACTCGTCGGAACGCGGCGAAGCTCTTCGCGGGTATCGCGGGGTCGGCTGCTATCGGGTCGTTCGCGGTGAACGGCCTCGTTGGTGTCGATTCCGCGGCCGTGAAGGACACGACGACGCTGACGTACGAGACGATGTACGTGAGCGGCACCCACCTGGTCGACCAGGAGGGGAACCGCGTCGGCCTGGATGCGATTCCGGCCGGGAGCGGGGAGATGATGACTGTGTTCCCAGAGGCCGAGGGCGGCGGCGCGCTCACGGCCGCGGGACAGACCGCGACCCTCCTCATCCGTTTCGAGCAGGATCAGTACGCGGAGCCGACGAATCTCGACGGCGTCGTCGAGGGGTACGCGGCGTACTCGAAGGTGTGCACGCACGCGGGCTGTCAGGTCAGTCAGCGCGACGGCCAAGACCTCCTGTGTCCGTGCCACCAGAGCGTGTTCGACCCCCTGAACGGCTGTGAGGTCGTCGGTGGGCCGGCGCCGCGCCCGCTCCCCCAGCTCCCAATCGGCGTGACGGAGGAGGGCGACCTCTTGATGGCGACCGGGCACTTCGAAGCGCCCATCGGGGCGGGAGGCGGAGAGTGATATGAGTACGGAAACAGAGCAGCAGCCCGCGGAGGGGACGGCGTCTGAGGACGAGAACCCGAGCCGTGTCTACCGCTGGCTCGACGACCGTCTCGACCTCGGGGATACGTTCCTCGGGAAGGCGTTCCCGGAGGACGCGTACGGCTCGTTCCTCCTCGGTGAGGTGAGTCTGTTCACGTTCGTCATCCTCGTTCTGACGGGGACGTTCCTCGGTCTGATTTACACGCCGAGCACCACGGCCGTGGAGTACACGGGTCGTGTCGCGGCGTACGCGGGCACGGAGGTGCCGGCGGCGTTCGCGTCCGTCCTCCAGATAACGTACGGTACGCGGTTCGGGATGACGCTCCGGATGGTGCACCACTGGGCGGCGTTCCTGTTCGTCGCCGCGATGGGCCTCCACATGCTCCGCGTGTTCTTCGCGGGCTCCTACCGGAACCCCCGCGAGCTGAACTGGCTCGTCGGCACCGCCCTCATCTTCCTCGGTATCCTTGAGGGCTTCCTCGGGTACGCGCTCCCGTTCGACGAGTACAGCGCGACCGCGACCGGTATCGGGTACGAGATAGCGGGGACGATTCCGTTCATCGGCGAGCAGCTCCAGTACCTCGTGTTCGGCGGTGCGTGGCCGGCGGCCTCGGAGACGGTTATTCCGCGGTTGTTCTTCATGCACGTGTTCCTCGTGCCGCTCGTCATCGGCGGCCTCATCGCCGTCCACATGTTCCTGCTGGTGCGCCAGAAGCACACGGAACAGAAGGGCGAGCGCCACGAGTCCGACGGCGGCCCTGACTCCGACGACCAGAGTTACGTCGTCGGCACGCCGCTGTTCCCGAACCAGGCGATGGTGACCATCGTCGTGTTCCTGATGACGTTCGCGGTGTTGTTCCTGCTGGCGGCGTTCTTCCCCGTTCAGCGCCTCCCCATCTGGGGGCCGAGCGACCCGACGAGCACGCCGGCGAACGTCGGGCCGGACTGGTACTTCATGTGGGTGTTTGGCGTGCTGAAAATCATCCCGGCCATCCCGTTCCACGACGCGATTTCGAGCGCGCTCGGCGGTATCCCGGTCGGTGAGTTCGTCGCGGGCGTCATCGTCCCCGGTATCATCGCGACGGTGCTCGCGCTCTGGCCGTTCATCGACTACTCGAAGAACGAAGTCCACTTCACGGCCGACCCGCTCGACCGGCCGTTCCCGACCGCCGTCGGCGTGGGAGCTATCGCGCTCATCGTGATGCTCTCCATGGCCGGCATGAACGCGACCGTCGCGACGGTCGTCAGCGGTATCGTGCACTGGGCGGCACCGATTCCGGTGCTCGGCGGCCTGTTCACGTTCGTGTTCACGCAGCCGCCCGTGACGACGGCGGAGGTCACGCTCCCCCTCCAGGTCGCGACCGTCGCCGTGCCGCTCGTCGAGGGCGTCCTCGTCTACGTGATGCTCGCTCGGCGCAAGAAACGGAAGGGCATCGAGGATTCGAGCGAGGCGGCCGCCGCGCGCGCCGCCAGCCAGGACGACTGATGGTGTCCCTGGCCCCTCGGGCGTACCGCGCGCTCGATGTGGGGTCGAAACTCCTCGGATTACTCCTCCTCACCGCCGCGCTCGGCGGTGCGGCCGGCGCGTACGCGATTCCCGCCGCGCTCCTCGGTCTCGTTCTCGGTCTCCTGACCGTGTTTATCGACGTGGACGACTGAGTCGTTCTTCGAGTTCGTCAGCGTCCACGCGGAACTTGAACGCCGGGTCGCCGTCCACGAACACGTACGGCACGCGCTCGCCGTACGCCGCCCGCAACTCGGGGTCGTCGTCCACGTCCACCTCCTCGATAGCAACGTCCACCCGCACGCGTTCCCGGACGGACTCGATGGTCTCGATGGCGTCCTCGCAGAGGTGGCAGTCCGCCCGCGAGTACACCGTCACCCGAACCGACATACCGACACGTACGCGCTCGCGTCCGTTATCCCTTCCTAAAACAGAGAGTTACGCCGTTGAGTGCACGAAGTACGCCAACCCCGCGCCGATGACGATAGCCGACACCGCACCCACTATCTGTCCGACCGTCACCACCGCACTGTTCGCGTACTGCCACGGCATCCCGACGAGCGTCCCCACGCCCATCAGCGCGACCAGCACGCCGACAACCACACCGAGAACGTCGAGTTCGTCCTCGAAAACGCCGATATCCAGGTTCATACCCGCCACCTCGAACTCGACACCAAAAGCACTACCGGAACAACCTCCCGCACACGCCGGTCTCTCGCGGGCGTTGTTCAAAGAGGAGCGGGCCGGGCGCGATTTGAATATGCATCTGGCGACCGAGTGGCTCGCAGAGCCCGGTAGGTCGCCGGTTCACTCGCGCGAAGCGCGAGGCCGACGACTGAGCGGAACGAAGTGGAGCGAAGGAGGAGTGCTTTTGGTCCAGATTTTGCCGAGCGAGCCGAAGGCTCGCGCAGCGCAAAAGGTGGAGCGGGCCGGGCGCGATTTGAACACTCACTCACAACGCGTCGCGTTGTTCGCTGCGTCCAAATCGCTGGCCGCGTTGCTCCGCACCGTTAGTCGTCGCAAAAGCGGGCCGGGCGCGATTTGAACACGCGACCGTCTGGTTAAAAGCCAGACGCTCTGCCAAACTGAGCTACCGGCCCTCATTCCCATCTGGGTGCTGGCGTGGTTAAACGTTTACCATCCGGTTACTCGTCGAGGTAGGCGTCGAGGGCGTCCGCGACGATGTCGCCGGGGTCTGTGTCGGTCATGGCGGCGCGGCGGCGGAGGTCGCGGTAGGCGTTCGCGGGGAGGGTGAGGGTGAGTTCGCCGGGAGTGACGCCGTGGTCGCGGAGGGCGTCCCCGAGGGCGCGGCCGTCGTTCACGTCGCTCGCGACCTGCCGCACCTGGCGGACGGTGAGGTCGTTGTCGAGGACGGCCCACGCGAGCCGGTAGCGGGCGTCGCCGCCGACGCGCGCGATGTGTTTCGCGGCGGTCGGCGGGATGTGGCCGACGGCGACGTGCCGGCGAACCGGCTGGGGGAGGTCGTGGACGCGCGCCCACTTCCGGATGAACGGGACGGTCACGTCGTCGCCGGCGCGTTCGGCGGCGGCCTTGTAGGACTGTTCGGCGCGGACGAGCGCGGCGCACGCGGCGGCCCCGCGGAGCATCGCGAGGTGGTCGTCCCCGAGGTCGCCGGTGGCGAACGCGCGCACGGTGTCCGCGGCGGCGGCGACGCGCTCGGGGTCGTCGGGGTCGAAGGAGACCGCGTTCGCGGCGTGGTCGCCGACGACGCGTTCGTCACCGCGAATGACGGGTTCCCCCACGGGGGATTCGCGGTCCGTCGGCGGGAGGTCGTCCGGCGTCTCGGTCATACCCGGTGTAGCCGCCGTCCGTACAAACGTCTGTTCGTCGCGTCAGACCCTGACGGGCTCGCCGCGCTCGGGCGCACGGGTGTCCCAGCCGTCCTCGCGGAGTTCGGCCGCGAACGCCGGACAGCGGTCGCCGTGGTTCACGAGCACCGCGGCGTCCCGATAGGAATCGAGGAATCCGCGGATGCCGTCGCGGTCGGCGTGCGCCGAGAAGTCGTACTGGTCGATGCGCGCGCTCACCCGCATCCGCCGGCCGTCGAGTTCCGTCTGGCCGGTGTCGAGCAACTCCCGGCCGGGCGTTCCCTCGACCTGGTGGCCGGTGAACGCGACGAGGTTCCGGGGGTGGCCGGCGATTTCGGGGACGTACGTCATCGCGGGGCCGCCCGAGAGCATCCCGGACGTGGTGACGACGACCGTGTTCTGGTCGGCGATGCGTTTCTTCTGTCCCTGCCGTCCGGTGACGAACCGCGCGTGTCCCTTCGCTCGCCGGAGCGCGTCCGCGTCCCGGAGGAACGCGGGGTGTTGGAGGACGCTCCGCGTCACGTCCTTCCCCATCCCGTCCACGTAGCAGTCGATGTCGTACGCGTCGCACACCATGAGCACCTCCTGGGTGCGGCCGATGGCGAACGCGGGCACGACGACCGTGCCGCCCTCCCAGACGGTGTTCGCGACCCGTTCCGCGAACCGCTCCTCGACCGCGCCCCGGGGGTCGTGGTGTACGTCGCTGTACGTGCTCTCGACGATGACGGCGTCCGCGTCCGGGCGCGCCCGCGACCCCGCGACGAGTCGCTGACCGCCCACGCCGTCCGCGTCCGGGTCGTCCACGTGGAAATCGCCCGTGTAGAGCAGGCGCGTCTCCCCGTCGTCGACGAGGACGTGCGCGCTCCCGGGGATGTGGCCGGCGTCGTAGAACGTCACCTCGTACCCCGCCGCCTCGAACGACTCGCCGTAGCCGTGCGTCACTGATACCTCGCTCATCCGGTGGACGTCCGTCTCCGTGAACGGGCACGCGAGCGTGCCGCCGTGCAGTTTCAGGGTGTCCCTGGCGAGCGTGTTCGCGAGGTCTCGCGTCGGCGGCGTCCAGTGAATCGGCGGCCGCGCGTCCCCGGAGAGGAGACTCGGGAGCGCGCCGACGTGGTCGAGGTGGCCGTGCGAGGCGACGACCGCGTCCGGGTCGGCGTCCAACGGGAACTGCGGCGGGTTCCCGGTGCGCATCCCGTAGTCGAGCAGGAGGCTGTCGTCCACGAGAATCGCGCTCCGCCCGACCTCGCGCGCGCCACCGAGAAACCGTATCTCCATCACGCCAGTCTATCCGCCCCGGCGGTTTGGGTTCGTCGCTACTCCCGCCACCGCCGCACCTGGAACTCGCCGAACCCCCCGTAGGCGAGGTCGAGGCTTCCCATCCACCAGTTCCACCGGCTCGCGACCAACTCCTCTGGGGCGTCCCGGAGGTGTTCGAGGAGTTCCGCCGCGGTGAGTTCGCGGCCCGTCGCGTCCTCGTACCGGCCGCTGTCCGCGAGGTCGCCGGCGGCGCGCGCGACCGCGCGGCGTTCGGCGTCGCTCCCCGCGAACTCCGAGAGCGCACCCCGCACGCGGTCACGGTTCACGCTCCGGGATTCGCCTCGCGCGGCCTTCAACGCTCGGGACGCGTATTCGACGGGTTTTAGGGCACTCTCCCTCTCCTATCGGGTATGGCTACGTTCGATGTCGTGGTGGCCGACCCCGAGGCGGGTGAGAGCCACCAGTTCGAAGTTGACGGACAGGACGCCAATCGATTCCTCGGTCGGGAACTCGGCGACGAAGTGGACGGCGACGCCGTGGGACTGACCGGCTACACGGTCGAACTGACTGGCGGCAGCGACGCCGCCGGCCGTCCGATGCGCCCCGACGTCCGCGGGAGCGGGCTCGCCGACCTCCTGCTCGGCGGCGGCCCCGGGTTCAACCCCAGCCGCGACGGCGAACGCAAGCGCGTGAGCGTTCGCGGCCGCGAGGTCTCCGAGGAGACCGCCCAGCTCAACGTCAAAATCACCGAGTACGGCGAGGAATCCGTCGCCTCCCTGCTCGGCGAGGACGAAGACGCCGAGTAGAGTCGCCGCGCTTTTTCGCGTACGCCACGAACCACCAGCGATGAGTACGTACGAGGAGTTCCTCGACGGCGAGCACCCCGAACACGTCGCCGTCTACCTCACCGAGGGGATGGTGGGCGACCTCGGGCCGCTCGAACAGTACGGCGAACGCACCGACGACGGCATCGTCCTCGTCGTCCCCGGCGACCAGGGCCGTAGCGTCTTCAAGCAGGTGACAGGGATGGAGGCGATGCAGTTCAGCCAGCAGGCGATGGGGACGAACGGCGACATCGCGGACTCGCTCGCGGGCGGCGACTGCCCGAGCAAGCACCCCGACGAACCGGCGAGCGACCACGAGACGGAGTTCGTGTTCGCGTTCTTCGAGGAGCAAAACGAGGAAGTCGGCGGTCTGTACGCGGAGGGCGACGTGATGCACGCGTACGCGTACTGCGAGTGCGGCACCGCGTACTCCGACCGCTGGGTCGTCTAGCGCTCGGTGTCCGCGCCCTCCTCGTCGTCGGGGAGGGAGGCGAACGCGTCCAGGATTTTCTGTTTCGCGACCGCGCCCTGCGTCGTCCAGTGGTGGGCGTAGTCCATCATGTCGTCGTAGATGTGGGGTTTACAGCCCGCGGCGCGCGGGTGGCCGCCGCCCTGCACTTGGCGCGCGACCTCGTGACACCGCTCGAAGTCCTCGCTCCCGCGGATGCTCGCGCTCCCCGAGGGTTTCACGACGACGGCGGCGTCCGCGCCCTGCTCGCGGAGTTCGTCCGCGACCTCGTTCTGCGAACACCGCCCGTAGGTCACGCCCACGGTCACGCCGTTCACCGATTTCATCTCGGCGCGACTCACCGCGCGCTCGATGAGGTCGTTCTTCTCGACGCGGCGCTCCGCGAGGTACTCCTGGGCCGACTCGGGGAGGTCGGGGCCGTGTTCCTGCACGGTGTCGGCGTACTCCTCGTCGTCCACCCAGTGCGAGTAGTCCGCGAGGTCGTCCGAGCGCGGGTCTTCTTTCAGCCAGAGGTCGTGGTCGCGCGTCACCGCCGCGAGTTCGATGAGGTGGCGGGGGATGTCCTCTTCGATGCTGCGGACGGCCACGTCCGCCGTGCACTCCTCGTCGGACTCGCCGACGACCAGGTCGACGCCGGCGTCGCGGACGCCGCGTTTCGCGCTGTCCGTCCACTGGTGGTGGTCGAACCACCGCACGGACGCCGCGTGCTCGGTGAGGAGGCCGAGTTCGACCTCCACGTCCGCGTAGTCGTCCGGGCAGAGGTCGCAGATGAACACGCGCGCGCCCGCTTCGCCGTACTCGGCGGCGCGCCGGATGCCGTCCGCGAGCTCGTGCGGGCCGGTCGGGATGAGCGCGCCCTCGCCGTACACTTCGCGGATGATGGCGGCGCACGCGAGGCCGTCGGCGTCCGGGTCGGTGACCACGATGACGCCGGCGTCCTGCGCGCGCGCCTCGATTTCGCGGTCTTCGCGCTCGTCTTCGATGCCGTCCGGGACGAAAAATCCCGTCCCCGGGAGGAGGGATTTGCGCTCCAGGGAGAGGTTCTCGTCGTCGATAACCCAGTCCTTCATACACGGGAGAGAACACCTCGGGTGAAAAGGACGCCGCTATGCGGACTCGTCGCTCGCCATCTGCCGCACCGTCAACACGGGCACGGGACACGTCCGCACGACTCGTTCCGCGACGGATCCGACGAGAAAGCGGTTCTCGCCGTGGCGGCCGCGGGTGCCCGTCGCCACCACGTCCGCGTCCACCTCGCGGGCGTACGCCCGAATCTCGTTCGCGGGCCGGCCCTCCCGGACGGCCGTGGTCACCCCGGTGTTCGCGCGCTCGACGACGTGCCCGGTCGCCGTCTCCCCGCGCTCGGTCAGGGCGGCGCGGAGTTCCTCCCGGAGGTCGATGGGCGCGTTCTCCACCTCGCCGGCGTCCACGACGTAGAGCGCGTGCACGTCCGCGTCGAAGCGCTCCGCGAGGTCCAAGGCGACCGCGACGGCGCGCTCGACGCTCTCCGAGCCGTCCGTCGCGATGACGACCGTCCCTATCATACTCGCGTCTTCTACACCCCGGGACATAAATGATGGCGCGACCCCCTCACTCGTAGGCGTCCACGTGCTTCTTCCCGACCGCGATGGTGTCGAGGTCGCTCGTCCCGATTTCGAGCGTCGCCGTCCCCGCCCACTCGGTCTCCCGGAGCGCGTCGAACACGGGGTCGAAGTCGAGACGCCCCATCCCGACGGGGAGGTGTTCGTCGGCGTCGCCCCGCGTGTCCACGAGGTGGAGGTGGTGGACGCGCTCGCCGTGCGCGCGCAGGAACGCCCCCATCTCGTCGGCGCTCACGCCGGCGAGATGGGCGTGGCTCGTGTCGAACGTCATCGACGCCTCGGGGTAGCGTTCGAGGAGTTCGGGGAACGTCGTGGCGTCGTAGTAACTGGAGACGATGTTTTCGAGGCAGGGGTCGAGGCCGCGTTCGCGCGCCGCGGGGACGAGCGCGTCGAGGCTGTCGTGCACGAACTCCCGGGTCTCCTCGTCGCTCCAGCCGAGCCGCCAGGCGTCCGAGGACGGGTGGAAGACGACTTTCTCCGCGCCGAGTTCGACCGCGGTGTCCATGCCCGCGACGAGTTCCTCGACGACGCCCTCGCGGACGGGCGCGAACGGCGACCCGGGGTCGGGGTTGAACGGCAAGTGCACCACGACGCCGACGCCGTGGTCGTCGAGCGCGTCCGCCATCTCCCCAGTCCGGGGTTCGACGCGCTGGCGGGCGTACGGGCCGTCGAGGAGGAGTTCCACGAAGTCGAACCCCTCGTCGGCCGCCCAGCGAACCGTGGGGGCGAACGACATCTCCAGGCCGAGCGTGAAGCCGAGGTCGAGCGAGCGCATGGACTCCGATGGTTCGCACCCGGCGGCTTAGCGCTTGCGGAGCGCGGAGTCTTTTTACCGTCCCGGGACGCACGTCCGCGTATGCCCCTCGACGTGGACACCGTGCTCGTTCCCGTGGACGGCGGCGCGGAGTCCGTCAACGCCGCCGAGTACGCGGTCGCCATCGCCGAGAAGTACGACGCCACCCTCCACGCGCTCTTCGTCGCCGGCGAACAGGTGTCGCGCCGCGTGGAGTCCGGCGAGGTGTCGGAGGACGCCGTCGCAGACCAGTCCGAGGCGTTCGCGGACGACCTCCGCGCGGTCGCGGACGACCGCGTCCCCCTCGACGTATCCATCGCGCTCGGGTTCTCCACCACGCGGAAGATGACGCACCCGGGGAGCGTCATCCTCGACGCCGCCGACGACCTGGACGCGGACTTCCTCGTCGTCCCCCGCGAGACCGGCGACGACAGCTCCGCGGTTCTCGAAAAAGCGGCCGAGTACGTCCTTCTCTACGCGAGCCAGCCCGTTCTCTCGGTTTAGACGCGGATGGCCATTTCGAGTTCGAAGCTCTCCGTGTCCACGGTCTCGAACCCGACCTTCTCGTAGAGCGCGACCGCCGCGCGGTTCCAGCGCTCGACGGTGAGCCACACGCGCTCGACGCCCTGTTCGGCCCCGTGCCCGAGGAGGTTCCGGAGGAGGCGGGTGCCGATGCCCGCGCCCTGGTAGTCCTGGTGGACGAAGATGGCGAGTTCGTACCCGCCCGTGCCGTCCGGGACGAGCGTGGCGTGCCCGACCGCGCGGTCGTCGTGCCACGCGACGACGTTGTAGCCGTCCGCGGTGAGGGTGTCCAGCCAGTCCCGCACGCGGTCCTCGCCGACGGGCGGCACGCCCTGCGCGCGGTCTTCCTGCGAGAAGTCCACGTACATCTCCACGAGCGCGTCCGTGTCCTCGTCGAACGCCCGCACCTCGATGTCGCGGTCGTCGCCGTCCACGAACGACGACGGCGGGGACGGGAACGGCCCGGACGCCGTGTCGGGATATTCGTCGACGGTCATCGGACGAGGGTGACTGAGACGTGCGCGTTCAGGAGTACGAACTCGGCGATGTGGCCGAGTCGGAGTTTCCCCATCGGACTGCGCTCACCGCCGCCGAGCGCTATCTGGTCGAAGTCCTCCGACTCCGCGATGGTCACGAGCTGACTGCCGGGGTCGCCGGAGACGTGCCGGACGGTCGCGTCGATGTCGTACTCGTCGAGCACGCGCGCGACGGCGTCCTCGATTTCGTCAGGCGTCCGGTCGCTCTCCGGGTTCTCCACGATGGCGACCGTGAGGTCGTCGCCGGCCTCCCGCGCGCGCTCCGCGGTCTTCGAGAGCGCGTCGAGGGAGTCCTCGCTGCCGCCGATTCCGAGCAAGACCTTCATGTCCGAGTCGTCGCCCTCTCCCGAGTAAAGCGTTGTCCTCCCCGACACCCTTTTGCGGCCGTACTCGCTATCCGGGAGTATGACTGAGGACGCCGAACCCGCCGGGGAGCGCGCCGCTCGGGCGGACGCGCAAGACGACGAACCGGAATCAGACGCCACGCCCGGCGTCCCCGAGGACACCGGGAGCGAGGACGCGGACGACGTGCCCGAGGACGTGGTCTCCTACGACCGCTTCACGAAGATGGACGGCGCGCAGTACGAGCGCGTGAACGAGTTCCTCCGCGACCGCACCTACATCACGGCCCGCGAGTGGGCGATTGCGCGGCTCTGCGCGGACTTCCGGACGGAGACGGGCGTGGAGATGACGAAGATCGGGGAGAACCTCCCGGAGCTCGTGCCGTTCATGACGGACACGTACACGCCGCAGGCGGTGAATCAGGCGCGTGCGGCGTTCGAGGACAAGGTTCGAACCGCGGGCGCGACCTTCCTCTACGGCGCGATGAGCGACTTCTTCACCGCGGACGAACTGGACGACGTGATGTACGAAGCCACGGAGGTCGCGAAGTTCCTGCTGGAAGTCGAGGGTGTCGACCTCGCCGTCGAAGACGAACTCGACGCCGAGGAACGCATCTCCAGCGTCATGCGGGAGGTCCGGGAGGCGAGCGACGAACTCCGCCACGGCGAGGAGTGCCCGCACTGCGGCGGCGACCTCACCACCGCGGACTAATCTCCCACAACCGTTTTTTCGGGTTCGCAGAAATCAGGCCTGTATGTCGCTCGGAACGGCGTTCGGCCGCGCCGCATCGTTCGTGAAACGACGGCCCGACGCGTTCGCGGTCGTCGTCGCCCTCCTCGCCGCCGTGCAGGCGCTCAACGCCCCGCGGTTCGTCCTTCGCGGGCAGGCCGCGAACCTCGTCGGGTCCGCGCTCTCGATGTTCGTCGCGCCCTTCCTCACGATACCCGCGCTGTCGCTGGTGTACGCGGACGCCGAGCGCGACGACCGCGTCCCGCTCTCCGCCGCGTTCGAGACGTACGGCGAGCGCGTCCTCCACCTCCTCGGCGCGAACCTCACGATTCTCGGTCTCGTCGTCGCCGCCACGTTCGCGCTCGTCGTGCTCGCGTTCATACCCGTCCTCAACGTCGTGGCGGTCATCACGTTCGTCTTCGGCGTGCTCGTCGCCGTGTTCGTCCTGCAGTTCGTCTCCGCCGCGGTCGTCGTGGACGACGTCGGCGGCCCGAACGCCCTCCGGGAGAGCAAGGAGTTCGTCTCCGAGAACACCGGCGGAGCGGTCGCGTTCGCGGTCGCCCGCCTCGCCGTCACGCTCCCGCCCGCCGTCGCCTTCCTCTTCCTCACGGACGCCGTCCCGCGGGACGCCGCGTTCTCGCTGACGCCCGGCGCGCTCGTCGCCGCGGCGCTCACCGTGCTCGCGTCCGCGTTCATGCACGTCGTCTACCTCCACTACTACCGGGACGTGAAACGCCGTCCGTACTAGTCCTCGCCCGCGAACAACCCGGGGTCTTCGTACACGAACTCGACCGGTTCTTCCTCCAGGCCGCGGAGGTGAACCACGAACTCGCCGCGCTCCGCGGCCGCGTCCGCGGCGTCCGCGGCGTCGTCTTCGCCGTACATCCCCGCGAACAACAGCGCGACCTCGCGGTCGGGGTCTTCCATCACGACCACGACGTACACCGTCCCCGCTTCGGTCGCGGTGAGCACCTCGTACTCGGTGAAGGAGACGCCGTCCTCGATGAGGCCCGTGACCGTCTCGTAGTCCGGCCCGGTGACGACCACGTCGAGGTCCGCGCGCTCGGCGTCCTCGGTCGCCAGCAGTGTCGTGTCGCCCGGCTCTACCTCGTACGTGTCCCAGCCGGCGTCGTCGTAGGCGTCAGCGGTCGCCGCCATGTCCTCGACCGTCGCCGCCCACGCACCCGCCCGCGGGTCTGTCACGTCCTCGCTCATGCCACTACGGGCGCGTGCCGCGCCGAAAAGAATTCCCCTCGCAGAGCGAAATGTTATTAACAAAAAACGAATGGGTTCGGGTATGCGTCTCCCGACGCGACGCGCCCTCCTCACCGCCCTCGGAGCGGGCGCTGCCGGGGCGCTCGCGGGCTGTCAAACCGCGACCGACTCCCGAGAACCACCCGTCGGCAGTCTCGGATTCAAGAACCGCCATCGTCTCCCGCACACGCTCGGCGTCGAACTCACGGACACCGCAGGCTCCGACCAAGGACGGCAGCCCGTCGAGTCGACGGTGTCCCTCCGGCCCGGCGAAGCGGTGTTCGTTCCGAGCGTCTTCACCGAGGAGACGACGTACACGCTCTCCTTCACCGTCGACGGCGACCCGCCGGAACGCGAGGACGCGCGGACGATGGCGTTCGAACCCTACGGCAAGGACGACTCCTGGGTGTCGCTGGTCGTCGAGGACACCGGCGCGTTCTCGTGGTACGACGTGTCGACGCGCGCCGACGGCGGCTACGACCTCTGACGCCGCACGTTCTCGCCGCGCGCGCTCCCGAACTTCCCCTCCCGGTAGGCGAACTCGCCCCGCACCATCGTCCACTCCGGGAACACGCCCGCGAAGCCTTCGAACGGCGTCCACCCACATTTCGAGTGCAGGTCGTCGCCCCGGATTTCCTGCACGTTCTCGGGGTCGACGAGCACCAAATCCGCGTCCCGGCCGGCCTCGATTCGTCCCTTCCGCGGGAGGTCGAAGATTCGAGCGGGGTTCGCGGCGGTCACGTCCCGCACGCGCTCGTAGGACAACTCGCCCTCGCGCGCGGCGTTCAGGAGGAGCGGGAGCGCCGTCTCGACGCCCGGCACGCCCGAGGGCGCGTCCCAGATGCCCGCGTCCTTCTCCTCGCGGGTGTGCGGCGCGTGGTCGGTCGCCACCACGTCCACCGCACCCGATTGGAGCCGCTCGAACACCGCTTCTCGCCGTTCTTCGGAGCGAAGCGGCGGGTTCATCCGCCCGAACGTCCCGAGGTCGGGGAGGTCGTCCCGGGAGAGGAAGAGGTGGTGGGGCGTCACCTCGCAGGTCGCGCCGCCCGCGCGCGCCGCGTCCACGCCCTCCGGCGTGCTGGTGTGCGCGATGTGCACCTGCGCGCCCGACCCCTCCGCGACCGCGACCGCGCGCTCCACCGCCGCTTCCTCCGCCTCCGGCGTGCGGTACGCGCTCCACGCGTCCGCGTCCGAGCGCTCCCGGGCGTCCTCTGAGAACAGGTCGGCGTCCTCCGCGTGCACGGTGACGGGCACGTCCTCGTCGGCCGCGCGCTCCACCGCCGCCGCGAACAGCGCCGCGTCGATACCCATGTTTCCGGTCGAGTCGGCGAGGAACACCTCGCCCAGCGCGAACAGCGGCCTCTCGAACAGCGAGTCCGGCTCCCAGTTCTCGGTGACGCCGCCGTTGACGCCGTAGTCCACGAGCGACTCGCTCGCGAGTTCGTCCTTCTCGTCGAACGCCGCGCCCGTGACGGTGGGCGGGTTCGTGTTCGGCTGGTCGACAACGGTGGTGACGCCGCCCGCGGCCGCCGACTGACTCCCCGTCGTCCAGGTTTCCTTCTGGCTCGCGCCCGGCTGGCGGAAGTGAACGTGCACGTCTATCATTCCCGGCAGGAGGCGTTTCCCGTTCGCGTCCACGAGCAGTTCGCCGTCCAGGTCGTCGCCCACGGCGTCGATGCGGCCGCCGTCGAGTCGAACGTCCACTCGGCGGCCGTCGGCGAGCGCCGCGTTCCGAATCACGCGCATACGTCGAGTGCGGCGAGTACGGGCCTAAGTCTGACGGACGCTCTCGGTTCGATAGGTCGCGCCCGCGAGCGCCGTCTCCAGTTCCGATAAGACCTCGACGGGGTCGGTGGTCGCGCCCGCGCGCTCCAGACTCCCGACCGACCGCGGGTCGAACGCGAGGCCGAGTTCGCCGTACACGTCGGCGAGCACGCGCCCAATCTCGCGGTGGTCTTCGACCACGAGCACGCCGGAGACGAGCGCGGCGTTCGACGTGACGCGCTGGGCGACCCCCGCCAGTTTCCCCCGGTACTGGAGGCTGTACGCGCCCGGACAGAACGACTCCGGGGGTTCGCCGCGCTGCGCGGGCGCGCCGAGCCGCCAGCACGCCCGCTGTACGTCCGACACCATCGCCTCGTAGCGTTCCTCCATGCCGCTCCGGATGTCGTCGATGGGTTCGACGCGCGCGAACGCGACGGTCGTTCCCGTGTACGCCACCGCGCGCCCGCCGACGCTCCGCTCCACGGACGCGAACCCGTGCTCGCGCGCCGCCTCGCGCGCCGCCTCGTAGCCGTCCGCCCGCGCGTCCCGCCGCCCGAACGCCACCTGCCGATCCGGCCGCCACACCCGCACGGCTGGCTCGCCGGACTCCCCGACCTGCTCCGTGAGCCGCCGGGTCACCTCGCCGTCCCCCGTCCGCGTGTCAGCCACGCCACGAACCACGCGCATACCCCTCCCTTCGCGCGACACGGGTAAATGCGCTCGGTGTAACCCACCCGTATGGTCTGCCTGCCGGCCGCCGTCCTCGAACGCTACCCCCGATTCTCCCTCTACAACTCGCCGTATCCCGCGCACGACGCCGGCCGCGCAATCGACCTCTACCCCGACTCGAACGACGCGCCCAGCCCCGTCGCCGGCACCGTCACGCACGTCCGAACCGTCCGCTGTCCCCCGAAACCGTACGCGAGCGACCGCGACCACCTCGTCGTCATCGACACCGGCGACCGCCTCGCGCGCGTCCTCCACGTCGAACCCGCGGTCGAAGTCGGCGACGAGGTCGCCGTCGGGGACTCCCTCGGCGAGCTGGTGCGCTCGGGGTTCTTCGCGCCCTGGGTGGACAACCACCTCCACCTCGGCTTCCGCGCCCGCGACGCCGACCCCGTGCGCGCGTCCGGCAATCTCCCCCTCGACATCGACATCGGCGTGCGCGGCGTCCCGTGGGACGGCACCGGAACCGTCGCTGAGACCGGCAGGACGTACGTCGCGCTCGACGCGCCCACCCACCCGAATCCGGGAACGTTCGCCGCGGTCGGGAGCGACGACGGCCGCCCGCTCGACGGCGGCATCCCCCACTACCGCCACGGCGGCCAGCTCGGCGGCAGCGACGCCCCCCTGCCGCTCCTCGACGCCGCGCTCGGAACGCCGGACGGCCGCGACGTGACGTGGGCGGGCGTCGAGGTGCGGGCGAACGACCGGCCCGCCACCGGTCTCTCCCTGTTCTGCGGCCGCGACAGCCTCCGCGCGAAACTCGTGTTCGCCGACGGCCACGACCTCGCTCCCGGGGACGACGTGACCGTGACTCTCCGCCCGACCGACGACCCCGTCCGCCTCGACTAGACGCGCGGCCAGCGCTCCCGGAACGCCCGGTACACGGAGTCTGCCGTCACGGACTGGAGCGCGTGCCAGTAGATTCGGGCCGCCCGCCGCTTCTCCGCGTCCGCCCACTCCACCGGGTCGCGCTCCTCCCCATCGACGTACTTCCGGCCGCCCGGATACCGCGCGTACCGCATCGCCCGCGTGTACCCCATCCGCAGGTACTTCCGCGCCATATCCATCCCCACGAACTCCCCACGCTCGCGGTATTCCTCGAATCTCTCCCGAATCGCTACCGCGCTCTCCGCCGCCGTCCCCGCGTCCGCGTACCCCCACAGCGGCAACAACTCCGACTTGTACGGCTCCACCTTGAACACCCCCTGCTCGCCGCGGTCGATTCGATAGTACTCGGGATGCTCGCGGAAATCCACGCAGTACACGCCGTTCTCGTCCGCCGGCAAGTCGTCGAGCGAGTCTACTTCGGCGGGCGGCGGAAGGTCGGTCACGGTGCGCTACCGCGCTCGGCGCGTTCAGTTCGGCGCAAAGTCGATACTGTCGCGGTCGGTGAGTTCGCCGAACAGCCAGTCGGCGTGGTCTGTGGCGTACTCCTTGTGGTCGGGTTCGATGTAGCCGAGGGCGTCGGTGACGACGACGGGCCGGTAGTCGCGGAGGCCGGCGGAGGACGCGGTGTGGAGGACGCAGACGTTCGCGAGCGTCCCGCAGACGAGGAGGTCGTCGATCCCCCTCGCGGTGAGCCAGCCGTCGAGTTCGGTCTCGTGGAAGGCGTCGTAGGTGTGCTTCTCGACGACGTGGTCGGGGTCGGGGAGGCCGGCGACGAGTTCGGCGTCCCAGGAGTCCTCGACGACGTGTTCGCCCCAGCGCTCGAACTCGTCGTAGTAGTGGGTGTCGTCGAACTGGCCGGGCGGGTGCACGTCCCGGGTGTACACGAGGGTGACGCCCGCGTCGCGGGCGCGCTCGGCGAGGCTCGCGACGGGGTCGACCGCGTCGCCGCTCGCGGGCGCGTACAGACTTCCCTCGGGGTGACAGAAGCCGTTCTGCATGTCCACGACGACCAGCGCGGTTCGGTCGGGGTCGAACTCCATGCAGGGGGTGTCTCCCGCGGCCGGCAAAACGGTTACGCGCCGGACGTGTACGGGGTTTTAGTTGTTCGAGGTCGGGGTTCGGATATGGACCGTCGAATACTCGCCGTCGCCCTGGTCGCGATGGTCGCCCTCGCGGGCTGTCAGAGCCCGTTCTCCTCCGAGACGACGACGCCCGCGCCGACGAGCACGGACGCGACGACGACCCACGCGACGAGCACGGACGGCACGAACACCGACGAGTACGCCGACCCCGAGACCGACCGCCTCGGCTGGGAGGGCGGACTCTGGTACGACGAACCGATTCAAGTGGATCGCTCTGACGGCCTGAACGACAGCGAACTCGCCGCGGTCGTGAACCGGTCGATGGCGCGCGTCGAGCAGGTGCGCCAGCTGGAGTTCGAGACCACGGTTCCCGTCTCCATCATCACGCGCGCCGAGTTCCGGAACCAGACGCAGTCGGGCGGTGAGCCGTCCCGGAACGCGAGCCTCCACCAGAACGTGAAGTGGGAGGCCGTGTTCATGACTGGCGAGAACGAGAGCGCTATCGCCGCGCAGCGCTCGAACACCGCCGGGAGCGTCGGCGGCTACTACAGTCCGAGCGAAGACCGCATCGTCATCGTCTCGGACAGCGAGAACCCCCAGATGAACGAGGTGACGCTCTCCCAGGAGCTCTTCCACGCGCTCCAAGACCAGCGGTTCAACATCACGCGCTACGACCAGTCCACGACCGAGTCCCACAACGCCATCGACGGCATCATCGAGGGCGACGGGAACTACGTGGACTACCTCTACGAACAGCGGTGTACCGAGGACTGGGACTGCCTGATGCCGGAGTCCTCCGGCGGCGGTGGGTCGTCGTCCGACCTCCACGTCGGCATGTACGCCATCACGTTCCAGCCGTACAGCGACGGCCCGCCGTTCGTCCAGCAGATTCGGGAGAACGGCGGCTGGGAAGCCGTGAACGCCGTGTACGAGAACCCGCCGGCGAGCACGGAGCAGACCATCCACCCCGCGACGTACGGCGAGGACGCGCCCACCGAGGTGTCCGTCGCGGACACGAGCACGGCGGAGTGGTCGGTGCCCGACCTCGGCCCGAACAGCGTCGATTACGCGGAGTTCGGTGAGGGCGGGATGTACGTCGCGCTCTGGTACCAGAGCTACGTCGCGTCCAACGAGGCGGGCGCGGTGCGGAACGTCGCCATCCCCTACCAGGACTTCTTCTCCGCCTCGGGTGAACTCGACGCGTACAACTACGACCACGAGATGACCGCCGGCTGGGACGGCGACAAACTCGTGCCGTACGTCCGCGACGACTCCACAGAGACGAACGAGACCGGGTACGTCTGGAAGTCCGTCTGGGACTCCCCGCAGGACGCCCAGGAGTTCGTCGAGGGCTACCGCGCCGTCCTCGACCACCTCGGCGCGACCGAGGTGTCCACTGATACGTACCGGATTCCGGACGGGAAGTACGCGGACGCGTTCTCCGTCGAGGTGTCCGGCGACACGGTCACCATCGTGAACGCGCCGACCGTCGAGGAACTCGACGACGTGCACGAGACCGCCTGACCGTCCGGCGACGGTAGCCTTTTCTTCCTCGTGACCGCAGTACGCGTGTGAACACTCGGCTCGCCGCCGTCCTCGGCCTCGCGTGCCTGCTCGCGCTCGCGGGCTGTGCGAACGCGCCGACGGACGACCCCACGCTCGCCGGCGCGGCGGACGCGCCCGCCGACCCCGCGTCCGACCGACTGGGCTGGGAGCACGGCTACTGGTACAACGAATCGCTCCCCGTCACCGTCTCCGACGGCCTGAACGCGACTGAACAGGACGCGGTCGTCCACCGCGCGATGGCGCGCGTCGAACACATTCGGGGAATCGAGTTCGAGGAGGACGTGCCCGTCTCCGTCATCAGCCGCGAGACCTACCGCGAACAGACCGGAAGCGGCAGTGGCGGGTCGGGGTCGAGTACCGGCATCACGTTCGACGACGTGCGCTACGAGGCGCTGTTCCTCGTCGGCGAGAGCGAGAGCGGGAGCGAGGAGTCCTCGGAGACCACGTCGTCCAGCGTCGCGGGCTACTACAGTCCGAGCGCCGACCGCATCGTCATCATCAGCGACACCGCGACGCCCGTGCTCTCCGAGACGACGCTCGGCCACGAACTCGTGCACGCGCTCCAGTACCGGAACTTCGACCTCGGGTTCTCCGGCTCCACGCTGGAGGCGCGGAGCGCCGCGCTCGGCCTCATCGAGGGCGACGCCGAACTCGTCGCGCAGCGCTACGAGGCGCACTGCGGCGACGACTGGGCGTGCGTCAGTCAGCCCGCGTCCTCCGGGAGCGACGACGGCGGGGATAGCGGGAGTGGCGGGAGCGGCCTGCACTACGGCATCTACTTCACGCAGTACTTCCCGTACAGCGACGGCCCCGGATTCGTCGCGTCCGTCGAGCAGTCCGGCGGCTGGGACGCCGTGAGCGACCTCTACGCCGACCCGCCCGCGAGTTCGGAGCAGGTCGCCCAGCCCGAGACGTACGGCGTGGACGAACCCACCGCGGTCAGTCTCGAAGACCGCTCCGACGGCGACTGGACGCGGCTCACGCGGTCGAGCGGCGCGCCGTACGCGGAGTTCGGCGTCGCCGGCCTCACCGGGATGTTCGCGTACCCCGCCTACGAGTCCTCGATGGACGACACCGCCGCCCGGCCGTACGTCCTCAGCCCGAACGAGTTCCTGAACCGGAACGACGCCGGGAACGTCGATTCGTCCGACCCCATCAACTACACGACGACGCCCGTGGACGGCTGGGACGGCGACAAGCTCTACGCGTACAAGAATAGCGGCGACGCCGCGTACGTCTGGAAGTCCGTCTGGGACTCTCCCGCGGACGCCCGCGAGTTCGCCGCGACCTACCGCGACCTCCTCGCGTACTGGGGCGCACAGTCCCAGGGGAACGGCGTCTACACGATTCCGGACGGCGCGAGCGAGTTCGCGGACGCCTTCCACGTCTCCGTCTCCGGCGACACGGTCACCATCGTGAACGCGCCGCGCCCGAGTGAACTCGACGACGTGCACGCCGGCACCCCCACGTCGTAGTCTTTTTCGACGCGGCGCGAGACCACCGGGTATGAGTGAGTCCCACGGCTTCGACATCGTGCCCACGGACGCCATCGCCGACGGCCGTGCGACCGACGCGTACTTCGACCGGACGCTCGAAACCCTCGACCACGCCGGGAAGAACCCGCGGGTCGTCGCGGAGGTCACCGCAGACCAGTTCCCTACGGGTGAGTTCGAACTCTTCGCGGGCGTGAAGGACGCCGCCCACCTCCTCGCCGGCCTCCCGATAGACGTGGACGCGCTCCCCGAGGGAACCCTGTTCGACGGCGGCCCCGTCCTGCGAATCGAAGGACGGTACCGCGAGTTCGCGCGCTACGAGACCAGCCTCCTCGGCTTCCTCTCGCACGCGTCCGGCGTCGCCACCGCCGCGCTCGACGCCCGCCGCGCCGCCCCCGACTCCCAGGTGTTGAGTTTCGGCGCGCGCCACGTCCACCCGAGCATCGCCGCGATGATAGAGCGCTCCGCCCTCCTCGCGGGCCTCGACGGCTTCAGTCACGTCGCCGCGGGCGACGTTCTGGAACGCGAGGCGTCCGGGACGATGCCGCACGCGCTCGTCATCGCGTTCGGCGCGGGCCACCAGGAGGACGCGTGGCGCGCGTTCGACGACGCCGTCCCCGCCGAGGTGCCGCGGGTCGCGCTCGTGGACACGTACTCCGACGAGAAGGACGAAGCCCTCCGCGCCGCCGACACGCTCGGGGACGCCCTCGACAGCATCCGCCTCGACACCACCGGCAGCCGGCGCGGGAACTTCGAACACATCATCCGGGAAGTCCGCTGGGAACTCGACGCCCGCGGCCACGACGACGTGGGCATCTTCGTCAGCGGCGGCCTCGGCCCCAGCGACCTCGACGCGCTCCGCGAGCACGTACAGGGGTTCGGCGTCGGCGGCTACGTCTCGAACGCCGACCCCGTGGACTTCGCGCTCGACATCGTCGAACGCGACGGCGACCCCTGCGCGAAACGCGGGAAACTCTCCGGGAAGAAAGACGTTTATCGAACCCGCGAGGGCGGCCACGAGGTCGCGCTCGCCGGCCGCGGCCCCGACGACGCCGAGTCGCTCCTCCAGCCGCTGATTCGGGACGGCGAACTCGTCCGCGAGTTCGACCTCGACGAGTCGCGAGAACACGCCCGCGAGGACGCAGAACGAGTCTTCTAGTTCGAGAGCTGCTCGACGCTTCCCTCGGGTTCGCGCTCCTGGAACACCTGGCCCTCGAACAGCGTCACCATCACGTCGTCGTCCTCCCACGCCCCAGGTGCGAGGCCGGCCTTCCGGCACGTGCGGTCGAGGTACTCGTAGACGCTCCAGTCGTTCTCCACGGGCACCGTCGGATACATCCAGCCGTGTTGGCCGTTCCCGTCCACGGCGACGCCGTGCGTGCCGAGTTCGAGGTCCTCGTCCGGGTTGTCCGTGAGGAGGAGGTTGGAGACGGTACAGACCGAGACCCGGGTCGTCCCGAGCTCAGCGGGTTCGACTTCCGAACCGCAGGAGTCGTCGCTCGCGGCCTTGATTGCGGCGTCGACGATAGCGTGACCGAGCTGCTTCGTGCCGTTCCCGAGCTCCCGGGCCGTTTCGTGTGCCCCCGCACACCCCCGGAGCCGGCCGCGGCCGCGTGTCGATTCGAGCCGGACGAACGCGCCCGTACGGTTGTAGAACGCGTCCCGCATACTGCCCGGCTGCTCTCGCTGCCCGTTGCGGACGAACGCCTCCACGGAGTCCCGTGCGAGTTCGACCGCCCGAGCGCCGTCTTCGAAGGAGAGGTGGACTGACTGGGCCTCGGACATTACGAGCACATATATGTACGATTCCAACTTCAACCCTTCCCTTCACATCCACAATCGTGACAGACCGTTCTCGACGCCCGTCGCCCCCGAAAACACGCCTTCCAGGAATGTCAACCACGCGAACGAACAGTCCGGCGGCCACAAAACACCCCCGGGTACCGAACGCCTTAACCCGCGCTCGCCCCCACTACCAGTCGGGCAGCGGGAGTCCGGCTCCCGTGCACACGCATGAGGAAAGTCCCCCCACCGCTCGAGCAGGCGGCCGGACACACGTCCGGAGCGGGAGACCGCTGGCACTGGAACAGACACGACACGCCTCCCGGCGACCGAGGACGTGCGCGACCCCCGACGCGAGAAGGGGAAGTAACCCACAGAGGGCAGACCCGGGAGAACCGATGGAACGGCCACCCCCGCCGGTGCAAGTCCGTGCGACCACGGTAGCTCGGGCACCCGCGCGGACGCTCAGCCGAATGCCGGACCGAACAGAAGGGGGCTTACTCCCCGCAGCTCGACCTTTTGCGCTGCGCGCTGTCGCGCAGCGACAGCGCTCGGCAAAATCTCGACCAGTCGCGAGAAGCAGCGCTGGTCGCTCGTCGGCCCGCTCACTTCGTTCGCGGTCGGCGTCAGTTCCGCCAGCACCGCCGAACCTTCACATAGGAACACGGAACCAGACCGGGCGTGACGTAACCGTCGACCGGGCGCGTCCCGCGGTTGCGCGGCGCGCCGCGCCCGGAACCCGTAGCGCCGCCTGCTAGCCCCGACCAGCACGCGCTATCCGTCGAAGCCGTCCTCCCAGCGGAAGACGCCGTCCTTCTGCACGGTCTCGCCGTCCACGACGAGACGGCCGCCCGTCCGGAGGTCGGTGATGAGGTCGACGTGCACCGCCGAGTCGTTCGCGTCGCCCTCCCGACCCTCGGGGAAGTTCGACGTGTACGCCCGGCCGAGCGCGAGGTGAACCGTCCCGCCCATCTTCTCGTCGAACAGGATGCTATCGGTTACGCGGTCGATGCCGCGGTTCATCCCGACGCCGAGCTCGCCGAGCCGTCGCGCTCCTTCGTCCGTCTCCACGACCTCCCGGATGACCTCCTCGTTCTGGGCAGCCGAATAGTCCACGACCTCGCCGTCCTCGAACGTCAGGCGCACGTCGCGCACGCGCTTGCCGTTGATAGTCATCGGCACGTCGAACAGCACCTCGCCCTCGGTCGCGTACGGCGCGGTGAACACTTCTCCCGAGGGGAGGTTGTGGGAGTCGTACGCCACGCTCGCACAGGAGTTCACGGCGACCCGGTCGTCGATGCGCATCGTCAAATCCGTCCCCTCGGAGACGATGCGAACCTCCTCGCCGTCGTCCAGAACCTCCTTGAGTTTCGCCTGTTCGTCCGCGAGCTCCTGCCAGTCCCGGTTCACCGCCGCGTAGACGAACTCCTGGTAGGCCTCGTAGCTCATCCCGGCCTGCTGGGCGAGCGACCGCGTCGGGTGCACCGTGCTCACCCAGTCGGTGTCCATGCGGGCCTCCCGAATCCCCTCGCGGGCCTTCCCGTACGCCTGCCGGGTCTCCGATGGCACGTCCGCGCTCGCGGCGGTGTTCCGGCCGCCGCCCAGGCGGAGCACGGCGTCCGCGTGCTCGTAGAGCGCGCGCTCGAACTCCGGGTTCTCGTCGAAGTCGCCGTCGTGCGCGCGCAGGTACGCCCGCGACACCTCCGCCGACCCGTACGTCGTGTGGACGTTCGCGCCGCGCTCCCCCAGCGCTTCCGCGACCGCGACACCCAGTTCGTGCGCGTCCTCCGACACCGAGAGCACCACGTCGTCGCCCTCGCTGATTCGCGCGCTCCAATCCACCAGCGTCTCCGCATGCTCTCGCACTCGGTCGTCCATACAGTCGCTCACTCCGCCGCCCGCAAAAACAATCGGGTTCGACGAGGGCTATCCGGTTCCGTCCGCGTCGGGTTCCCGCCAGTAGGCGAGGTAGAGCGCGTAGAAGCCGACAGCGACCGAGGCGACCGCGAGGACGGCGGCCGCGTCGTCCCACGGACTCGCGAGCCACCGCTCCTCGGCTTGGAGGAGGAGGCCGGCCCAGCCCACGCCGCCGGCACCAACCCCGACGAGCAGGGCCTTACGGTTCCGGTCGCCACGCCGGTACCGCCAGTACGCGTACCCGAATAGAACGGGGAGCGCGACGAGGCCCACGGCAATCAGCCACCCGGCGAGCGTCACGTCCGTCGCGTCACCGTCCAGTCCCTCCAACCTTTCGCCGGTGCGGCGGTGCGGGACGGCGGCGGTGCGGGATGCGTCTCCGCTTCCGCACGGCGCGGCTTCGCCGCGTCGCGCTTTTTATCGCCAGAACGCGATGCGTTCTGGCTGAACAGCCAGAAGTCAAAGACGTCTGGCGGTGGTGAAGATTTTTGCGGGGAGCGGGTCGCGTCAGCGACCTCGATCCGGAAAACGGTTCAGGGGTAGACGAGCACCGTCCCGAACTCGGTTTCGAGGACGGCGACTTCTTCGCCGGATTCGGCGCGGTAGTCTTCCTCGATGTCGACCATCTCGGGGTCGAGTTCGACGGTTTCGCCGTCGAGGTCGAGCGGTATCGAGCCCTCGGTTTTCCGGGCTTTGATGACGGCGGGGTCGGCGTCCTGGAGCGCCTGGATGACCGCGCCGGCCTGACTCCGGAATTCGGGGCCGATGAGGGAGTCGTCCGGGTCGACGTCGACGGGGACGAGTTCGACGTTCGGCCGTCCGGTCTCGATTTTCACGGGTGCGTTGACGGTTTCGGAGAGGTCGTAGGTGTCGATGGCTCCCTCGACGTCGGTTTCGAGGTAGAGTTCGATGCGGTCGAGTTCGGCGTTCAGCGGGCGGCCGGTCTCGGACTTCCACGCGCGCACGTCGCTCGCGGTTTCGGCGATGACGCTGCCCTTCGCTTCGGCGTTCTCGTCGTGGAACTCGAGGTCGGGCCACTCGGCGTTGTGGACGCTGCCTTCGGTGCCGGGGAGGTACGTCCAGATTTCCTCCGCGAGGTGGGGGCTGAACGGCGCGAGCATCCGCGTGACGGCGGAGACGGTCGTGTAGAGCGCGTGCCGGGCGGCGTCCCGCTCGCCGGGCCGGCCGTTGTAGAGGCGGCCCTTCGCGAGTTCGACGTAGTCGTCGGCGAGGTCGTTCCACGCGAACTCGCGGAGTTCGCGGAGCGCGGCGTCGAACCGGTACGCCTCCATCTCGGCCTCCATGTCGTCCGCGACCCGCGTGAGTTTCGAGAGTATCCAGGCGTCGGCGTCCCGGTACGCGGGCGCGTCGATGTCGGGCGTGTCCTCGTCGAAGTGCCCGCTCGCGAACTGGAAGATGTTCCAGAGTTTCGTGAGGAAGCGGCTCGCGGACTTCGCTTCCTTCCACTGGAACTGCACGTCGCTCCCGGGCTGTCCGCCGAGCGCGAGCGCCTGCCGGAGCGCGTCCGCCGAGTACTCCTCGACGGCGTCGTCGGGCGCGACGACGTTCCCCCGGCTCTTGCTCATCTTGTTCCCGTCCGGCCCGAACACCATCCCGTTCACGAGGATGTCCTCCCACGGCTTCTCGTCGGTGAGCGTGCCGGTGCGGAGGAGCGTGTAGAACGCCCACGTCCGGATGATGTCGTGGCCCTGCGGCCGCAGCGACACGGGGTCGAACTCGTCGAGGTCGATGTCCTCGGGCCAGCCCGAGATGTGGAGGGGCGTGATGGAGGAGTCCATCCACGTGTCCATCACGTCCGTCTCGCCCGTCCAGTTCGCGGAGTCGCACTCGGGACAGGTCCCGACGGCGGGGTCTTCCTCGGTGGGGTCGACCGGGGTTTCGGCGGCGTCCGCGATGTGCCAGTGCCCGCAGTCCTCGCACTCCCACGCGGGAATCGGCGTCGCGAACACGCGCTGGCGGCTGATGACCCAGTCCCACTCCATGCCCTCCGCCCAGTCCACGAGGCGGTCGTGCATGTGCTCGGGAATCCACTCCACGTCCTCCGCGAGGTCGAGCACGAGGTCTTCGTCCACCTCGACGAACCACTGTTCCTTCGAGAGAATCTCGATGGGCGTGTCGCACCGCCAGCACGCGCCCACCGACTGCTCGGTGGGTTCGGTGTCGTTCAGGTAGCCCTCGGCGTCGAGGTCGTCCGCGATGGCTTCCTTCGCCTCGTCGATGGTGAGGCCGGCGTAGTCGCCGGCGTCCTCGTTCAGGTGGCCGTCCTCCGTGAAGACGGCGCGGAGGTCGAGGTCGTACTCGGCCCACCAGTCCACGTCCTGTTTGTCCCCGAACGTACAGATCATCACCGCGCCCGACCCGAAGTCGGGGTCGACCTCCTCGTCCTCGATGATGCCGACCTCGTGGCCGAACAGCGGCACCTCGAACGTGTCGTCCTCCCGTCCGTCGTAGCGGTCGTCGTCGGGGTGGACGGCCATCGCGACGCACGCCGCCATCAGTTCGGGGCGGGTGGTGGCGATTTCGAGGTCGTCGTTATCGACGCCGGGGAACGTGACGTAGTGGAGGGTGCCGTCGCGCTCGATTGGTTCGACCTCGGCGTCCGCGATAGCGGTCTCGCAGCGCGGACACCAGTTCACGGGGTGTTCGTCCCGGTACACCATGCCCTCGTCCGCCATCTCCGTGAAGGAGTGCTGGGTCTTCCCCCAGTACTCGGGGTTCATCGTCCGGAACTCGTGGTTCCAGTCCTGGCTGAACCCGAGTTCCTGCATCGTGTCCTTCATCGACGCGATCTGGGCGTCGGTGTGGTCGATGCACATCTGCCGGAACTCCTGGCGGGACACGTCCGTGCGGTGGATGTCCTCGTTCTCCTCGACTTTCACCTCGGTCGGGAGGCCGTGGCAGTCCCAGCCCTGCGGGAACAGCACGTCGCGGCCCTGCATCCGGTGGTAGCGCGCGGTGAAGTCCATGTAACTCCAGCCGAGCGCGTGCCCGATGTGGAGGTTGCCCGTGGGGTAGGGCGGCGGCGTGTCGATGACGTACGCGGTGTCGGCGTCGCCGTCGTACGCGTAGGTTTCCTCGTCGAGCCATCGCTCTTGGAGGCGCGGTTCGAGTTCGTCGGGGTCGTAGTCCGCTGGAACGTCTGTCATGACTGGAGAGTCGTCGCTGGTCGGTCGTGGGCGGTTCGCGCGTCAGAAACGGCGAGGGCGTTATCCACGTACTACCGAGAGAGCGACGCGCATACCCGAATCGTGCGGTCGTGCGTGCTTAAAAGTTCCCGTCCCCGGCGTTTAGGGCCGCCGAAAAACCGGTGGTTTCTTATCGTTTAGGCTGGCCTAAACAGGTATGGATCGACGGAAGTTCCTCGGCACGACCGGCGCTGTGCTCGGCGCGGCCCTCGCGGGCTGTCAGAGTAGCGGCGACTCGACCACCAGCACGACGACCGACGCCACGACCACGGAATCGACGACCACCGAACAGACCACCACGGAGTCCAGCACGCCGTACACGGTGTCGATGGTGCCCACGGGCGACGTGACGTTCGAGGAGGTGCCCGAGACGTGGATCGCGAACAACGGCAGTTACGCCGACATGGGGCTCGCGCTCGGCGTCGAGGAGCCGAAGGCGCTCTGGCTCGCGAACCGCTGGCACACGAACTACTACGACGAGATTCCCGGCGTCTCCGCGGACAAGAGCGACACCACGTCGCTCTACCAGGACGGCGTCTCGAAGGAACTGTTCTACTCGCTCGAACAGGAACACGGCATCGACGTGCAGGTGTTCGACCCGAACTTCCTCATCAACCGCTTCGGGTGGAATCAGGCCGACGTGGACGAGATAGCGAACGGCGTCGCGCCCATCATCGGGAACTCCATCTTCTCCCAGACCTACCCCTGGCACGAGGACTACGAGTACTACACGCTGTACGAGGCGTTCGAGAAGGTCGCGGAGATATTCCAGGCGCAGGAGCGCTACGAGGCGTTCGCGAGCCTGCACGACGACTTCCAGTCGAACCTCGACTTCGTCCCCACCGCGGACTCCGAGCGTCCCCGCATCGCCATCCTCTGGCCCGCCTCCGAGTCCTCGTTCTACCCCTACCTCGTCGGCGGCGGCACGAGCCACAAGCAGTGGCGCGACCTGAACGTCCGGGACGCGCTCGCGGAGGCGAACGTCCAGGACTTCCTCTCCAGTCGCGGTACCATCGACTACGAGACCCTGCTCGAAGTTGACCCGGACGCGCTCATGATTCGCGGCCGCGAGAGCATGACCGCGGACGAGTTCCAGGAGTCCGTCGTCGCGCCGATGGAGGCGGACAACACGGCGAGCCAGCTCACCGCCGTCCAGAACGGCGACGTGTACCGCGGCGGCCCGCTCTACCAGGGCCCGATTTCGAACCTCGTCGTGACCCAGCGCGCCGCCGAACAGCTCTACGGCGTCGAAGAGATGCTGTACGACCCGCAGCGCGTCTCCGACATCGCGAACGGGAACGCCTAACCGCAACGGATTTAGGCGTCCCTAAGCTTTCTTGGGGTAGATGACGCGAACCAGGCGACGAGTGACATCCCGCGAACGGGGGTCGCTCGATGAGTAACGAGACGACCACGCGAGAGTCGATTCGGTCGCTGGTCGCGCCGCGCGATAAGCGCCTCCTGACGCTCATGGCGGGGAGCGTCCTCGCCGTCCTCGTCGCCGGGTTCGTCCAGGTCTGGTTCGGGTCGTACGACATGACCATCGCCCAGACGTTCTCCGTCGTCACCAACCCCCGCATCGTCTTCAACCCGGACGTGTGGGCGGCCGCCCTCCTCGGGAACGAGTTCCCGGAGTGGATGACGACGCCCCAGATTATCGTCTGGAACATCCGGATGCCGCGCGTGTTCATCGGCATCCTCGTCGGCATGAACCTCGCCATCTCCGGCGCGGTGTTCCAGGCCGTCACGCGGAACGAACTCGCGAGCCCGTACATCCTCGGCGTGAGCGGCGGCGCGGGACTCGCCGTCCTCCTCACGCTCGTGTTCTTCTCCAGCGCGTACGTCGTCCTCCCCGTCGTCGGCATCCAGTTCTCCGCGCTCCCGTTCGCCGCGGCGGTCGGCGGCTCCATCGCGTTCTTCCTCGTGTACGCCATCGCGTGGCAGGGCGGCACGAGTCCCGTCCGCCTCGTCCTCGCGGGCGTCATCGTCGCCACCATCTTCCAGTCCCTCCAGACCGGCCTGTTCTACTTCCTCGACAGCACGGCGGCCGTGAAGACCGCCATCGCGTGGACGACCGGCTCTCTCACCGGCGTGGACTGGGAGCAGTTCCGGCTCGCCGCGCTCCCCACGCTGTTCGTCGTGCCCGCCATCTTCCTCGCCGCCCGCCACCTGAACGTCCTCCTGCTCGGCGAGGACACCGCGCGCTCGCTCGGGATGCCGGTCGAACTCGTCCGGTTCGGCGTGTCCACGCTCGCCATCCTCGCCGCCGCGACCGCCGTCTCGGTCGCGGGCCTCGTCGGGTTCGTCGGCCTCGTCGTCCCGCACGCCGTCCGCACCGTCGTCGGGAGCGACTACCGACGGCTCGTCCTCGGCTCGCTCTTCCTCGGGCCGGCGCTGGTCGTCGTCGCGGACGTGGTCGCGCGCCTCGCGCTGATGCCGGTGCAGGTTCCCGTCGGCATCGTCACCGGCCTCATCGGCGGCCCGTACTTCCTCTACCTGATGCGCCGGAACGGCGACGTCAGCGAGTTCTAGCCATGTCACAGACACACTCCACCGATTCGACCGACGGCACCGCGAACGAGACGCCGGACGCGAAGCTCCGCGCGAGCGACCTGGAACTCCGGTACGCGAACGTCGGCGAACCCGTCGTCGACTGCGACACGCTCGTCATCCCCGAGGGCGAGATAACCGCGCTCGTCGGGCCGAACGGCAGCGGGAAGAGCACGCTCCTGCGCGGGCTCGCCCGCCACCTCGCGCCCGCGGGCGGCGACATCGTGCTCGACGGCCGCGACATCGCCGACCTCGGGGACAAGGAGTTCGCGCGCGAACTCGGCCTGCTCTCCCAGGAGAACAACGCGCCCGGCGGCCTCACCGTCGAAGACCTCGTCCACCACGGCCGCTACCCCCACAAGGGCTTCTTCGACGGCCGCACCACCGAGGACGAAGAGGCCGTCGAGCGCGCCATCGAACTCACGGGAATCACCCACCTCCGCGACGAGGACCTCGGGAACCTCAGCGGCGGCCAGAAACAGCTCGTCTGGATCGCGATGACGCTCGCCCAGCAGACCGACACCATCCTGCTGGACGAACCGACGACGTACCTCGACCTCCACCACCAGCTCCGCGTGATGGACGTCATCCACGAACTCAACGAGGAGCGCGGCGCGACGGTCTGCGTCGTCCTGCACGACCTCCAGCAGGCCGCGCGGTTCGCGGACTACCTCGTCGCCCTGCGGGACGGCCAGGTGTACGACTGGGGGCCGCCCGAGGACGTGGTCACCGAGGAGTTGCTCGCGGACGTGTTCGGCGTGGACGCCGCGGTGGACTTCGACGACGGCGACCCCCGCATCCTCCCGCGGCGGGCGTTAGACCGATAGGCTGGCCGCTACCACAGCCCTCATCCCCCTGCTTCTCGACGTACGGGTAGATGTCTACGCCGGAGGAGGAGAGCGTGTTCGACACGTACCGCGACCGCGTCGAACGACCGCTCTATCGGTTGTTCTCGGAGTACGGTGTGCCGGAGTGGAAGTACTTCGCGGGCGGGATGGCGGCGAACGTCGTCGCGCGCGCCGCGAGCCTCCTGCCCCCGCTCTTGCTGGGTGCGGCTATCGACAGCGTGTTCACGGGGGATTCGGCGTTCTCGCTCCCCGTGGTGCCCGCGTCGTGGCTGCCCGCGACCGCGCCCGACGCGGCGCAGTTCCAGTTCGCCGCGGTGGCCATCGTCGTCGCGTTCTTCGTGACGGCGGTGTTCACGTGGCTGTACGGCGTGGCGGCGAACCTGTTCGCGCACCGCGTGATGCACGCCGTGCGCACCGACTCCTTCGAGAAGATGCAGCGCCTCGACATGACGTTCTTCGACGACAAACAGACGGGAGAGGTCATGTCCGTCCTGAACAACGACGCGAGCAATCTCGAAGTCTTCCTCGACAACGCCCTCCAGAACACCGCGCGGCTCGCCGTGATGGTCGTCGGCATCGCCGGTATCATGCTCTGGATGAACTGGCAGCTCGCAATCGTGACGCTCGCCGCCATCCCCCTCATCGTCGTCCTCACCCTCTGGTTCATGCGGACGGTCGAACCCCGGTACGTCGCCCAGCGCCAGAGCATCGGCGACCTCAACACCCGATTGGAGAACGCCCTGTCGGGCGTCGAACTCGTGAAGACCTCGAACACGGAGTCCTACGAGACCGGGCGCGTCCGCGACGCCTCCTACAGTTTCTTCCGGGACACGATGAGCGTCCTGAAGCTCAACTACCTCTACCGGCCGGGCATGGAACTGCTCGCCGGCCTCTCCTTTGCAGTGACCTTCGTCGTCGGCGGCATCTGGCTCTTTCAGGGGCCGCCGCTGTTCTTCTCCGGCACGCTCTCCACGGGCGAGTTCGTGACGTTCATCCTGCTCACCCAGCGGTTCGTCACGCCGCTCGCCGAGGTGTCGAACATCGTCGACCAGTACGAGAACGCGAAGGCGTCCTCGGAGCGCGTGTTCGGCCTGCGCGACATCCCCGTCCGCATTCAGGACGACGCGGACGCCACCGACATCTCGCCCGTCGAGGGCCGCGTCGAGTACGACGACGTGACGTTCGGCTACGAGAGCGACCCCTACGGCGACCCCGACGACGACACCCCCGACCCGCTCGCCGACGAGGACGTGATTCTCGACGGCGTGAGCTTCGACGCCGACCCCGGCGAGACCACCGCGCTCGTCGGGCCGACGGGCGCGGGGAAGTCCACGATTCTGAAACTCCTGCTGCGGCTGTACGACGTGGACGGCGGCGAAATCCGCGTGGACGGCCACGACATCCGGGACGTGACCCTCGAAAGTTTGCGCGGCGCTATCGGGTACGTCGGCCAGGACACCTTCCTGTTCGACGGCACCATCGCGGAGAACATCAAGTACGGCGAGTTCGACGCCGACCGCGAGGACGTGGTGGAGGCCGCGAAGGCCGCGGAAGCCCACCAGTTCATCACGGAGATGCCGAACGGCTACGACACCCGGGTCGGCGAGCGGGGCGTGAAGCTCTCCGGCGGCCAGCGCCAGCGCGTCAGCATCGCCCGCACCGTCCTCCAAGACCCCGAGATATTGATTCTGGACGAAGCCACGTCCGCGGTGGACACCGAGACCGAGTTCCTCATCCAGCGCAGTCTCGACCGCCTGAGCGAAGACCGCACGACGTTCAGCATCGCGCACCGGCTCTCCACGGTGAAGAACGCCGACCAGATTCTCGTCGTGGAAGCCGGCGAGGTCGCGGAGCGCGGCACGCACCAGGAACTCCTCGACGCCGACGGCGTGTACGCGGCGCTCTGGAACGCCCAGACCGGCGACCGCGACCGCCTCAAACAAGAACTCGACATCGAGACCTAATCACCCACCGCTAAGAGGGCGGAGCACTCCCTTCCTACATGGAACTCGGCGTGCTCGGCCTCGGACGGATGGGGCGAATCGTGGTAGACCGATGCCTGGACGCGGGCATCGACGTGGTCGCGTTCGACATCGACGAGGACGCGGTCGAATCGGCGGCTGACGCCGGCGCGACGCCCGCGCACTCCATCGACGAACTCGCGGAGACCCTCGGCGAGGAGAAACGCATCTGGATGATGGTGCCCGCGGGCGACCCCGTGGACGCCGCGCTCGACGACCTCGAACCCCATCTTGAGTCGGAGGATATCGTGGTGGACGGCGGGAACTCCTACTTCGAGGACTCGATTCGGCGCGCGGAGTTCTGCCCCGCCGCCTACCTCGACTGCGGCACCTCGGGCGGCCCCGCGGGCGCGGAACTCGGCTTCAGCCTGATGGTCGGCGGCCCCGAGTGGGCGTACGACGAACTCGCGCCCGTCTTCGACGCCGTCGCCACCGGCCCCGACGGCCACGACCACATGGGCGACACCGGGAGCGGCCACTACGTGAAGATGGTGCACAACGGCGTCGAGTACGCGCTCATGCAGGCCTACGGCGAAGGGTTCGAACTCCTCGCGAACGGCCGGTACGACCTCGACCTCGAAAAAGTCTCTCGCACGTGGAACAACGGCGCGGTCATCCGAAGCTGGCTCCTCGAACTCTGCGAGGAAGCCTTCCGCGAGGAAGGAAACGACCTCGGCGACGTGGCGGACCGCGTCGAAGGCGGAAGCACGGGCACCTGGACCGTGCAGGAAGCCCTCCGCCAGGAAGTCCCCGTTCCCCTCATCTACCAGGCGCTCGCCGAACGCTTCGACTCCCGGAGCGACGGCCGGTTCTCCCGCCGCCTCGCGAATCGATTGCGGTACGGGTTCGGGCGGCACGAAGTCGCCCGCAACGAGCGAAGCGAGTGAGGGCGACGGACTAGCGAGCGCTGAGTGTGACGAGGCGCGAGCCGTCGTGGCGCGAACGAAGTGAGCGCCACGGAATACGCGAACGGGGAGCGGATGCGACCCGTGAGCCGACGTGGTTCGCAGCGAGTGAGCGAAGCGAACGAGCGAGAACCACGATACAGCCGAACGCTGAACGGAGTGAGGCGTGAGGCACGAAATAGCGAGCGGCGGTAGCCGCGAGCCGACGTGGTTCGCAGCGAGTGAGCGCCAGACTGGGGGCTGTTAGCGCGCGACGAGGGTTTTGCCGCGGGGTTCGTACTCCATTTCTCGTTTGACGTCGGTGGCGACGTCTTGGCTGCGGATGGTTTCGACGAGCTGGAAGGCGAGGTCGAGGCCGGAGGTGACGCCGGCGGCGGTGAGGACGTCGCCGCAGTCGACGACGCGTGCGTCGGCGAGGCGTGCGCCGGCGTCTTCGAGGTCGGCGGTGGCGGTGTGGTGTGTGGTGGCGGGGCGGTCGTCGAGGAGGCCGGCTTGCGCGAGGAGCATGCCGCCGGTGCAGACGCCGGCGACGGTCGCGCCGGATTCGTGGGCGTCGGCGAGGTACTGGGGGATGGTGTCGTCCTCGTACTCCGTCCACGCGCCCGGTCGGTCGCGGTCGTTCCAGCCGCCGCCGGGCGCGAGCACGAGGTCGGGCTGGTCGTGGTCGGGGTCGGTTTCGACGCGGAGGCCGTGGCTGGCTTCCACGACCGACGCGCCGTGCGGGCTGACGATGCTGGCGTCGAGGCCGGCGTTCGCGAACACCTCGTAGGGCGCGACGGCGTCGAGTTCGTCGAATCCGTCGTAGACGAGGACGGACACGGTCTGGATGCGCTCTCTGTCCATACCGGGGATTCGCGCGCCGACACCAAAACGTTCGCCCGCGCCCGACCGTTCCGTCGGTGCGGCCGTATCGTCGCGGCGCTGAAGTCGAAGCGCTCATTTCGATTCGTAGCTAGTCTCGGGTAGTGTCAGAGCCCCGCGTCGAGAGTAGTATCACGGAAGGCGACCTGATTCGGCCGATGCTGGCGCTCGCCTGGCCGATGGTCGTCATTCAGCTCCTCCAGGTGGCGTACAACCTCGCCGACACCTTCTGGCTCGGGAGGCTGTCGTCGAACGCCGTCGCCGCCCTCAGCCTCGCCTTCCCCCTCATCTTCTTCCTCATCTCGGTCGGCGGCGGGTTCACCACCGCCGGCTCGATTCTCGTCGCGCAGTACACGGGCGCGAAGAGCGAGGGGTCGGCGGGGAAGGTCGCCGCGCAGACCATGGGGTTCGTCTGCTCGCTCGCCGCCGTCTTCGGCGTCGTCGGCCACTTCATCACGCGGGACATGCTCTCCCTGCTCCCCGCGGACGCCGAGACCGCCGCGGTCGTCATCCCGCTGGCCGCCGACTACATGGAGGTGTTCTTCCTCGGGATGCCCGCCCTCTTCGGGTTCTTCGTGTTCTCCAGTCTGATGCGGGGGTACGGGAACACCCGCACGCCGATGCGCGTGATGTTCGTCAGCGTCGCCATTAACGTCGTCCTCGACCCCTTCCTCATCTTCGGCTGGTGGGTGTTCCCCGAGATGGGTATCGTCGGAGCCGCTATCGCCACAATCTTCGCGCGGTTCGTCGCCGCCATCATGGGCGCGTACGTCCTCTTCTTCACGGACGCCGGCCCGGACGTCGCGCTCGCCGACTTCTACCCCGACCTCGGGTTCGTGTCGAAAATCGTGCGCGTCGGCACGCCGAGCGCCGCCGAGCAGTCCACGAGTGCGCTCGCGATGATTTCCCTGACCGCGATGGTCGCGTCCTTCGGCCCCGCCGTGGTCGCCGCGTTCGGCCTCGGGAACCGCCTCGTCAGCCTCGTCTTCCTCCCCGCGATGGGGCTCGGCCGCGCGACGAACACGATGGTCGGCCAGAACCTCGGCGCGAACCAGGCTGAGCGCGCCGAGCGCGCCGTCTGGCTCGCCGCGAAAGTCGCCGCCGCCGTCCTGTTCTGCATCGCGGTCGTCGCCGCGCTCTTCCCGCGCCCGATCGTCTCCGTCTTCATCGAACCCGGCGTCGAGAACGCCGAAGCCACCATCGCGTTCGGGAGCGAGTACGTCCGCATCCGCGCCATCGAGTTCGTGTTCATCGGCGTCCTCCAGGTCGTCCTCGGCGCGTTCCGCGGCGCGGGAAGCACCAAGACCGCGATGGCGATTTCGATGGTGACGCTCTGGCTCGGCCGCGTCGCCACCGTCTACCTCCTCGTGTTCGTCCTCGACATGGGCGCGACCGGCATCTGGCTCGGCATGATGTGCGGGAACGTCCTCGGCGCAATCGTCGGCGTCGCGTGGTTCCTCCGCGGCACCTGGAAGCGAACCGTCATCGACGACGGCCCCGACGACGGCCCCGACGACGGCTCCGGCCCCGGTTCCGGCCCCAGCCCCGACTCCTCGGACGCCTAGCGTACGTCCGCCGCGAAGTACCGGTCGTAGTGCCGGCGACACCCCGGATTGAACGCCGCCCCACAGCCGGGACACGTGTTCTCGCAATCGAGATACTCGCCCACCGTCAACTCCCGCCCGCACACCCCGCAGAGCACCGCGCGCGCCGACGCGTCCTCCCACACCGCCGCCTCGTGGTCGGCCACCGACTCGTGGCACTCGTAACACGGATAGTACTCCCCGCAACACGCGAACCGAATCGCAATCACGTCCACGGCGGAATCGTAGTGCGCACACCGCGTCTCCGGCCCCACACCCACTCCGTACACCTCCCGGCCGTGAACGACCTCCATACCCTCGGTTTCCGCCCGCGGCCCCTTCGACCTACCCATTCCAGAAGCGTTAAAGCCGCAACACCGCTAGCGAACGTGAGGGCTCGTAGCTCAGTGGACAGAGCACTTGGTTCCGGACCAAGATGCCGCGGGTTCAAATCCCGTCGAGCCCGTACCGTAGCGGCTCGTTCTGGATACAAACCCAAAACACCTCTCAGCGTAGCGTAACGGCCCCGAACGGCCGCGTCTCTGGTTTCTGCCCACCGTCAAATAACGACACAAACAACCTCCTGAACGCGCCCCCACGCCGTCGTGGCCTGACGTTCGCAAACCGGGGTGGTGCGTAGTGTCGGATTTCGCTTCGTGGCTCCTCTATCATTGCCACTCCTGTCACGAGGTCTGCTTCAACCCGGTGACGGACAGCTGCACTCGCTACCGCGAGTGCCGCGGCTGTCACTCGGTTCCCGTGCTCGAGCGCGGTGAGCCGGTTGACCAGATCGAACCCGATCTCCGCTGGGCGACGCGTGTGGGTCTCGCTGAAGCGTGACCGGACCTGCCCACCGCCAACGGCGGGGATGCGGGTTCCCGTCTGAGTACTCTGTAGCGGAGTGGAGGACGGGTGAAAGCCCGGCACGGCGACGCCGGGAGCGTAGCGACCGGCGCCGACGCGCCCGGAACACAGGGAGCCGAAGGCGACCGTCCTCGTTCCGGAACGGAGCGGCTGTGCGTGTAGCTGTTGCTGGGGTGGTGCTGTGAGTACCTCGGGACCCCCTGCGGTGCGGTCTCGGCCCGCCAACCAGACTAACTCGACAAATGCGTCTCGGGCGCTGAAACGCGCGATTAAGAATTCGGGTCTCGATGAAATCGAGATTGACCCAGACCGGGAGCTACCGCACCCGGCGCATCGCCTCGCAGAGGTCTGGGACGAGTTCGGTTCGCGCCTGCTCGTGCCGCTATCTGAGTCGAATGAAATGACTCTCCGCGGAGAAGTCACGGAAGAGGTCATCACGGAGTCCCAAACGGAACCACTGCGTCCGATGGAGAAGTCGGTGACTGTGACGGAGGTGTCAGAACGGTACGCTGCGACGTGGCTCGATGGGATTGCATCGATGCTCGCGTGGTACGAACGCGCTCGCGGGCGTCGTGGGCGACTCGCACGCGGCTACGAAGGCGATGCTGAGTACGCCGAGTTCGAGATTGAACTCGAAAACTCGTGGCAACCGAGTTACTGCGCCCGCGAGATTGCTCGTCTCAAGGCCATCGAACGCGAAACGGTCGGCGGCGAACGCCCGACTGGTGTGGAGGCGAGCGGTGAGTACGAGAACCCGCACAGCGTGATTCTCACACTCTCCGCCTCGTCGAAACCCGATGACGAACGCGTCGGCCCTGCCGACCACGACCGCGCTATAGCCAACTCGTGGAGTAACGGTGTCTACCGTACGCTGTATAACAAGCTGGATGCGCTTGGTGTTGCGGATTGGGTGTACCACAAGCAGGGCGAACCACACCCCGGCGGTGGTCTGAACCACGGATACGGTCACCATCACGTGATGGTGCTGCTCGACGCTGCCCCGATTGGAGCTGGAGACTGCACCACCGTTCTCGAGAACGAGCTTCGTTCGGTCGTTGAGAAGCACGTCGATGTTTGCGACCTCGCAGGCGAAGGCGGACATGGCGACGATGCGGTCTCCGTGCGACGGGTCGCAGGCGACGACCCGTGGGACGGTGAGGACGACGTGCAGTCGTGGAGTGCCTATGCGGCGGAGTACATCAGCAGCGCCGAGGAGGACTTCCTGGAACGGCCGCCCGCGTACATCGCGTGGGCGGCGACGCAGTGGAGCACGATGAGCCAGAAGGCGACCCGTTCGATGACCGCGAACAGCGCGATCGCTGCGGACGCGTGCAAACAACGAGCCGAGTCCGACCGCGCTAAGCAGACGCTCAACCACGGTGAGCGTATCGTACGCTCGTCGCGTCGCGGCGTCGAATACGAGTGTGGCTGCTGTGGAAGCCCCTGGCAGATTCCCCAGCACTACGAGACGCTGACCGCTGCACGCCGTGAACACGGTACGCAGGTACCTGTTACGGACGGTGCTGGTGACGTGGACGGCCTCGAGGAGGACGAGGAAGACTGGCTCGACAAGCCGGTCGGTGAACGATGGCCGTCAGCGACGGAGGCGGTGGAACGGAAAACGGGCGTTGATCCCAACTGGGGCGTCCGAACAGTCACGGAATCTGTAGAGCGGCCCCCGTCTTGGCGGATGGACGCGATTATCGAATCTGACGGTGAGGAACGGCCTGCCAGCGGTGGTGGCGTAGATATGCGGCCGTTGATGCTTCCTACTCTTCCGAAAACACGTGGCGAGGTCGCGCAGTTCTTGAACGACCCGGCGACCTACGTGCTGTGTGAGTGTGACGTGCTCGCGCGCAGTCTCGACCCGTGGCGTGACGGGACGCCGGACGAGTGCAGCTGCGGATGCGAGTTGCGTCTCGCGAACGTTGTCGATGACTGGACGCTCGGTGCGCTGCCCGTGGAGCAGTGGGTCGCGCTGTTGCACCCCGACCCGGTGGTTCGAGAGCGCTCGTTTGCTGAACAGCAAGAACTCGATGAGGCGTTCGAGCGCGTGCGAACCCTCGCGGTGAACACGACCCTCGACCCGCTCGGTGTGCTGGCGCAAGCCGGTCTTGCGCCGGAACACTTCGAGTCGGGACTGGAACTCATCGAGGAGGCGCGGGCATAGCGTGTCGAGTTTTACTTTCACTGAGGGACGCTTAGCACCTAGTCTGTACGTCTAGTACCCTAGTATGTCATGGCATCTGACCAGGACGATTCGGGCGGTTTCGCTGCATTGAGTCCCGTCGAGGGAGACTACGACGAAGACGATCTCGGAGACGACTCGGATGACTGGCTCGACCTCGAAGACGGTGAGTCTGTCGTCGGTGAACTCCGCAAAATCCGGGAGGATTGCGGGGAGTACAACAGCCGCGTCTACCGGCTTAGCCTCGGCCCCGGTGAGGAGAAGCTGATGTGGGGTAACGCCTCGGTTGATCGGCAAATCGACCAGGCGAACGTCGGCCGCGGCGACGTGGTTGGCATCAAGAACACTGGTGAAACGTACGAAACTGAACGCGGCGAAGGTGTGCGCTACGAGGTGCGCACGGAGTAGACCGATGGCTCGCAATAGTCGGTCGTCGTGGCAGAAGTCGTTCTCGTTCATCAACGTCGGGAGTGCTGCGCTGGCCGTTGCGTTCGGCCTGAGTTCGCTCATCATGACGGGGCTGCTTGACCCCGTGGTGGCGTTCCTCACCCAGCACAAGTACTACCCGCTGGGGGCGACGCTCGCGTTCTTCGCGCTCGCGTTCGCATCCTCGAACACGCGTGACTTCCGCTACTACCACCAATTCGAGAAAGGGTACGTGGCGGTCGTCACGGCGTTGATGGTCGCGTATAGTGCCCTGCCTGTTGTGCAGGATGGAGTGCATGCGTTCGGCATCTACGGCCGCATCGGGTTCTTCACCGCGATGATGGTCGTCGGTGCGATCGTCTCACGGTGACCGAGTGATGACCAATCGTTTTGCATCGCTGTTGGCTGCGCTCGTCGTTGTCTCGACTGTCCTCGGAGGTGTCGGCTTCGCCGCCACACCGGCCGCGGCGTCGAGCGACGACGTGACAGTCTGTAACAGCGAGGAGAACATGCTCGGCTGGCTCTCTGGCTTCTTCCGTGGGTACGGCGGCACGAATGCGTACTCGCAGGAGGACGGCGTGACGCACGCGAATCCGAATCCGTGCTATATGCAGGGTAACACCATCGATGGTGACACGGAGACGGAGGCGGCGCGGCGGCTCGCGTCGCTCGCGCTCGAGGACAAGGCGTTCACGATGCAGTACTTCGACCAGTGGGATAACTACGCCCAGCGCCTCCAGAACCCGGCTATCGGTGACGGTCGGACGGCGTTCATCGAGTCCGTCACCAACGGCTCTGAGGAAATCAGTGCTGTGACCGACGCGCATACCGCCGCTCACGAGCGCGTCGCTAAACAGCAGCTGCACCTGTGGCGGCAGTACCTCTCGCAAACCAACGCGCTTGCGGGTCTCGTCTACCAGGCTCAAGACGCGGGCGTCGCTGACAACATCCGTATCGGCTACATCAACGATAACGGCACGTACAAGACCGGCTATAAGGTCTCCCGTGTCACCAGTCCGGACTTCGCGGCGAACAAGTCCACGGCGACGACGGTCGTGACCGCGAGCGGCGAGCAGGTCGTGGTGCCGACACTCTGGAAGTACAACGATAGTAGTGACAGCCTTGAGTCCGGTGGCGCTATCGACACGGTGAACCCGCTCACACAGGATGTGCTCGTGCAGGTCTGGAATCCTGAAACCGGCAGTTGGGTAGACCTTATCAACACGGCGACGTTCACGCAATCGCTCGGCCCGACGTACGACGGGACGGGTCTCCCGCGGAGTATCGACCTGACCAAAGCGAAGAAGGTTAAGGTAGATCTCTCGCTCGGAAATCTCCCCGTTGACGGCGAGTCCGATACGATGCTCCAGATTGGAGACGTGACCGTGGAGACCCGCCAAGGTCAGTATTCGTACTGGACGGACATCAACGGCCCCAACACACCCAGCCCGCAGAAATCCGGGTCGGGTGTCACGGTGACCGTGACATACAACGAGGGCGAGGTGACGATCTCGAACTCGAACGGGCCGGTACACACGTTCACGCCGTCGGATAGGACGCTCGAACTGACTGATGGCGACCACACGAATATGAACAATATTCGGGTGTACAACGTCACCACGCGGGAGTCCTACACGAACCAGTTCCGCGCTCGTCACGACGAACTGGAGAGCGTTGATAACGCGGTCATCGAGGTGCTCGGTGACTCGAACGGTGGGCTGTTGTCCCAGCTGTACGAGAAACTCCAGTCAGGGAACGTCAGCGCGCAGGACTACCACACGACCAGCTGGTACATCCAGCACTCGATGGAGACCAGCGATCGCGGCGACCAGTCGTGGCGCGCGATGTTGCTGTCCTCTCTGGGGTACTCGCTCACGGACGTGAGCAAGACCGTAGAGGTTGACGTGCTGGCCGGATCGGTCGTTGACGGCCAGCAAATCAACAGTACGAACACGTACTCAGGCTGGATAGCGACGGACTCGACCCCGCCGAACGGCACGTGGACGAACGATATGACGTACTCAGTTGGCGACGGTGCCGACCTCACGAAGCCCGTGCACATCATCTACACCGATGAGACCGGTGAGTGGGTGAACGGCACCTACGAGACGGATGTGACCTCGCGGACGGCTGTGGTGTCGAGCGGCGACATCACGGTGCAGTCTATCACGAACGCCGACGGCGAGGAGGTCGAGAACGCGACGCAACACGCGAACGACCCGAACGAGTCGAACCTGACGAAGGTGCTCGAGCAGGTTAAGGCGAACCAAGAGCAGTACAAGGAACTCGTGGAGATGATGGACGAGGACAACGACGGTGACGAGTCCGACGCCACCGGCGGCGGTGGCAACGGCCCCAACTTCGACCCATCGGGTTGGTTCGACTGGGTGCCGACTCCCGGTGACGTTGTCCCCGATCTCCCGTACGGCTTGATCGGTATCGGCATCGCAGGATTCGGCATCGTCCTGCTCGTCGGACCGATCCTCGGGCCGTTCCTAATCGCACTCTGGAGCCGACTCTAACCTTCTCTCTTTATGCGCAAACTTATACTCATACTGCTGGTTGTCGCTGTAACGCTGCCCGCGTTTGGTGCGCCTGTGGCTGCTCAGGAGTTGCCTGTCGGGACGAACACGACGACGAGCGGGCCGGCGTCGGGCGCGAACGACTACCGGAGCACGGGCTACGGTATCGTCGCGCTGCTCGAGGACGACGGCGACCTCGGGAGTGTCGAGGAGACGATTATCGAGGGCGTCACCGTGCACAACGTGGAGTGGCACAGCGAGGGCTACGCGCTCGTCCAGGTTCGGAACACGAAGCAGGTCGCGATGACGCTCGGTGCGACGGACTCGAACTCGATCGTGGCGTCCGGGCACGGTCGTGTGGCCGGTGTCTCGTTCACGGTCCCGCCCCAAACGAGCGTGCTCGTGAAGGTGCCGGCGTCCGTTCGGGACGGTGACCAGACTATCGTCGTGTCGCTCGACGTGGAACACCAGTTCGCATGGTCGAACCCGGTTGAACCCGGTGGCGGTGTCGGCCCGGGACTCGTCCCGACTGGTGCGATGTGGTTCGTCGCGCTTGCCGGTTCGACGGGTGGCGTCGTCTCGACGACTATCATCTTCGGTCTTGTCAGCAAGCGGCTGAAAAGCCGGGATGATATCGTATGAGCGACGCGAACCCGGAGAACCTGCCTGCGGTGCACGAGTCCGAGGGCGGCGTCCTGTACCGCTGGCGCTGGTGGCTGCTCGCTGCCGCTGTCCTCGTTGTCGCTGGCGGTCTCGCGCTATCGGTCGCGGCCGTCACGGTCGGTCTGCCGTCGATTCCGGCGTGGCTTCCCGTGCTCGTGCTCGCGTTCCTCGTCGGGCAAGGCGCGGCGACACTCGTCGCTGTGCCGCTCGCGATTTACCGGGCGCGCGCTCCCGAACAGCACGGTATCGTGTACTTCGACCCGCGGCATCATCCGCCGAAGTTCGGGCTGAAGTGGCTCGACCCCGGTGAGTTCGAGGAGCTAGAAATGCTGTGGGGAGACGCCGTGTCGCTCGGTACGTCGCCACCCCTGCACCTCGTGTTGATGTTCGATCGTGACGCCCTCGAGGCGATCGGGACGACGCGCTCGGTGATGAGTCCGCACGAGATGGAGAACATGCTGTTCTACACGTCGCAGATCTGGGAGGAGCAGGAAGAGGAACTCGTGAAGCTCGGGGAACTCGAACGGACGTTCCGCGCGCAGGTTCGGCGGATGGCTGAGTCGCTGGTCGCGGAGTCGGACGCGACGTACGACGAGCTGACCCTGCCGAACGGACAGGGTATCAGTCAGATGCTCGACTCGCTTGGTGACGAGCGCCCCGATGAAGCCGACGCCTTCCAGGAAGAAGATGGGGCTGCTGACGGCGACGGTGCCGGCGACGAACTGGAGAAGGAAGTAATCGAGAAGGCGAACGACCTCGCGCGCGACGACGGCGGTGATACCGATGGGTGACCTCGACCCTGCGAAGCTGAGAGAGGCGCTGCGTGCAGAGGACGAAGTAGAACTCCCCGAGTGGACTGGCCGCGTCCCGGCTGAGTTGGCTCGGAACCTCTCGTGGCGTGCCCGTGCGTGGGAGAAGTCCGGGAAGGACGGGTCGTTCGCGGCGACGGCGCGCGCCCGTGACGCGATCGGGATTACCGGCTCCGAACGGACGACGAAGGCGATTGCCGCCGGGAACTCGTCGCAAGTCGCGTTCGAGACGGGCATCACGGACAACGACCTCGATACGGGGTACGTGAAGAGCCTCGCGGAGTTCTGGAAGGTGCTGCGGTACGTCGGTCGCATCATCGTGCTGACCGGCGGGACGAACAACGGCAAGACGAACGTCGGGTTCCTCGGCGTCGATCTCACGGATCGATTCGTCGAGGACTTGCTCGTCGTCGGGAACGTCCCGCGGGACGATATCTCGGCGCGCTGGATTGACGACTACCAGGAAGTCGAGTCTATCGACGAACTCGAAGACGTCCTCGAAGCGGAGCCGGAGCGGCGGAAGCTCGTGCTGGTTGACGACGCGTCGCTCGACCACGCGGAAGGCACGTCGAACTCGCACCAGGTACGCGAGCGGATGGGTGAGATTACGCGGCTCGCTGCGAAGCGGCACGCGGTGATGCTGTTTCTCGCCCACCGCGAGGACGGTATGGGTGTTGCGAAGCACCTGCGGGAGATGCCGGACTCGGTACAGTTGCACTGTCAGCGTGTGCTCGACGAGGACGGACACGTTGAGGAGTACGCGGCGGAACTCCGGTCTGGTGTCGGTGAGGATGCGGAGACGGTTCGCGACCTCGGGAACCTCCCCGAAGCAGATACGGAGTACCACCCGGACGCTGTCGCCCACCAGTTGTTCGGTGGATAGCGGCCGTCTCGTGACTGATGCTGTCCCGTCCCGGCGTCGTTCCGGGCGGTCGGACGGGCGGCCGAATCCCCCCTCAATGGGGGGTGACGGCCGCCGTCTGGGGTAAGTGGTTAGTTGTGACTATCCAGTTGTTTTTGCGAAGAACAGTGCGGTCAACCGGGGTGTGAATGCGAGAAGTGTGTGACGTTTCTCGCGCCCGGTTTGGCACCGTTCTCGGTAGCTACCTAACCCAACTGTGTCCAATGCACAGTAGACACCGGAACATCCCGTCCCGGTACCTGATGGTAACTAATAGATCAACTTAACAGTTTGATATAATTACCCCCGAGGCAATATGTGTAAGAAATCTATACTTATTGCTGGAGGAGGTTGAACCAAGGGTTACAGTTACTCTGGTCTCTATTCCTCTGCAAATTCTAAGTTCGAGTGCTTGTAGGTGTACAGCTTGATGTCTTGGTCGTCGCAGTACGACGCCAGTTTCGCCTCGTGAATTGTTTCCCAGTCGCCCGGCCCGCCGTCGAGGTGGTCGGGGAACGCGACGTTCACCGCTTCCTCCTCCATCGTGTTCCCGTAGATACTCGCCTCCGTCTCCGGCGGCAGCACCTCGATGACCACAGCGGGATCTCCGCGATGCCCCTCCTTCTTCTTCACACGGTCGCCCGGTGAGAACGGATTTTCCGGCATCTGGTTCAGGTGCGCGGTGTTCGGACCGAGGTCGATGAGTTCGTTCATCGGACTCGCGGCGATGGGTTCGAGCTTCGCGGGCGTTTCGCCCGTGTACTTCTCCTCCATCTCGATCTTCGTCGTGATGGTGTCTACCCACTCCCAGCCGAGCAGAATCAGGGCGTCCTCGTTGTCGCGGTGCCACACCATCACGATGATGTCGTCCTCGTCGTCGTTCTCCGCGAGTGCTTCGGGTGTGAACGCGGAGATGTCGCGGGAAGTCTTCACGTCCACCTCGAAGCCGAACACCTCGAAGTCGTACTTCGAGAAGCTTTCCGGGTTACACCGCCGAATCGCTTCCTCGTTCATCCACGTCCACATCTCCGCCGGTAGGTACTCGCGGCAGAACCGCTCGAACGCGATTTCTCCGAGGTTACCAACTCGTTTCGCGTCTCGGTCGTCGCCCTTCGTGCCCTGGAGGAGGGCCTGATGGTCTGCTCGTTCGGCGTCTATCTCGTCCGGCTCGAATCGGTACACGAACCGACAGAAAACCCGCGCCGTAATATTCGCTACGGGTACGACCGCAACATATCCGCGGCTACGTCGCCTCGAAGGTAGGCCTGCCCCCACGTCGTAATCTCAACCATCTCGCTGTCCTCAACTACGGGCGCGACGAGTTCGCGCTCGATGAGGAGCTGGCAACGCTTCTCGATGGTGCGCTCGTCCGCGTCGATCTGGGCGAACTCCAACTCGCGCGCCATCGTCTGCGGTGTCGCCCAGTTGGTGTCGTCCAGGTGCTCGAGGATGCGCTCGTCTACGGGGTACATCCATCGTCCCATCCGGCGAACCGACATTACGCTTCGTCCTCCTCACTCACTCCGGTAGCGTTCTCGTTCTCTACCTCGATTCCGCTGTTCTCTGCTGTGTTGTACTCCTCGCGGAGGTACGCGCGTCCCTCGTCGGTCATCGTGTAGACTCCGTTCCCGACCGGCTGTAACAGCCCGTGCTCGGCCAGTTTCTTACACCGCTGGCTGACGTAGCTCACGCTGTACGGAATCACGTTGTGCCCGGCGATTTCGCTCGGGGACATATATTCCTCTCCCGTCTCCTCGAACAGTTCGAGGATTCTGTCGTCGAGGAGAACCATCCACTTCCCCGATTTTCTCATACTCCTTATCGCACGTCCGGTGTGTTATATACCTGGTAGTGGTGCGATTACAATCGTCGTTAACTATATCAAACCTAGTCCAGTATGGTGGGGTATATGGCTGATACCAATCTCGAACCGATTCCGCCTTCGGATGCTGTAGAGATGCATCTGGAGTCGATGGAGCACGACGCGGCGGATTGGACGCAGGTGTCTCACGAGAGTCATCTGCGTGCGTTCGTCGAGTGGTGTCGGGAGCACGGCGGCATCGACAGCATGGCCGACCTCGACGGACGCGATCTCTACCAGTTCCGTATCTGGCGCAGAAACGGCGGGTACTCGAAGGGGAAGACAGACGAACTCGCACCGAAGACGATTCACGGCGCGCTGGCGACGCTCCGCTCGTTCCTTCGGTTCTGCGCGCAGATCGAGGCCGTCGAAGAAGACCTCTACGAGAAGGTGCCGCTGCCCTCGCTGTCGAAGCACGAGGAAGTGAGCGATTCGACGATAGAACCCGAGCGAGTGCCGCCGATTCTCGATTACCTCTCGCAGTACGAGTACGCGAGTCGGGAGCACGTGATCTGGACGCTCATCTGGCACACCGGCGCGCGGAGCGGCGGCGTGCGCGCGCTCGACCTCCGAGACGCTGACCTCGACACGGACACGCCGGGACTGAACTACGTGCATCGGCCCGGGTCTGGAACTCCCCTGAAGAACGACGACGACGGCGAGCGGTACAACCGAATCAGTCGGTCGGTCGCCTCGACGCTCCAGGACTACATCGACGGCCCCCGGAAGAACGTCGAGGACGACCACGGGCGGCGGCCGCTCGTCACTACCAGGTATGGGCGCGTTTCATCCTCGTCGATTCGCCAGACGTTCTATCGGTGGACGCGGCCCTGCCGTGTCGGCGTGGTCTGCCCGCACGGAGAGGAACCCGATACGTGCGAGTGGGCGACCGCGGACGGCGCGAGCAGCTGCCCCTCAGCGCGGAGTCCACACGACGTGCGGAAAGCGCGCGTGACGAAGTACCGGAACGACGGCGTGCCGCGCGGCGTCGTCTCCGACCGCCTCGACGCGAGCGAGGACGTGCTGGACAAGCACTACGACCGAGCATCGCAGCGCGAGAAAGCAGATCGTCGCTGGCAGTTCCTGAACGATGACTGAGAACGATAACCCCCACCCCATGCGCAACCTCGGAAGCGAAGACCCGTCGAGCCCGCTATTCTGTTCGAGTGAAGCGAGAACGAATAGCGCAGCGAGTGGGATTCTGAACTCAGCGAGGCGAGCGAAGCGAGTCTCGCGTTAGTTCAAATCCCGTCGAGCCCGTTTTTACGGCGAACGAAGTTCGCCGAAAAACGGGGCGACTCCGCGAGACGCCGGAGGCGTCTCGCTTAGTCACACTCGCTCACTTTGTTCGCTCGCGTGACTCCCGTCGAGCCCGCTATTCTGTTCGGCAGTTGATGAGTGGCTTGTTTACTTTTGAGGGTGTGGAGTGTGCCAGGGTGGTTTTTCGGTGTCGGTTCTCCAATACTATTTTGTGTTTTTGTGTGTGGTGTGGACGTATGGATAGTTCGGGGGGTGAGAGTGTGGAGGAGTGTTTGGAGAACGCGCTCGACCACGTGGAGGACGAGGAGGCGGGGTATTGGGTGCGTATCGCGTTACAGCGGTTGGTGGTGAATCGGACGGACGAGTAAACTCCACTGTAACAAGTACAATTAAGGTTGGTCGTGGTGTGTGGTTCAGTCGAAGCCGGGGGTCAGGTGACACGAACCCCGCTTCGTTTCTATCCGGCGAGAATCCCGTTCAGTAGCGCGTTCGCGCGGTCGAACTCGTCGTCCGTGACCTCGTGTCCGACGCCGTCGTAGACCGTCGTCGTCACGTCGGCGTCGAGCGCTTCGAAGGCCTCGGCTGTGTCGCGGACGCGCGCGACGGGCACGCGGTCGTCGTCCGCGCCGACCCCGAGGAAGACCGGGGTGTCCTCCAGGCTACCCGCGTGCTCGTCCGACTGGATGACGGGGCCGAGCAGGCCGCCGGAGAGCGCGACGACACCGCCGAATCTGCGGGGGTGTCGGGCGGCGTACTCGCAGGCGAGACACGCGCCCTGACTGAACCCGAACAGGAGCACGCGCTCCGCTGGGAGGCCGGCGTCGCGGGCGCGGGAGAGCGCGGCGTCCACGCGAGCGAGCGCGCCGGAGAGGTGTGGTTCGTTGCGCTCCCGTGGCTGGTCGAACGCGTACGGATACCAGCGGCTCCGCTCCGCTTCGGGCGCGAAGAACGTCACGCCGTGCCGGTAGAGCGGGGCGGCGAGGTTCGTCACGCCCTGCGCGGTCGCGCCGCGGCCGTGGAGGAGGACGACGCCCGCGTCCGCCGCACCGCGGGGCGCGCCCGACACGACTATCGGCTGGTCTGCGTGCGGGACGGTCACGTCTCCAACTCGGGGAGCTGGGATTCGATGAGGTCGCGGTCGTCCGCGAAGAACTCCGGCAGGACGAACGACTCACCGAGCTTCTCGCGGGGTTCGTCGAGCGTGTACCCCGGTGTTTCGGTCGCGAGCTCCCAGAGGACGCCGCCGGGGTCGCGGACGTACAGCGACTCGAAGTACCGGCGGTCGCGCACCCGGGAGACGCGGAGGTCGCGTTCTCGGAGGCGGTCGTGGTAGGCCATGAGGTCGTCTCGACTGGGGACGCGGAGCGCGACGTGCTGGATGGAGCCGACGCCCTCGCGGCCGTACTCGGCGTCCCGGTTCAGGATGTCCACGACGGTCGCGCGGTCGCCGGGCGCGCGATACCGCACCCGGTCGCCGTCCTCGCCGTCGAGCGAGAAGCCGAAGGTTTCGAGCGTGCTCGCGGTGGCGTACGGGTCGGCGGGCAGGGTCGTGACGCCGTGAAACCCCCGAATCGCGTGCTCGTCGGGGACGCTCGCCGTCCACGGTTCCACGGGCGAGGCCGCTCCGACGAGTTCGAGCGTCGTCCCCGCGGGGTCGCTGAACCGGAGCGCCGTCTCGCCCAGTCGCTCTCGGGTCTCGTACTCGGTGCCGTGGGCGTCGAGTCGGTCGCGCCAGAAGTCGAGACTCCCCGGGGGGACGGCGAACATCGCCGCCGGCACGCTCGGCTTCCCGGGGCGCGCGGGCACCTCGTTCGGATACGGAAAGCACGTGTAGACGGTGCCGGGCTCCCCGGACGCGTTCCCGTAGAACAGGTGGCGAGTGAGCATGTCCTTCTGGTTCACCGTGTGCTTCACGAGGCGCAACCCCAGCACGCCCGTGTAGAAGTCCACGTTCGCCTGTGCGTCCGCGACGAGCGACGTGACGTGGTGGAGTCCCGGACTGTCGGCGGGCATCACCCCCGGCTTCGCACCCGAACGGGTTAGGCTGTCGGGCCGGGGCGAGTTCGGCCCACAGCCTTTTGACAGAAATCCCACTATCTCCCGTAATGGCTGTCTCGTTCCGACGCGTCACGTCCGCTGGCCTCGTCAGCGCGCTCGGCGTCGGACTCCTCTGGTTCCCCCTGCTCGACATCCTCGACGACTGGACGAACCCGCCCCACAAGCCCCTGTGGTCGACGCTGTTCGAGAACTCGCCGGGCCTCGCGCTCGCGCTCACTCTCGTCGTCGGCGGTCTCTGGCTGTACACGCGCGACTGGAGCGACGAGTACGTCGTGAACGCCGCGAAGTGGTCGCTCGGCGTCCTCGTCGCGTTCGCCGTGCTCCTCGCGTGGGTGCTCGGCATCCAGCAGTTCGTCCAGAACGACCTCAAACCCTACTTCATCGCGCTCGACGCCGTCGTGTTCGGCGGCGTCGTCGCGCTCGGCATCGGCATCTACGACTCCCGCCGCCGCCGCAACGAGTCGGAACTGGCGCTCGAACGCGACCGGCTGTCCGCGCTCTACGAGAACGCCGAGGACGCCATCGCCACCGTCCGGTTCGACGACGGCCCCGTCGTGGAGTCCGCAAACAGCGCCTTCCGCGAGCGCTACGACGACATCGCCGCCATCCTCTCCGAGGCCCCCGGCGTGAACGGTACGTACGACTCGCTCGCCGGCCCGCTCGCCGACGGCGACGCCGTCGAGTTCGAGTGGGACGGCCCCGACGGCGACAGGTCGCTCCTCGTCAACGCCACCCCCATCACCACCGCGAACGCCGTCCGCGCGCACGTCCGCATCGCCGACATCACCGAACAGAAACACCTCGCGCGCGAGTCCGCCGCGCGCGAACGCCTCGAACATCTCCACCGAGTCGCGTCCGACCTCTCCGCCGCCGACACCGAGAACGAGGCGTACGACCGCACCCTCAACGCCCTCCGAACCGCCGTCGGGTTCGACGCCGCGTGCGTCGTCGCCGAGGGCGACGTGGTCGCCGCGCGCGGCACCCGGGACGCCCTCGACTGGGAGAGCATCGACCGCATCCAACCCGGTGCCGTCCCGACCGACGGCGGCGCGACCACCCGGCAGGTGGACGGCGCGACCGTGCTCACGGTTCCGGTCGGCGACGACGCCGTCCTGCAGGCGAGCATCACGGACGACGAGTTCGAGGACTCCCAGGTCACCGCGGCGGAACTCCTCGGCACCCACCTCCGCGAGACGCGGAAGCGCCTCGACCGCGAAGCCCGGTTGCGCGACCAGCACGAGCGCCTCGAACTGCTCGCGCGCACGTTCCGCCACGACCTCCTGAACGACGTGAACGTCATCAACGCCCGCGCCACCGTCCTCGAAGACCACGTGGACGACGACGCGACCGACTACCTCGACACGCTGGAGGAGCGCGCGGACGACATGGAAGACCGCATCGAGACGATGCGGTCGCTGATGAAGGCCGTGGAGGGCGAGCACCGCGACCTCGACTCGCTCGCGCTCGCGCCCGTCGTGAAGGACGCCGTGGACGACGCCCGCGACACCTACCCGAGCGCGGCGTTCGAACTCGACACGCCCCTTCCCGCCGACGTGGTCGGGGACGACCTCCTCCCCGACGTGTTCCAGAACCTCCTCGCGAACGCCGTCGAACACAACGACACCGACGCCCCCCGCGTCCGCGTCTCCGGCGAACGCGCGGACGACGCCGTCGTCGTCACCGTCGCCGACAACGGCCCCGGCGTCCCGCCCGAGCGCCGCGACGCCGTGTTCGACCTCGGCGAGAAGGGCGTCGAGAGCGGCGGAACCGGCGTCGGCCTGAACCTCTGTCACCGTATCGTCGAGACGTACGGCGGCTCCCTCACCGTCGCGGACGACGCCGACCTCGGCGGCGCGGCGTTCCGCGTCCGCCTCCCTCTCTCGGACTGAAACCAGGCGTAAGCTACAAACGCCTGACGACTCCTCCTTCGCGTGTATGCACCGCCGCACTGTCGCCCTCGTCCTCCTCGCCGGCCTGGTCGCGCTCAGCGGCTGCGCCGGCCTCACCGACTCGTCGCCGACCACCACCGCGTCCAACGTGAACGCCTCCGCCGACGACGTGCAGGCCGACACGCTCGACGCGATGGCGAACGTCACGGCCTACGAGTTCGACGCCGACATCGACCAGGACCTCGGGAACATCCAGACCACGCTCCGCCTCACCGGCGTCGTCAACAAGACCGCGGAGCGCATGTACCAGCGAACCGACGCCACCGCCACCCGCGGCGACCAGTCGAACTCCGCGACCACCGAGACGTACGTCGTCGGCGACACCGCCTACGTCCACTCGCAGGGCGTCTGGCAGACACAGCCCACGCCCGAGGGCGCGTGGACAAGCACGCCGACCGACCGACAGGTCGCGTTCCTCACCGACGCCGAGGTCACCGTGCTGAACACGACCACCGTTGACGGCGTGGAGACGTACGCGCTCTCGGTTCAGCCCGACCCCGAGAGCGTCACGTCCTACGCGGAGAACCGGAACTCCATCGACGGCGACGTGTCCGTCGAGTCCGTCTCCGTGACCCAGTACGTCGCCGTCGATACGCACCGCATCCAGAAGGCCACGCTCGACATGACGCTCACGATCGACGGGCAGACGCTCGAACAGACGCTCACCATCACGTTCAGCGACTACGGCACCGAGACGGACATCACCGTCCCGGACGACGCCTCATAGCCGCTCGCCCTGATAACTCCCGTCGTACGTCGCTTCGTGTTCCGCGTCCGCCAGCACCAACTGCGCGATTCGCGCGCCCGCCTCCAGTTCGACCGCGTGATGCACCTGGAGCAAGCCCTCGCCCTTCCCCTCGTAGCCGGCGTCCCAGACCGCCGTGTTGAGCATGCAGGAGTTTCGGAGGAGGCTCGACCGCGGGTAGACGAACCCGACGTGCTCCTCGGGGATGCGGACGGTCTCCGCGTACTCCACGACGTACCCGCCCGGTTCCAGCGAGTAGGTTCCGTCCGCGGGCGCGAGTTCCCGCCGGTCGCCCACGTCCTTTCCGTCCACGCCGATGCGGCCCGGCGTCGTCTGCTCGTACACGCCCGCGAGCGTCAAGTCCACGCCGTTCGGCTGCACCTGCTCGTCGTCCACGCCGCCGAGCGCCGCCGCGACGGACGCGCCACTCTCGAACATACCTCTCCCTCCGTCACGAGCACGTTAGGCGTGTCGAATCGACACGCACTCACGTCCGCCCGCCAAGTAGGAGGCGATGCGCGAACGCGTCCGCCGGCGCGCGCCCGGCCTCCTCGTCCTCGTGCTCGTCGCCGCCGTCGCCGTCGCGGCCACCCGCGCGGCCGGCGTCGGCAGTCCGCTCCTCCTCGCGGTGGCGCTCGGCGCGCTCGCCGCGAACGCCCTCCCTACGCCCGCCCGCTTCGCGCCCGGACTCGCGCTCCACGGCCGCTTCCTCGAAGCCGGTATCGTCGCGCTCGGCGCGACCCTCGGCCTCGGCGCGCTCGCCGCCGTCGGCCCGCTCCTCCTCGCGCTCGTCGCCGCGGTCGTCGCGCTCTCGGTTCTCGTCACCGAACTCGGCGCGCGCGTCGCCGGCCTCTCCCGCGAGTCCGGGTCGTTGCTCGCCGCCGGCGCGAGCGTCTGCGGCGTCTCCGCCGTCGCCGCGGTCGCCGGGAGCATCGACGCCGCCGAGGAGCGCGTCGCGTACGCCGCCGCCACCGTCCTCGTCTTCGACGCCGTCACGCTCGCCGCCTTCCCACTCCTCGGACACGCGCTCGCGCTCACCCCCCGCGAGTTCGGCGTCTGGGCCGGCCTCGCGATGTTCTCCACCGGCCCCGTCACCGCCGCCGGCTTTACGTATGGTTCCGTCGCCGGCCAGTGGGCGACCGTCACGAAACTCGTCCGGAACACCGCCATCGGCGTCCTCGCGCTCGCGTACGCCGTCGTCCACGCAGACGCCGACCGGCCCGCGCGAGCGCTCACCACCGGGATTCCCGGGTTCCTCGTCGGCTTCGTCGCGCTCGCCGCGCTCGCCGCCACCGGCGTCCTCCCCGCCCCCGTCGCGAGCGGGTTCGGCGCGCTCTCCGAGGCGTGCTTCCTCCTCGCGTTCGCCGGCCTCGGGTTCGACCTCCGCCTCAACGCCCTCCGCGACGCCGGCCTCCGCCCGGTTCTCGTGGTCGCCGCGACCCTCCTCGTCGTCGGCACGCTCTCCCTCGTCGCCGTCACCGCGCTCCTCTAGACGACTGGTATCCGGCCCCATACGCACTCTCTCCGTGTGTATAAGGGACATACGCCCGTCCTGAAACACGCGGGATTTATAATCGTAGACAGTTGAGTTTCGGACGCTATGGGACAGACGATTACCGAGAAAATCCTCGACGACCACCTCGTCGAGGGTGAGCTCGAGACCGGCGAAGAAGTCGGCCTCGAGATCGACCAGGTCCTCACGCAGGACACGACGGGGACGATGGTCTGGCTCCAGTTCGAAGCGCTCGAACTCGACGAAGTCCAGACGGAACTCGCCGCGCAGTACTGCGACCACCAGACGTACCAGTTCGACTTCAAGAACACGGACGACCACCGCTTCCTCCGCTCCGCCGCCGGCACCTACGGCGCGTACTTCTCCCGGCCCGGGAACGGCATCTGCCACCAGGTCCACAAGGAGAACTTCGCCGCGCCCGGCAAGACCCTCCTCGGGTCCGACAGCCACACGCCGACCCCCGGTGGCCTCGGCCAGCTCGCAATCGGCGCGGGCGGCCTCGACATCGCAGTCGCCATGGGCGGCGGCGCGTACTACGTCGAAGTGCCGGAAGTCGTGAACGTCCAGCTCGAAGGCGAACTCCCCGAGTGGGCGACCGCGAAGGACATCGCGCTCGAAATGCTCCGCCGCCTCTCCGTCAAGGGCGGCGTCGGCAAGATCTTCGAGTACACGGGCGAGGGCGCGGAGTCCCTCACCATCCCCGAGCGCACCACCATCACGAACCTCGGGACGGAGCTCGGCGCGACCTCCAGCATCTTCGGCACGGACGAGAAGACGAAGGACTGGCTCTCCCGCATCGGGCGGGAGGACGAGTACGTCGAACTCTCCCCGGACGAGGACGCGGAGTACGCCGACACGGTCACCATCGACCTCTCCGACCTCGAACCCCTCATCGCGAAGCCCTCCATGCCCGACAACGTCGTGCCCGTCCGCGAAGTCGCGGGCGAGGACGTCGAACAGGTCATGGTCGGCTCCTGCACCAACGGCGCGTACGAGGACATCCTCCCCGCCGCGAAGATGGTGGAAGACCGCGAGGTCGCAAAGCACACCGAGATGATCGTCGCGCCCGGTTCGAAGCAGGCCAGCGAGATGCTCGCCCGCGAAGGCTGGACCGCCGAGATGATGGCGGCCGGCGTCAACTTCAGCGAGGCGACCTGCGGTGCCTGTATCGGCATCGGTCACGTCCCGGCGTCTGACTCCGTCAGCCTCCGGACGTTCAACCGGAACTTCGAGGGTCGCTCGGGCATCGAGGACGACTCCGTCTACCTCTGCTCGCCGGAGGTCGCCGCGGCCGCGGCTATCAAGGGCGAAATCGTCGACCCCCGCGACCTCGCCGACGAACTCGGCGACCTCGAAGCCCCCGGCCTCGAGATGGGTTCGACGTACAGCCCCGGCATGGGCCAGGACGACCCCGACATCATCAGCCCCGACGAGGCCGTGGACGACGACCTCATCAAGGGCCCGAACATCGGCGACGTCCCCCTCAAGGACCCGCTCGACGCCCACCTCGAAGGTGAAGCCCTCCTCAAGATGGAGGACAACATCACCACCGACCACATCATCCCGGCGACGTCCGACATCCTGAAGTTCCGCTCGAACGTCCCGAAACTCTCCGAGTTCACGCTCTCGCGCGTCGACGACACGTTCGCCGAGCGCGCGAAGCAGTCCGACGGCGGGTTCCTCGTCGCCGGCGAGAACTACGGTCAGGGGAGTTCGCGCGAACACGCGGCGCTCTGCCCGATGTACCTCGGTATCGAGGGCGTGCTCGCGCAGTCCTTCGCCCGCATCCACAAGGCGAACCTGTTCAACTTCGGTCTCCTCCCGCTCACCATCGACGAGGAGGCGTACGCGAAGATCGAACAGGGCGACGACATCGAAATCGTCGACGACGTCGAGGAAGCCGTCAAGTCCGGCCAGGAGGAGTTCACGGTGCGCGTGAACGACGACTGGGAGGCGACCGGTCACCTCGACGCGTCCGAGCGCGAACGCCGCATCCTCGCTGCCGGTGGGAAGCTCTCCCTCACGAAGCAGCAGTACGAGGACGACAGCGGCGCGGCGTCGCCCGCGGACGACTAACCCCACGTATTCTCTCTATCTTTTTCGGGTCGCGTAGCGACAGCGCCACCTATACGTGCGCGCTCGCCCTTCCTCCTGTATGGAGTTCCTGCCCGCGGACTCGATAATCCCGCACGCTCGCGCCGTCTACGTCGTGTTCGCTGTCTGGTTGCTGTCCGTGGTCTGGGTGAACGTCGATTCGGACGAGCACGCGCCCGACTCCGGCACGAAGTGGACGCTCGCCACCGTCGTGGGCGGCGTGTTCGTCGCCGCGCTCTACGCGTACCTCGCCCGGGACTAGGGCCGCAGGCCATTTACCCGCGCCACGCCAAGACTCGCGTATGGCGTCGGGTGGGCCGTTCCAGTACGCGGGCATCCGGCAGGCCGGTCAGGGCGACCTGCTGGACGTGTTCCGCATCGAGAAACAGGCGTTCGAGCAGCCGTGGCCGTTCTCGGCGTTCGAACGCTACCTCGGCGAACCCGGCTTCCTCGTGGCGGAACGCCCCGAGGAGACGGCGCTCGCGGGGTTCGTGGTCGCGGACACGATTCCGAACCACGGCCGGCCGCTCGGCCACATCAAAGACCTCGCCGTCCACCCCGACGACCGCGGCCAGGGGTTGGGCGGCGCGCTCGTCGACCGCGGGCTCGCGGTTCTCCGCGCGCAGGGCGCGCGCTCCGCGAAACTCGAAGTCCGCCGGTCGAACGACCCCGCCATCGGCCTCTACCGCGAGAAGGGCTTCGAGTACTACCGCACCCTCGACCGGTACTACGCGGACGGCGAGGACGCGTTCGTGATGGTCGCGCGACTCGCGAACCACGAGTAGTTAGTGTCTCGCGCTCGTCTCTCCAGTCATGAGTGGCTACGAGTGTCCCGTCTGTGGCGTGCCGCAGGCAGAAGCCGACCACCTCGCGAACCACGTCGCGTTCGCCGCGATGCTGGACGAAGCCGACCACGAGGCGTGGCTCGACGAGCACGCGCCCGACTGGAACGAGATGAGTCAGGCGGAACTCGGCGAGGTCGTCGTCGAGCACGCGCCCGAGTCCGACGTGGAGTTCGAGGAGGGCGACCACGCGCACGCCGAACAGCACTTCGCGCAGGAGGGCGGGTACGGCCGCGACGACCTGGGCGGCGACCAGCAGGCAATCGTGGAGGAGGCGATGGAACTCACGCGCGAGATGCAAGACGGGGAGGACGAGTGATGGAGACGCACGGCGTTCTCGCACCCGAAACGGCGGACGAGGTTCGCGCGGCCTACGAGGACGTGGGACCGGCCGCGCAGAACGTCACTCGCGAGGTGGCGAAGGCGATGGAGTTCAGCAAGGAGGAGTACGACGACCGCGTCACCGGCGAGGTCGTGGAGACCGCGCGCGACGCCCTGTTCGCGAACCTCCTCGAAGTCCACTCCGGCACCCGCGAGGAGTTCGAGGACTGGCTCGCGGACTACGAGTACGAGGTCGTGGAGAACGGGAGCGACGACGTGGAGAAGGTCGCGTGGCACGTCGTGCCGTTCGAGAACACGGTCGTGACGGCGTCCTACCAGAACGAGCCCGCGGCCGCGCGCGGCACCCTCCGCCGCATCGTTCACGGGAAGTTCTACCGGGAGACGCTCTCGCGAACCGCGGACTGACACTCGCTGTACTCCGCGTCCGGCGCGCTACACTCGCCCGAACACGGGTGGTCGATGAAGGACTTGAGCGCCGCCGCCACGTCCTCGGAGAGCGCGTGCCCGAACGCCTCCACGTCCGCGTCCGCCTCGTCGTTCACGAGGTTCTCCGCGAGACAGCGCTTCCAGAGGAGTTCCCGCGTGACGGCTTCGCCGTCTTCGGTGAGCGTCGCGCCCTCGTAGCGCTCGTACGCGACGAGCCCGCGGTCGGCGAGCGTTCCGATTCGCTCCGTGACGCTCGCCGGACTCACCTCCAGTTCGTCCGCGAGTTCCCCCGTCTTCGCGGGGCGGCCCGCGGTCTCGCTCACGAGGAGGATGGCGCTCAAGTACCGTCCCTCGCTCTCCGACACCGCGGGCGTGCTCATACACGCAGATCGCGTCGCGGCCCGAATAAGTGTGTTCATGGTCTCCGAGGTGAACACCCGGTATGGACGACTGGACGCTCCGCGAGTCGGTCACGGAGTACGAGACGCCGTGGTACACGGGCGGGTACGACCGCCTCGAACAGCCGGACGGGAGCGAGAAGAACTACTACTGGGCGTCGCTCCCCGACGCCGTCGTCGTGGTCGCGCTCGACGGCGACGACGTGGTGATGGTCTCCCAGTACCGGCCCGTCATCGACGCGCACTGCCTCGAACTCGTCGCCGGCATCGTGGAGGACGAGTCCTACGAGGCCGCCGCGCGCCGCGAACTCCGCGAGGAAACCGGCTACGACGCGGACACGGTCACCCTTCTTCAGGAGTTCGCGGTCGCCACCGGCGTCCTCCGCCACAACCGCGGCATCGTCGTCGCGGAGGGCCTCTCCGAGTCCATGGAGGGCCGCGAACTCGACAATAACGAGTTCATCGAAGTCGAACGCGTCCCCCGAGAGGACGCGCTCGCCCGCGCCCGCGCCGAACAGCCCGCGAACGACGCGACCCTCGAAGGTCTCCTCCTCGCCGCCGCGGACGGCTACCTCTGACGGCCGCGACCGCGACGCTTAACCGCGACACGACCCACTCGATTCGTATGGACGGCGAAATCGAGCCCGACGAACTCCAGTCTCGGCTCGACGACGTACGGGTCGTGGACATCCGGAACAGCCTCGCGTTCGACCACGGCCACATCCCCGGCAGCGAGAACATCCCCTTCAATCAGCTCCCCCAGCGCGTGGACGCGCTCGCCGGCGCGAACCACGTCGTCACCGTCTGCCCGCACGGCAAATCCAGCGTGCAGGCCGCCAGCCTCATCAAATCCTACGAAGGCATCGGCGACGACACGCCCGTCGAGAGCCTCGCCGGCGGCCTCGACGCCTGGGACGGCCCGCTCGACTCGAACACCGAGGAACCCGACGCCGACGAAGGCCCGCAAAGCCCGTTCTAACCCTGTCACTCCTGTTCGATGCGGTTTTGCCCGATTACGAGACTGTACGCAACGGAACGGAACGGAACGAGCGCGTACCGCTCCCGACTGAGACACACCCTGCTTTTCCGCGAACGAACGGCTCGAAGCGCCTGAGCGAAGCGGTTCACTCGCGCCTCCGGCGCGAGGCCGACGACTGAGGGACGGAACGAACCGAAGGAGGAGTGCTTTTGCCCGAGCTTTTGCCGAGTGCGCCCGAAGGGCGCACGCAGAGCAAAAGGTCGTTAGGCGACGTTGAAGCCCTTGTCGCGGAGGAAGTCCTCGACGCGACCGGAGTGATTGCCCTGGAGTTCGATTTCACCGTCTTCGACCGTGCCTCCGCACGCGAATTTGGATTTGAGGTCCGAGGAGAGGCTATCGAGGTCGACGTCTTTCGGGTCGAGTCCTTCGATGACGGTGACTTCTTTTCCGTAGCGGCGCTCGTCGATGCGGATTGACACCTGTTGGGACTCTTTGGCGACGTCCTCACAGACGCATAGTTCCTGGGGCAATCCACACGTCGAGCAGACTTCCGACATTACGGTTTGAAGTAGGAAATCGTCCTATTAAACAGTGTCGCCGGGCGCGTCCGGCGGTCGGTTTCCGCGACGAGGGCGGCGGCGAGCGCGGTCGCGCGCTCCGCGTCCTCGTCGGTGACGGTGCCGCCGTAGGTCGCGCGCTCGCGGAGCGTGGCGAGTTCGCGGGCGCGGCGGTCGGCGCGCACGGCGTCGAGGTACTCGCTCACGGTTTCGCCGCGTTTCCGCGGGCGGTTGGTGCGCTCGACGAGGTAGAGCGCGCGCTCGAACGCGCCGGTGACGCGCTCCTCGGGACTCCCGCGGGGCGTGGTGCGAACCCAGACGAACCGGTACGCGCGCGCCGCGAGGCCGGAGCGGTGCGCGGCGGCGAGCAGGCCGCCGACGAGAACCGTCCACACGGCCGCGGTTCCGGGCGGCACGTCCGGAAGCACGCCACCGCCGCCACTTCCCCCGCTCCCGTCTGCGGCCGGGTCGGTGACGTTCCCGCCGCCGGGGTCGGCGACGGTGCGAATCCCGCGGTCGGGGCCGATACCGGGCATCTGCGTGGACGTGTTCCCGGTCGTCGTGTTCCCGGACGCGGTCGTGGTCGTCGTGGTCGTCGTGGTGTACGTGCCGTCCTCGCTCCCCTCGGTGTCGACGCCCTCGACGCCCTCCTCACGGGCGTCCTCGACGGTCTGCGTCTCCTGGGTCTCGCGGGGGTTCCCGGGCGTCGGGTCGAAGCGCACCCAGCCCACGTCCGGGAAGTAGACCTCGACCCAGGCGTGCGAATCGACGCCGCGCACGACCCAGGTGTCCTCGCTGACGCGCTGGCCGGGCGTGTACCCGACGACGTACCGCGCGGGTACGCCCTGCGTGCGCAGCATCACGGTCATCGCGGACGCGTAGTAGACGCAGTAGCCCGCGTTCTGTTCGAGGATGAACTGGTTCACGAGGTTGCCGTCCGGCGTCGGCACGGACAGCGAGTACTCCTTGTTCGATTCGAGCCAGGACTCGACCGCGCGCGCCGTCGCGTACGGCGTCTCCGCGCCCGCGGTGACGTTCGCGGTCAGCGACCGCACCGCGTCGCTCGTGCTCTCCGGCACCTGGAGGTAGCGGTCGCGCACGTCGCTCGGGTAGTCCGTCCCCGCCGTCCGGAGTTCGGTCGTCGTCGGGTTCAGGACGGCGCTCTCGACCGTGTAGGAGTCGCCGTTGTCGAGCGCGCCGTCGGGCCGCGGGTTCCCGAACGCGCTCACCGAGTAGTCCGCGCCCGACACCCGAACCGGGGTCGCGGCGGCGGGCATCACGCCGAGCGGCTGGCGCGCCGTCACCTCCTGCGTGACGCGCTCGGTTCGCCCGGGCGGGTCGTCGAGCACGCCGGCGTCGTCGGGGCCGGTGGCGCGCACCCACCCCTGGCCGGTGAACCGGTCGTAGACGCCCGCGCGCCAGTACTCCGCTTGCTCGGACTCCACGACGAACTGGACTTTCGGGGAGAGCGTGATGCTGCCGCCGACGCCGACGCGGTCGCCGGCGACGGCGAGCGACCCCTCGGGCGCGGTCGCGGACTGCGGGACGAGCGGGTTGCCCGTGCTCGGCACGGCGCTCACCGTCGCGGACGCGAGCACCGCCACCGCGAGCACCGCGCCGACGATCTCGACCTGCCGGCGGCGGGCGTGGTGGACGTCGAGCGTGCCGAACCCGAGCGCGCCGAACGCGCCGAGCACGCCGACCATCGTCCCGACCGCGCCGCTGTCGCCCGTGAGCACGAAGAACCCGAGCGTCAGCCCGCCGACCGCGGCGCTCGCGGCGTAGTTCTCGCGGAGCGCGAAGTACCACGTCAGGAAGACGGGGCCGGGCGTGACGGCGAGCGCCCACGCGCCCGCCTCGGCCATCCGGAGCACGGAGAACCCGGTGAGGAGCGCGACCGTGTCCGAGAGCACGCGGTCTACGGAGAGCGCGGCGGCGTACACGTCCGGCATCACGACGACGTAGACGGCGAGGCCGCCCGCGAGCAGGACGGCGGCGAGCGCGCCCGCGAACCGCTCGGGGAGCGCGCGGAACACCACCGCGAGTGCGAACGAGGCGACGACGAGCGGGCCGAACACAGAGACACCGCCGACCACGTCCACGACGTGGTAGAGCACGGAGAGGAACGACGCCGACACCAGGCCGACGGACGCGAGCGCGGCGAGCCGCCACGGCCGCACCGGGAACCGGTCGCTCACGCCTCTGCCCTCCGCGCGCCCACCACGTCCCGGTACCGGCGCGCACGGTCGCCCGCGCTGATTTCCACGCGCTGTGCGGCCGACCGAACCACGATGTCGGCGTCCTCGTCGGCTCCCCGTGGGAGGCGACCGTCGCCGAGCGCGGCGAGATGGCCGAAGACGACCCGGCGGTGGGCGTCCCCGGTCGCGGGCGACACCGACCCGGCGGCCGTGACGACGCCGACGGAGATACCGGCGTCGAGGAGGTGCGCGACGACGCTCGCCGCCGCCTCCGCCACCGCGTCCGCGCGCCCGCCGCCGGCGTCCGCCGCGACGACGACGCGGTTCGTCGCGCCCTCGCCCGCGAACGTCGTCACCACGAGGTCGCCCGGGCGTTTCGCGCTCGCCCGCCAGTTCACGTCCCGCAGCGGGTCGCCGCGCTGGTACTCCCGGAGGCCCTCGAACTGCCCGCGCTCGTCCGTCACGCCGATGTAGCCCGTGAGGAGGCCGGCGGTGTCCGTGAGGTCGTGGACGCGCGGGAACACCGTCACGCGGTCGACCTGCGAGTACCGGAACGTCCGCGTCCAGAGGCCGAACGGGTCGATGGCGACGAGTTCCGTCGGCCCGACGCCGTGCTCGCCCCGGTCGGCGAGTTCCACCTCGAACGACACTTCGCGGCCGTCTGCCACCGTCTCCAGCAGACCGTTCCCGAGCAGGCCCTCGCCGAGCGTCTCCCGAACCGTCACGGGGTACTCGTGGCGCGCGTCCACCGCGACGTCCACCGTCCGCGTCTCGCCCTGGTGGGCGTGCTCGGGGACGGTGCGCGTCACCGACGGCCGGTCGTAGCGCGCGACGTACACGCCCGTCAGAACGAAGGCCGCGGCCGCGGGCATCACGACGACGTTCAGGCTCCGCCCGCCGAACAGCCAGCCGAGCGCGAACCCCGCGAGCGCGACCGCGAGGACGCCCCATCCCCGTCGCGTCGGCCGAACGCTCATGCTTCCGGGTCGACGCGCGACAGCGCTTGTTCGACGATTCGCTCCCCCGCCTCGCCGCCGACCGCGCCGCCCGGGTCGGCGCGGATGCGGTGCGCGAGCACCGACGGCGCTTCCGCCTTCACGTCGTCCGGCGTCACGTACTCCCGGCCGTCCAGGGTCGCGCGGCCCTGCGCCGCCCGCACCAGCGCGATGGAACCGCGGGGGCTGACGCCGAGGCTCGCGTGCTCGCGCGTGTACCCCGAGAGCCGCGTCACGTACTCCCGCACCGGCTCCGCAACCGTCACCGACGCCGCGGTTGCGCGCGCCCGCCGCAAGTCAGCGACGGACGCCACCGCGTCCACGGAATCGATGGGGTGGTCGCCGACCGCGCGCTCGATGACCGCGACCTCCTCGTCCGGACTCGGATAGCCGAGGTGGAGTTTCTTCGTGAACCGGTCGACCTCCGCGACCGGGAGTTCGTACGTTCGGTCGCGCTCCACCGCGTTCTGGGTCGCAATCACGGTAAACGGGTCGGGGAGCGGGTGCGTCGTCCCGTCCACCGTCACCTGGCCCTCCTCCATCGCTTCGAGGAGCGCGGCCTGCGTCTTCGGGGGTGCGCGGTTGATTTCGTCGCCGAGCACGACGTTCCCGAAGATGGGGCCGGGCTGGAAGTCGAACTCGCGGGTCTTCTCGTTGAACACGTGCGACCCGGTCACGTCCGCGGGGAGGAGGTCGGGCGTGAACTGCACGCGGGAGAAGTCGCCGTCCACGGAGCGCGCGACGGCGCGCGCGAGCATCGTCTTCCCGACCCCGGGCACGTCTTCGAGGAGGAGGTGGCCGCCCGCGAGCACGGCGGTGACGATGTGCTCGATGGCGCTCCGGTTGCCGACGATGACGGTTTCGACGTTCTCGACCAGCGAACGCGCGAGGTCGCTCGCGTCCGCGGCTGACAGCGGTGCTGCGTCCGGCGTCGCGTACGGGGGTTCGAGGGAGTCAGTCATGTGAGCAAGGAGCGTGCCTATCGTCCCCACGGAGGGGCTACCGGAACCTATGTCTGTTGGTCGTCCCGACGCCCGCCGCTACGCGTCCGCGAGCAGTTCGATGGCGACCTCCCGGTTCGGGCCGAGCGGCGACCCCGCGACCACGCCGTCCACGTACGCCCGGATTTCGTCCAGGCGCGCGCCGACCTCGTCGGGCGTGCCGGCGACGCAGAACGCGTCCAGCATCGTCTCGGACACCGCGTCGAACGCCGCGTCGAACTCGCCCGCCTCGATGTGCTCGCCGACGCGCGCCGCCCGGTCGCGGCTCACGCCGTGCCGGTTGAGCACGGGCGGGGCCGCGCCCGCGGCGATGAACGCGACCGGCGGCCGCGCCGCCGCCCGCGCCGCCTCGCCGTCCACCGCGACGCTCACCGACGCGAACGCCACGGCCTCGAACGCCCCCCGCTCGGCCGGCCGCTCGTCCAGGCCCTCGTCGAGCCGGTCGCGCGCCCACGCGAAGTCGTCGGGATGGCTCGCGTTCACCAGCGCGCCGTCCGCGTGCTTCGCCGCCATCCGGAGCATGTGCGGGCCCTGCGCGCCCACGTACACCGGAATCCGGCCCGGCTCGTAGTTCAGGCCCGCGTCCCGCGCGACGAACGTCCCGTCGTGCTCGACGCGCTCGCCGTCCCACAACTGTTGGGCGACCTTGAACGACTCCAGCACGCGGCGCAAGGGTCGGTCGCGCTCCACGCCGAGGTTCCGCAGCGTCGAGGCGTCGCCCGCGCCGACGCCGAACACCGCGCGCCCGCCGCTCAGTTCGTCCAGCGTCGCCGCCTTCGACGCCAGCGTCACCGGATGCGTCTCGTACGGGTTCGCGACGCCCGGCCCCAGACGAACCGCCTCGGTCGCGTCCGCCGCGAGCGCGAGCGCCTGGAACGGGTCGCGGTTGTTGTAGTGCGAGGACGCGAACACCGTGTCGAACCCCTCGTCCTCCGCCAGCGACGCCAACGACGCGACCTCCCGAACCGGAACCTCCGGCGTGAGCTCAACGCCCTTCATACGACCACCCCCGGAGCGCCTGCCGCACGAAATCGCCCGACACCTCGCGGTAGAGCTCCTGGGAGCCGTCGTGGTCGCCGAACTCGAACCCCCGCACCACCACCACGGGCGTCCCCCCGCTCCCCTCGCCGGAGACGAGGTTCGCCGCCGCCGCGAGTTCGTCCACCACGCTCTCGACCGTCACTTCGAGCTCGTGGCCGTCCCTGTCCTCCTCGCCCCGCCAGTCCCGGGACGCCGGCATCCCCGCCCAGCCGAGGGTGACGCCGCGCTGGCCGTGCCGGAACGGCCGGCCCGACGTGTCCGTCACCAACACCGGACAGTCCACCGGCAACCCATCGCGGATGCGCTCCGCGCTCTCCGACGGCTGTTTCGGCAAGAGGAGGAGGTCGTCGCCGCCCGTGTTCGACCGGTCGATGCCCGCGTTCACGCCGACGTGCCCGAACCGCGTCTCGGTGAGGAGGAACGGCGCGTCCATCAGAACGTCCGTGGACTCCTCCAGCACGGCCTGCGCGAACCGCGGGTCTTTCTCCTCGCCCGTCACCGACTCCAGCCGGGACGCGATTTCGCGCGCCCGCGGCCCCGCCGGATAGTCCGAGAGGGCGGCCGTCCGCCCCTCCGCCTTCGACACCACCGTGCTCGCCACGCACACCACGTCGTCCTCGCGGAGGCTCACGCGGTTCGCGACGAGCGCCGCGAGGTCGTCGCCCGCCTCGATTTCGGGGAGGCCGGGCACTGCGAACGCTTCCATACCCACAGTGTTCGCCGTCGCGTGAAAGAGACGGCGGTACCGGACGTTCCGGCCTCACCGCCTATGTGCCCGCAGTCCCGAACACGAGTATGGACGAAGTGGACGTCGTCACGTGCGTCCTCCGCAACCGCGGCCGCGTATTGCTCCTCCGACGGAGCGACGCCGTCGGCTCCTACGCCGGCCGGTGGGGAATGGTCGCCGGCCACGCCGAAGGACGACCGGACGAACAGGCCTGGCGGGAAATCGACGAGGAGACCGGGCTTCGGGACGCCTGCACGCTCGTCCGCCGCGGCGACCCCTTCACGGTCGAGGACGCCGACCGCGGCACCCGCTGGACAGTCCACCCCGCGCTCTTCGACTGCGAGCGCCGCGACGTGACGCCGAACGAAGAGACGACCGACTGGGAGTGGGTGAACCCCGTCGAGATACGCCGCCGCGACACCGTCCCCGACCTCTGGACGTCCTACCGGCGGGTCGCCCCGACGCTCCAAACGGTTCGCGACGACCGCGACCACGGCTCCGCGTGGCTCTCCCTCCGCGCGCTCGAAGTCCTCCGCGACGCCGCCATCGACGGCCGGGACGACCTCGCCGCGGTCGCCCGCGACCTCCGCGCCGCCCGGGACATGGTCGTCGTCGCGAACCGCGTGAACCGCGCGATGGCGTCCGCTGACGACGACGCCGATTTCGGTGACGCCGTTCAGGAACGCATCGACGACGCGGCCGCCGCGGACGACCGCGCCGCCGAACGGGCCGCCGACCGGCTCGCGGGAGAAACGGTCGTCACGCTCTCGCGCTCGGGCACCGTCCGGCGCGCGCTCGAAACCGGCGACCCCGACCGCGTCGTCGTCGCCGAGTCACGCCCGGAGCGAGAGGGCGTCCCGGTCGCCGAATCGCTCGCCGGTGAGTGCGACGTGACGCTCACGACGGACGCCGCCGCGCCCGGCTTGCTCGCGGCCGCCGACCGCGTGCTCGTCGGCGCGGACGCAGTCCAGCCCGACGGCGGCCTCGTGAACAAGACCGGCACGTACCCGCTCGCGCTCGCCGCCGACCAGGCAGGCATTCCCGTTGACGCCGTCTGCGCCCGCGACAAGCTAGCGCCCGAGCGCGTCGAACCCACCGAGGAGAGCGAGCACGCGCTCGTCTACGACGGCGACGCGGACATCGACGTGACCGCGCCGCTGTTCGAGACCGTGCCCCGCGGCCTCGTGGACGCGGTCGTCACCGAGACCGGCGCGCTCGACGCCGACGCCATCGACCGCGTCGCCGCGGAACACCGACGGCTCGCGGACTGGGAGTGAAACGCCTATACTCGGGGACGCCCAACCGCGAGTGGGCGACAGTGACGAGGTGTTACCCCCACCGAGCCCCTTGTGACGAGGACTTCTTCCCGAGTCGCCCGTTCCACAACGTTCAATCGCCCGCCTTCGGTAGCTACTCGCATGAACATCGACCACCTCGGTATCCACGACTCCGTCTCCATCGTCTTCCCGCCGGAACGCCTGCGGGACGCGCTCGAATCCGTCGACCCCGACGTGTCCATCGTCGGCGACGACCTCGATAGCGTGGACGCGGTCGTGACGTTCCTCCACCGCGACGCCTTCCTCGACAGCGTCGAGTGGGTGCACTCGATTCAGGCCGGCTACGACCGCTTTCCGCTGGACGACTTCGCGGACGCCGGCGTCGCGTTCACGAACAGCTCCGGGATTCACGGCGCGTCCGTCGGCGAGTACGCGGTCGGGCAGATGCTCGCGCTCGCGCGCCGCCTCCACACGTTCCGGGACGCCCAGCACGAACGGGAGTGGACTCGACCCGACTGGGACGAGCCGTTCACGCTGTTCGACGAACGCCTCACCGTCGTCGGACTCGGCGCGCTCGGCCAGGGTATCGCGCGGCGCGCCGACGGCGTCGGGATGCGCGTCACCGGCGTCCGCCGCACGCCCGTGAAGACGCCGCACACGCGGGCGGTGTACGGCCCGCAAGACCTCCACGACGCCATCGCGGACGCGCGGTTCGTCGCGCTCGCGTGTCCGCTCACCGACGACACCGAGGGCCTGTTCGGGCCCGACGAGTTCGCCGCGATGCGCGACGACGCCTACCTCGTGAACGTCGCGCGCGGCGAGGTCGTACAGGAGGACGCGCTCGTGGACGCGCTCGACGCCGGGGAACTCGCGGGCGCGGCGCTGGACGTGTTCGAGGACGAACCCCTCGACTCGGACTCGCCGCTCTGGGACTACGAGGACGTGCTCGTCACGCCGCACGCCGCCGCCGCCGAGCGCGACTACTACGAGCACATCGCCGACCTCGTCCGACAGAACGTCCTCCACGCGAACGCGGACGAGGAGTTCGTCAACCGCGTCGCATAGGGCGTTCGGGCGACACACCGCGCGCACGGGATTCGTCGCCGCTCACCGAATCCGCTCCCGTGCGCCACCACTCAGAACATACCGCGCGCTGGCCGCGCTCTCCTACTTGAACGTTCACCTGGTCGCGGTTCGGAACTGGTTCGGGTGCGGTGTTGAAGCAGTGCGGTAACGCGTTCGCAGCCTACTCGCTCGCGGAGCGAGCGAGAGTTTTTGGTCCAGATTTTTCGAGGAGTGGTTCGCCTTCGGCGAACCCGACGAAGAAAAAGGTGGGCTAGAAGAACTTCTTGAGGTCGTGGCGCTTGTGGTCTTCGAGGTGGCTGTTGATGGCGTCCTCCAACGCGCCGATGTTGCCTTTCTTCGCGGTGATGGGCGCGATGGTGTCCGTCCACTGCTTCCAGGGCGGGAGGAGACCGAAGCGGTCGGCGATGGCGTCGAGGCGGTCGTCCCGGTCGTCCACCTTGTCCATCTTGTTCACGGCGATGACGGTGTCGACGCCGAGTTCGCGGAGGAGGTGGTACATCTCGACGGTGTGCGGGATGCTCTCCTCGGTGGTGTGGCGGTCGATGATGTCGACGGCGCTCTTCCCGTCGAGGACGATGACGCCGACGAGGATGTTGTCCGCGTACTCTTCGAGGTAGTGGACGATGTCGGTCTTGATGGACTCCTGGCGTTCCTCGGGGACGCCCTGCATGTACCCGAACCCAGGGAGGTCGGTGATGACGAAGTCCTCGCTCGCCCAGTCGTAGTGGTTCGGCTCCCGAGTGACGCCGGGCTTCCCGCCCGTGGTGAACGTGTGCCCCGTGAGCTCGCGCATAATCGTGGACTTCCCGACGTTCGACCGCCCGATGAGGGCGACTTCGTCGGTGCGGTCGGGCCGCGTTTCGAACATACTCGTCGTACTTCGTCCCGGCGGGTAAGCCTGCCGTCGTAACACAAGCCGCGATTTGAGTCATAGCGAGGTTGATACCCCGGGGCGTCCTCTCGACGGCTGTATGTCGAAGAAACTGCTCTCCGTGCTCGGACTCGCGTTGCTCGTCGCGACCGCCGGCTGTCTCGGCGGCGTCCAGGCCGCGTCCTCCGACGACACGGCATCGAAGACCATCGACGTCTCCGGCTCGGAAACCATCTACGCCACGCCCGACCAGGTCGTTCTCCACGTCGCCGTGGAGGCGTCCGGTGACTCCGCGAGCGACGTGCGCGACCAGCTCGACGCCGCGGCCGCCGACCTGACGAGTTCGCTCGAATCCCAGGGCGTCGCGAGCGAGGACATCGTCACGTCCCGCTACGACCTCTCCGTCCGCGACCGCGAGACGGGTGAGACCTACCGCGGCGTCCACGCGTTCCGCGTGACCTCGGACGACGTGGAGAACGCCGGGTTCCTCGTGGACGTGGCGCTGTCGAACGGCGCGAACCGCGTGAACGGCGTGCAGTTCACGCTCAGCGAGGACACCCGCGAGGAACTCCACCGGCAGGCGCTCGCCGCCGCCGTCTCGGACGCGCGCGGTGACGCGGACGCGCTCGCCGCCGCCGCGAACCTCAGCGTCACGGGCGTCCAGACCGTCTCCTCGTCCGACGTGGGGTACGTCTACAGCGAGGGCATCTCGACCGCCAGCACCGACATCCGCGAGGGCTCAGTCGCGGTGACCGCCAGCGTCTCAGTGACGTTCAGCGTCGCGTAACCCCGAAACCATTTCTCCCCGCGCGCCGTCGGTGGCGTCGTGCGACTCATCCAGGTGACGATTCCCGCCGGCAAGCGGGACGCGGTGCTCGACGCGCTCGACGACGAGGGCGTGGACTACGTCGTCACGGAGGAAGCCAGCGGCCGCGAGTACACTGCCGTCGTCTACTTCCCCCTGCCGACGAACGCCGTCGAACCCGTGCTCGCCACCCTCCGCGAGGTCGGATTGGGCGAGGACGCCTACACGGTCGTGTTGAGCGCGGAAACCGTCATCTCCCGGCACTTCGACCAGCTCGAAGCCGAGTACGAGGAGGAGGGGAGCGAGGACCGAATCGCGCGAGAGGAACTGAAGGCGAAGGCGAGCGACCTCGCGTCCGCGGTTCCGACGTACGCCATCATGACCGTCGTGAGCGCCGTCATCGCCACCGCCGGCCTCCTCCTCGACTCCCCCGCGACCGTCGTCGGCTCCATGGTCATCGCGCCGCTCATCGGCCCCGCGATGGCCGCGAGCGTCGGCACGGTCGTGGACGACGCCGACCTGTTCCGGCGCGGCGTCCGCATGCAAGCGCTCGGCCTCGGCCTCGCCGTCGCCGCGGCCGCCGTGTTCGCGCTCGGCGTCCGCACCCTCAACCTCATCCCCCCCGGCCTCGACCCTTCCACTATCGGCCAGGTCCGCGAGCGCCTCGCGCCCGACTTCCTCTCGCTCGCCGTCGCGCTCGGCGCGGGCGTCGCTGGCGCGGTCAGCCTCACAACCGGCGTCTCCTCCGCGCTCGTCGGCGTCATGATCGCCGTCGCGCTCATCCCGCCCGCCGCCACCGTCGGCGTCGGCATCGCGTACGGCCTCCCGTCGATGGCGCTCGGGTCGGGCGTGCTCGTGCTCGTGAACATGCTCTCCATCAACCTCGCCGCGCTCGGCGTGCTCTGGCTGTCGGGGTATCGCCCCGAGGACTGGTTCCGGCAGTCCGACGCCCGCGCCGCGACCTTCAAACGCGTCGGCGCGCTCCTCGCCGGCATCATCGTGCTCTCCGTCTTCCTCGGCGGCGTCACGCTCGCGTCCTACCAGCACGCGAACACCGAGCAGACGGTCTCCGCCGAAGCGGAAACCGCGCTCACCGCGCCCGAGTACGCCGACATCATCTTCCTCGACGCCGACGTGGAGTTCAGCGAGGGCATCGTGTTCACGCAGTCCCCGACGCGCGTCGTCGTCACCGTCGGCGCGCCGCCCGGCGAAACCTACCCCGGACTTGCGAACGTCCTCGACGACAGAATCGACGCCGCGCTCGGCACCGATGTGGCCGTACAGGTGCGGTTCATCGAAATCGACAGCGCGAGCGGCTAATCAGTTCTCGAACGGCAGGTCGGCGTCGTAATCCACCGCCTCGACCGCGGCGTCGAGCACCGCGCCGACGTTCTCGCCCGTCTCCACGCTCAGGAAGTAGTCCGCGTCCGCGTCCGTCGAGAGGTCGCTCTTGTTGCACGCGACCACGAACGGCGCGTCCGCGAACTCCCCGCGAAGCCCGTCGAGGAGCGCGTACTGGTCGTCGAGTTCGTACCCACAGGTCTCGCTCGCGTCCAGGAAGAACAGCACCGCGTCGGCGGCGTGCGCGACCGCCGACACCGCCTGGTTCTCGATGTCGTTTCGCTCCTCGCGCGGCCGGTCGAGCAGGCCCGGCGTGTCCACGAGCTGGTAGCGGATGTGGTCGCGCTCGATGTGCCCGACCCGGACGCCCGTCGTCGTGAACGGGTACTCGGCGGTCTCGTTGCGCGCGTTCGTCACCGAGTTCACGAACGACGACTTCCCCACGTTCGGGTAGCCCGCGACCACGATAGTCGGCTCGTCCGGCCGGATGTCGGGGAGTTTCGCGAGCTTGTTCCGCACGTCGTTCAAGTATTCGAGGTCGTCCTCGATTTCGCGCATCACCGACCCCATCCGCGCGAACCCCTGCTTGCGGAGCTTCCGCGCGCCCTCCACGTCGCCCGGGAGCTTCCCCTGGTACTCGCGGCCGAGGTCCTTCGTCTTCCGGGACGCCCACCCGACCTCGGAGAGACTCGACCGAATCTCGTCCACGTCCGCCACCGCGTCCGCGAGCTCGCGGTAGAACGGGTCGACCTCGCCGAAGTCCGGCCACGCCGTCACGACGTTCTCCAGGTTGTCCGAGAGGATGTTCGACGCCGTCTGCAGCATCGACTCCTGGGCCTCCCGCCCGTGCTTCGCTCGCCCCGACCGCGCCGCGCGCGAGAACGCCTTGTCGATGAGTTCCTCCGACTTCGGGGTCGTCGGAAGGTCCTCGAAAATCATACCCACACGTACTCACTCGACACTTAAAAGAAGGCGTTTTTCGACGCGCGAACGCCGCACGTCGCTCGGTGATATGGCTATCCCCGCCGCTCTCGAAGCTCGTCCAGCAGTTCTTCGATGTCCACGTCGTTCTGCGCGAGGACGACGAGCATGTGGTAGACGATGTCCGCGCCCTCGTGCGCGAGTTCCTCGCGGTCGCTGTCCTTCGCGGCGAGCACGAACTCGGTGGCTTCCTCGCCGAGTTTTTCGAGCGCGGCGTTCTCGCCCTTCTCGTGCGTGAACAGGCTGGCGGTGTAGGAGTCCTCGGGGAGGGTTTCCTTGCGGTCTTCGATGACGGCGTAGAGGTCGCGGAGGAGGTCGTCGCTCATCGCGCCACCTCCCGGATGTCGTCGAAGTCCGCGTAGTTCGCGAGCGGTTCGCGGGCGTCCTCGAACACCTCGCGCGCGACCTTGATGGGCGCGTCCGTGCGGGCGACGAGCGCGACGGCGTCGCTCGGCCGACAGTCCACGACCGTGTTCGCGCGCGGCGTGTCGAGGTGGATGTCCGCGACGAACGTCCCCTGTTCGACGCCCCGGATGACGGCCTGGGTGACGCGCCCGCCGAGTTCCTCCACGAGGTCGAGCGTCAGGTCGTGGGTGAGCGGGCGGCCGAAGTCTTCGGCGTCGAGGCCGCGCGCGATGGACTCAGCCTCCTCGAACGCGATGAACACGGGGAGCACGTCCCGACGGCCGTCCACGGCGAGCACGAGCACGGGAACGGGGCCGTCCGGGCTTCCCGCGACCTTCACCGCTTCCACGGAGGCGTCTAGGAGGTCGCTCACGCCTCGGCCTCCGCGAAGAACGCGAGGTCGTGGATGCGGCTGTCGCTCGTCAACTCGGGGTGGAAGGACGTGCCGACGACCGGACCGTCTCGAATCGCCACGGGCTTTTCGTCCCAGGACGCGAGCACCTCCACGTCCCGGCCGACCTCCGCGATGAGGGGCGCGCGGATGAACACCGCCGGGAACGGCTCGTCCAGGCCCGCCACGTCCAGCGGTGCTTCGAAGCTGTCCTTCTGCCGGCCGAACGCGTTCCTGTCCACGGTCGCGTCCACGAGGTCGAGCGTCTCCACGCGCTCGTCGCGCGCGTCCCGGGACGCCACGATGAGGCCGGCGCACGTCGCGAGCACGGGCTTTTCGGTCTTGACGTGCCGCTCGATTTCGTCGTCGATACCCTGGCGGGCGAGGAGTCGCGAGATGGCGGTGGACTCCCCGCCGGGGAGCAAGAGAACGTCGCACTCCGGGACGATTCCGGACTTCCTGATTTCGACGACCTCGGCGTCCCGGCCGTGGTTCGCGGCCGCTCGCCGAATCGCGTCGCCGTGTTCGCTGACGTCGCCCTGGACGGCGACGACACCGGCTGTCAGAGTCATACGCGGAGGTTCGCGGGGGAGCGGTTTATGCGCCCCGGAACTCAGAACATCATGCTGAGAACGAGGACGGCGATGCCGAACACGACGCCGGACGCGACGACGGACTTCGGACCGACGCGAATCGCGTTCGAACTCTCGGAGTCGAAGTACCGGACGAGTCCCGCGCTCGACATCAGGCCGCCCGAGTTCTGACCACTGCTCATACCCCGTATTCGTCGCTCGGGCCGCCTAAACCTTTCCATGGGTGGCGGCAAGCGCCGTGCTCTGAGAAACCCTTATGCGAGCGGAAGGGCAAACCCGAGTAGACCGATGACTGTCACCCTCAAGGACTTCTACGCCGACTGGTGTGGCCCGTGCAAGACGCAAGACCCGATTCTCGAAGAGCTCGAAGAGGAGTGGGGCGACCGCGTCCAGTTCGAGAAGATCGACGTCGACGACGCCCAGGACGTGGCGAACGAGTACCAGGTTCGCTCCATCCCGACCATCGTCGTGGAGAACGACGACGGCATCGTCGAGCGCTTCGTCGGCGTGACGCAGGCCGAGAAGCTCGAAGCCGCCTTCGAGGAAGCGGGCGCGTAATCGGCCCCGGTATTTCTCGCGACACCCCTCCACCGCGTAGCTCTTGCTCCGTCGGTCTCTCCGAGGCGTCCGGAGTCGTACCTGCGCCGTCGCCCGACACCCTTCCACTTCTCCCACTCGCGATTCCGCCGGGAATAGGTGCTGTGTCTGCTGATTCGTGGTTCTTTGGGAGTCGTATCCGCCGACCCCACACCTTTAATTACTCAGTTGTACCACCTAGTGATGTAATGGAGTTCGACGGATTCGCGGACACCGGCGAAGCACAGGTCACCCGCGCCATCGCGCAGTCGTGGCACGGCGAATTCATGGACGGCACGGAGAGCGACGTCATCATCGTCGGCGGCGGCCCCGCCGGCCTCACCGCGGCGAAAGAACTCGCCGAGCGCGACGTGGACGTCACCGTCGTCGAGAAGAACAACTACCTCGGCGGCGGGTTCTGGCTCGGCGGCTTCCTCATGAACAAACTCACCGTCCGCGACCCCGGACAGGCGGTTCTCGACGAACTCGGCGTCCCCTACGAGGAGTCCGAGGAGTCCGACGGCCTCTACGTCGCGTCCGCCCCCCACTGCAGTAGCGCGCTCATCGCAGCCGCCTGCGACGCCGGCGCGCGCGTCCAGAACATGACCGAGTTCACGGACGTCGTCGTCCGGGACGACCACCGGGTCGCGGGCGCGGTTCTCAACTGGACGCCCGTCCACTCGCTCCCCCGCGAACTGACGTGCGTCGACCCCGTCGCCGTCGAATCCGACCTCGTCGTGGACGCGACCGGCCACGAGGCGGTCGTCGTCTCCAAACTCCACGAGCGCGGCGTGCTCGACGCGCCCGGCATCGACACCACGCAGGCGACCGGGATGGACACGAGCGGCGAGGGCGAGTACGGCGCGCCCGGCCACGACTCCCCGGGCCACGACTCGATGTGGGTCTCCGACTCCGAAGACAAGGTCGTCGAGGAGACCGGCCTCGTGCACGACGGCCTCCTCACTGCGGGCCTCTCGACCGCGACCTACCACGGTCTCACGCGGATGGGGCCGACGTTCGGCGCGATGCTCCTCTCCGGGAAGCGCGCCGCCGAGGTCGCGCTCGACGAACTCGACCGCGACGCGCCGCCCGTCGAACTCGGCGTCGAACCGACCGCCGTCGCGGACGACTGAGATGCGACCCGTCGCGCTCACCGTCGCGGGCTCGGACAGCGGCGGCGGTGCCGGCGTGCAGGCCGACCTCAAGGCCATCGAGGCGCGCGGCGCGTTCGGCGCGTCCGCCGTCACGGCGCTCACCGCGCAGAACACCACGGGCGTCCGCGACATCCACCGCGTCCCGCCGGACACTGTCGCCTCGCAGATTTCAGCCGTCTGCGACGACCTCCCGGTCGCCGCGGCGAAGACCGGGATGCTCGCGTCCGCCGACACCGTCGAGACAGTCGCCGACGCCCTTCCGGCCGTGCCGCTCGTCGTCGACCCCGTTGTTGTCGCGCAGTCCGGCGACCGCCTCCTCGACGACGCCGGCGTCCGCGCCGTCCGCGACACCCTCCTCCCGCGCGCGACGCTCCTCACGCCGAACGTCCCCGAGGCCGAACTCCTCGCGGACACGACCGTCGAGGACGCCACCGACATGCGGCGCGCGGGCGACCGCCTCCGCGACCTGGGCGCGGACGCCGTGCTGGTCACCGGCGGCCACCTCGACGGCGACCCCGTGGACGTCCTCGTCGCGGACGACGCGACGACGTTCGAACACGACCGAATCGACACCCAGACCACTCACGGGAGCGGCTGTACGCTCTCGGCCGCGCTCGCCGCCGAACTCGCCGCCGGCACTCCGCTCCCGGACGCCGTCGAAGCCGCCACCGACTACGTCGTGCGAACCATCGAACGCGGCCTCGACCTCGGCGCGGGCGACGGTCCGGTGAACCACCTCGGCCCCCTCCACACCGACGCCGACACCGCGCGAACCGCGGACGCCCTGACCGACGCCGTTCGCGCCGTCGAACGCGCCGCCCCCGCCGGCGTGATTCCCGAGGTCGGAACGACGCTCGCCGCCGCCCCCGACGGCGCGACGCGACCCGCGGAAATCGTCGCGACCGACGGTCGCCTCACCCGAACCGTCGACGGCGTCCGCGCGCCCGCCGGCGTCCGCCGCGGCGCGTCCAGCCACGTCGCCCGCCTCCTCTGCGGCGTCCGCCAGCACGACCCGACCGTCTCCGCGGCCGCGAACGTCCGCCGCACCGACGCCGCGCTCGACGCCCTCGACGACGTCGTGTTCCTCGACCGGACGAACGAACCCGCGGACGCCGACGGCACGATGGACTGGACCGCCGACCGCGCGATGCGAACCCGCGAGCGCGCACCCCACGCTATCGCTGACGGCGGCGCGCACGGCAAAGAACCGATGGTTCGCCTCCTCGCGGACTCGATAGACGCCCTCGAAAACCGCCTCCTCGCGCTCGCGTGCGCCGTCGGCGAGCGACCGCGCTAGTCGAACGTCACGCCGACGTCGTGCATTCCCTTGTTGTTCATCGCGATGTTGATGACGAGCGGCGTCACCGACTCGACCTCCGCCGCGACGCCGAGCGGCCCCGCGTCCAGCACGCGCAGACCCTCGATTTCGCCGCCGAGGTCCGCGACCAGTCCCTTCGCGTCGTCGTCGTCGCCCACGACGAGCGTGTCCAGGTCGAGTTCCACGTCGAGGTTCGCGAGGCGGTCGGCCGCGAGGTTGTGGAACGCCCCCACCACGGGCACGTCGTCCGGCGCGGCGTCCGCCGCGAGCGCCGTCACGCTCCCCGCACCTGGGGGATTGTAGTGGAACCCGTCCTCGTCGCGCTGCATCCCCACCGCCGGCGACACGAGAATCGTGTCCTCGTCGAGTTTCTCCGCCACCGACTCGACGGTGTCGCTGAGGTGGTAGGCGGGCACCGCCGCCACGACCACGTCCGCGCGGTCGGCCGCCATCGCGTTCTCGAACCCCGTAATCTTCCGGTCGAGCCCGCGGCTGTCCAGCTCCGTCTCGTACTCCCCGGCCTTCTCGCGGGCGCGAGCGGGGTCGCGCGACCCGATGACGATGTCGTGGTCGGTGTCGTACCCCCAGCGGAGCGCGAGGCCCTCGCCGATGTCGCCCGTGCCGCCGAGTAACGCGATTCGCATACCGGTACGTCACCCGGGCCGCGAATAAGAATGTCGGGCTTCTACGCGAACCCGAGCGTCGTCGGCGTCTCCGACGTGAGGTTGTCCGCGACCGGACACCGCTCCTCGACGGCGGCGAGCCACGCGTCCAACTCCGCCTCGGTCGCGTCGGACTCCACGTCGAGTTCGACCTCGATGTGCTGGAAGCCGGCGCGCACGTCGTCCGCGCGCCCCTGGAGCTTCCGGGGGTCGAGGCCGCCCGCGAGGTCGATGTCGAGCGACTCGATGGTGATGTCGTGGTCGTCCGCGACCGCGTGCCCCGTGACGTTCAGACAGCCCGCCCACGCGCCGAGCAGGTACTCGACGGGCGTCGGCCCCTCGTCCTGCCCGCCGTTCGCCGTCGGTTCGTCCACGACGAACTCGTGGCCGCGCGTCTCCACGACCGTCTGCGCCGCGTCGTTCGACTCCGCGCTCACCGAGAACTCCGCCAGCTGGGTTTCCGAACTCATCACAACACACCACACCCGCGAACGGCAAAGAGACGCCGTCGCCGTCCGGATTTACCGGCGAAACGAGGTAGCCGCGAGACTCGCCACTACCACCGACCGCACCCACGAAGTCGCACCGCGCCACATCCCCCGGGCATGACACGCACGCGCGGCGCTCGCTCGCCCTCCTCCTCGTCGCCGTCCAATCGACCGCGCTCGCCGCCTACCTCGACGCCGCGTGGGTCGGCACCGTCGCCGACCTCGTCGCGTCCACGCTCGCCCTGCTCGGCGTCCTCCTCACGGCCGTCGGGTTCGCGCTCGCGTGGCGCGGCCCCTAATCGAGGAAGGCCGGGAGGTCGTTCACGGAGTCCAGCACGGCGGTCGCGCCCGCGTCCTCGTACTTCCGCCGTCCCTCCGCCCCCGTCAGGCCGCCGGTGAGGACGCCGACGCCGTGGTAGTCGCGCTCCGGGTCGGCGTCCGCGGCGTTCACCGCGGTCTCGATGTCGTCCAGCGTGTCACCGACGAACACAACTCCCGAACTGTCGCAGCGCTCCGCGAGCGCTACCAGCGCGCGCGGATGCGGCTTCCCCTCCTCCCAGTCGTCCATCGTGAACCGGCGCTCCGCGGGCACGTCCAGCCCCACGCGTTCGAGCGCGATTTCGGCCTCCGCCTCCGGCCGCCCGGTCAGCACGCACACCGCGTACTCGCTCGTCAACCGCTCGACGGTCTCCCCGGTGACGATGACCGGTTCGTCGTTGATGAACCCGCGCGTCTCCCGCGCGGGCTCTTCGCCCTCGATTTCTCGATACAACTCGCTGCCGAGGTAGAGTTCCTGGAACGTCTCCCGGAGGCGTTCCGGCTCCCACTCCGCGCGCACGCGCGCCGCCGCGTCCGCCGGGAGCGCCGCCTCGACGACGGCCTCCGCCGCCGACAGCCCGCCGCCGCGCTTCTCGACTTCGGCCGTGAAACCGTCCAGACTCATCGACAGGCCCTCGCGCTTCGCGAGCACGAACAGCGCCGCCGCGTCCGTCAGCGTCCAGTCGTTGTTGAACCCGCCCGCGTCCTTGAACGACTGAATCCCCGCCTTCGGAATCGTCTCCCCGTACACCGCCTCGATGGACTCCACGATGGCGCGCCGGTAGGAGTCCGCCACGTCCACCAGCACGCCGTCCACGTCCAGGACGACCGTGTCCACGTTCATACACTCACTCGCCCCGCCCGCGAAAAATCAGTTCCGGGAGACGACGAACACCGTCTCCCGGCCGAGCGTCCGGCGCTCCACCGGCACCACCGCCGGGTCGCCGCCGAGCGTCGTGAAGTAACACGCCGCCCCCACCCGCCTCGCCACGTCCGCGACCGGCCGCTGGAGTTCCGGCGGGAGGTTCCGCGCGAACACCACGTTCGCGCCCTCGTACACCTCGATATCGGGGGTCGTCACGTCGTCCACCACGAACGCCACGTCCGGCGGCGTCTCCCGCTCGACCACGTCCGTCGCCACCACCGACACCCCGCGCGCCGCCACACGCGCCGCCACGTCCGGCCGCCGCCCCACGCCCACCTCCACCACGCGCTCCGCGTCCGCCAGCGCGTCCACCAGTTCTCCCGCGAAATCGCTCACGTCGGGATGTTTATGCCACACCACGGCATAGACGTTCCCATGCGTGTCGACATCGTCCCCATCGGGGACGTCCCTGCGAGCGTCAAGCGCGAGGCCTCCACCGGCCTCCGCTCCATCTACGACTGCGACGTCACCCTCGCCGCGGAACAACCCGTCCCCGACGGCGCGTACGACAGCGCACGCGGCCAGTACCGCGCCAGCGACTTCATCGACATCGCCACCCGCGCCGGCACCGGCGAGAAAGCCATCGCCCTCACCCCGAACGACCTCTACTACCGCCGCCGCAACTACGTCTTCGGCCTCGCCTACCTCGACGGCCGCGGCTGCGTCGTCTCCACCTACCGCCTCCAGACCTCCAGCGACGGCGGGTTCTCCGACCGCTCCTCCACCCAAGTGTTCTCCGACCGCGTCCGCAAGGAAGTCGTCCACGAACTCGGCCACACCCTCGGCCTCGAACACTGCGACAACAACCGCTGCGCCATGAGCTTCTCCCCCACCGTCCAGGAAGTCGACCGCAAAGAACAGACCCTCTGCGGGAGCTGTCAACGCGCCGTCTTCTAACCCACCTTTTTGGAGGGAAAAACGCCGGTCGCCGAAGGCGACCGGTGAATCGCGCCGCCGAGCGGCGCGAATGCGCGACCCGTCCTCGCGACCGCGCGAACCTTCAAATACGAACGGGCGGCCAGCGGGCGGCGTGCTCTGAGACGAGCCGTAGCGTGGAGCGCGAAACCCGGCGGCGCGCCCGCTACGAATCTCGACGCGCCGCCGTGTCAGCCCCAGCGTCACTCGCGCGGCCGCGAGCGAGCGCCACGACCTCGGGTCGCCCCGAGACTTCGATTTCCACCGTCTCGCCGTGCGTGACCTCGACCGCGTTCGCGTGGTCGTAGAGCCAGGAGACGAACGACATCGCGTCGTCCGACTGCGGGAGCGAGAACCGCGCCGTCTCGCGCTCCGGGAGCGCCGCGGCCAAACGGTCGCCGAGCGCCTCCAGTCCGTCACCGTCAAGCGCGCTCACGCACACGGGGTCGCCGACGACCTCGCGGACGACCCGCCGCTTCTCGTCGAGCCGGTCTGCCGCGTCGACCTTGTTCAGAACGGGGACGACGCCGTCGTCCGCGTCCCGGTGGTCGGCGAGCACGTCCCGGCTCGTCGCCACCTTCTCACGGAGGCGCGCCGGCGGGTCGGTGGCGTCCGCGACCAACAGCACCGCGTCCGCACGGTACGCGGACGCGAGCGTCGACTCGAAGGAATCCACGAGCCAGTGCGGGAGCCCGGAGACGAACCCGACCGTGTCCGTCACCAGCAACCGGTGGTCGCCGACGGTCGCCCGGCGCGTCGTCGTGTTCAGCGTCGTGAACAGGCCGTCGTGGGACGCCGCGACCTCCGCGAGGTCGGCGTGCCGGCGGTCGTTCTCCCCGACCGCGTGGTCGTCCGCGAGCCGCCGCAGGAGCGTGGACTTCCCGGCGTTCGTGTACCCGGCGAGCGCGACCAGGTCGAACCCCGCCGCGTGCCGGTCTGCGCGCCGCGTCGCGTCCGCGGTCTCGATGTCCGCGAGCGCGTCCTCGACCTGCTTGATTTCGCGCTTGTACGCCGCGCGAACCTGCGAGGCCGGGGACTCGCCGGAGCTCTTGAACCCCCGGCGTCCCACGTCCTCGCCGCGCTTCGCGCGCTCCTCGGCCCGCGGGAGTTCGTACTCTAGTTCGGCCAGCCGCACCTCCAGTTGGGCGCGCCGGGTCTCCGCGCGCTCGCCGAAGATGTCGATGACGAGGCGCTTCCGGTCGCGGACGCCCGTGTCGGCGGGGAGGCGGTCGGCGAGCGCGAACGCCCGGTTCGCGTCGAGGTCGTTGTCAACCACGACGGCGTCCGCGTCGGCCGCCCGGACGTCGCGCCGCAGCTCCGCAATCGCGCCCGTCCCGAACTCGTGACCGGGATGCGGGGCGCGCTGCTGGACGACCTCGCCGGCGACGGCGTAGCCCGCCGACCGCGCGAGCGCCCTGATCTCTCCGGTGTCCGCCGGAGACTCGTCTACGCGCTTCGCTACTATCGCTGTGTCTTCTCGTGACATTGGATTCTGGGTGTCGGTTGCTCGACGAACGAACGCGTCGTGAGCCGGCCGACCCAGTCGCTACCGGGCGGCGGCCCCGGCTACTGAGAAAGGGTCTCCATGTCGATTCGACGGACTCGGGCGGGCTACAAGAATCTTGGGCCTACTCGACGGGTTCGACGCCGCCCGTTCTTACTGCGTGTAGTAGTACTCGCCGTCGCGCTTTTGCTGCTTGTCGAGCTGGCTTCCGGGCTTGTTGATGCGCGGTCGCCCCAGGTTCTCGTCGCGGCGGAAGGTGATGTCGAGGTTCGCGAGGAACTCGTTCATCCCGGCGCGCATCTCCTGGGCGGGGCTGGCGCGGCCGTGGTGGGCGGGCTCGCCGTCGAACACCATCAGGCGGTCGGAGACGAGGTCGATCATGTAGATGTCGTGGTCGATGACCATCACCGTGGACTCGTGGTTCTCCGCGTACCGCCGGATGGCGCGCGTCGCGAGCACGCGCTGTTCCACGTCGAGGTGCGCGCTCGGTTCGTCGAGCAGGTAGAGGTCGGCGTCCCGGCTGAGCGTCGCGGCGATGGCGACCCGCTGGCGTTCGCCGCCGGAGAGGTCGGCGAGGTTCTGCTCCATGATGCGGTCGAGCTGGAGCGGCTGCGCGATTTCCGTGTTCCAGTAGCTCGTCCCGAACTCGTCCGTAATCGAGGAGAGGAAGGCGTCCACTCGCATGTGCTGGTCGGCCTCGACGTACTGCGGTTTGTACGCGATGTCGAGGTCTAAGTCGAGGTCGGTGTCCTCGCCCTTCACGGTCGTGGGTTCGGTGCGGCCCGCGAGCAGTTTCGCGAACGTGGACTTCCCGATGCCGTTCGGGCCGACCACGCCGAGCACCTCGTTCTTCCGAATCTCCCCGCCCTCGACGTCGAGGCTGAACTCGCTCTCGCCGTAGGACTTCGCCATCGAGGGGTAGTCCACGAGCGTCTCCGCCTCCGTGACGGGCCGCGGCGCGTGCTCCTCGAACTCGATGGCTTCGGGGCGAATCCGCATGTTCTCGTTGTCGAGGTATCCCCTGAGATATTCGTTGATGCCGTTCCGCACGGATTTCGGGTCGGTGACGACGCCGTACACGGACGGCTCTCCGTACGCGACGTGGAGGCTGTCCGCGAGCAGGTCGAGCACCGCGAGGTCGTGTTCGACGACGAGCACGGCCTTGTCCTCCTCCTCGGCGAGTTCGCGGACGAGCCGCGCGGCGGTGACGCGCTGGCCGATGTCGAGGTAGGGCGTGAGCTCGTCCACGAAGTAGAAGTCCGCGTCCCGCGCGAGCGTCGCCGCGAGCGCGACCCGCTGGAGTTCGCCGCCGGAGAGCGAGTCTATCTCCTGGTCGAGCACGGGCGTGATGGAGAGGCGTTCCGCGAGCTCGTCGAGCACGCCGCGCTCGTCCGCGCGTTCGAGGAGTTCGCGCGTGTTCCCGTCGAACGTCTCCGGAATCTGGTCGACGTACTGGGGTTTGCGCGCGACGTTGATGTCGCCGTCCCGCACGCCCTTCAGGTAGTCCTGGAGTTCGGTGCCGCGGTAGTGTTCGATGACCTCGTCCCAGCCGGGTTCGTCCTCGACGCGCCCGAGGTTCGGCGTGATTTCACCCGCGAGCGCCTTCACCGCCGTGGACTTCCCGATGCCGTTCGGGCCGAGCAGGCCCGTCACCTTTCCCTTCTCGGGGATGGGGAGGCCGTAGAGCGCGAACGCGTTGTCGCCGTACCGGTGGGTGGCGCGGTCTTCCAACTCCTGCGGGAGGTTGATGATTTCGATGGCGTCGAACGGGCACTTCTCGACGCAGATACCGCAGGTCTCGCCGAGACAGATCTCCTCCGAAATCTGCACCTGGTCGGGGCCGCCGGTCTCGGCGTCCTCGCCGCGGAGCGTGATGCACTCCTTCCCGGTTCGGTTCGGCGGACAGTAGTTCGAGCACTCGTAGTTACAGCGGTCGGGGGAGCACCTGTCGAGGTCCACGACCGCGATGCTGTCCTGGGCCATCCTACAGGCTCACCGATTCAGTGAGGAGGATGCCCCACGTGATGAACCAGAGCGCGAACGTCATGAACGCGGTGTAGAGGTGGTCTTTCGCGCCGAATTCGTTGACGTTCACGCCGACCACGCGGAGCACCCCGAGGTTGACGAGCATCGCGACGATGGCGAGCCCGAGGCCGGTGGTGTCCGTCGCACCGGTCGCGAGCGCGCTCGACAGGACGCCCGCCGCCACGCCGGTGAGGCAGGCGACCGTGGTCACGGCCACGCCGCGGCGGTGAGCGTCCATTCGGGGCGCTGTCTCGGTCGACATACCCGGGACTGCGCGCGGGACGCTCAAAAGCAGTTCGCTTGTCGTACGACCGCCCCTGACACACCACCCCACGAGAAGAGTTCCCGCAGATTTATGGTCGTCCGGGATGTTTCGATTCGTAACGATGGATGCAGCAGAGGACGTCCTCGAAGACCTCCCGCCGAGCGCGAAACTCGTCTACAAGGTTCTCGAATACGACGGCCCGAAAACCCAGAAGGGAATCGTGGAGGAGTCGATGCTGTCCGCGCGCACCGTTCGGTACGCGCTCGAACGCCTCGAAAACCGCGACGTCGTCGACGAAGACATCTACTTCGCCGACGCTCGCCAGAGCCTCTACTCCCTCACCACGATCCCCGACGACGCCGAAACCGAAGCCGAAACCGCGACTTAACGCGTTACCTCCACGCTGTCTCCGGGCTGGACGCCGAACGCGTCCGCGCCCCGGCCCTGATTCACGGCGAGTTCGACGTTCTCGTGGCTCGCTACCGTCACCAGTCGCTCGCCGACCCCGACGTGCGCGTACGACGGTTCGACGGGCGCGCGTTCGCCGTTCACGAACACGCTAGTGGCGTCCGCGACGAACTCGCCGGGGATGTTCGTGATGGCGTTCCCGAAGTCGTCCACGACCAGCACCTCGCCGCGCGCCACGTCGCCCTCCACGGTCGCGTCGGGGAGCGCGAGGTCGACGCAGTCCGCGGCGGGCGTGATACCCGGTACGGCCTCGATGTTCTCCACGCCGGCTTCGTGTACGTCGGCGGCGGCGGGCGCGAACACGTCGCGGCCGTGGAACGTCGAACTCGCCGCGTCGCCGTCGTCGATTTCGAACACCTCGACGTCGCCGTCGAGCGCGCGGGCGGCGGGGCGGACGACGCCGTTGTCGGGCGCGACGAACGCGTGCTCGCCGACGCGCACGACGACGGCGGCGCGGTCGGTGCCGACGCCGGGATCCACGACGACGAGGTGAACCGCGGGCGGGTAGTGCGGAACGACCTCGCGGAGCCAGAACGCGGCCGCGCGCACGTCCTGCCGGGGGAGGTCGTGCGCGACGTCCACGAGGCGGGCGTCGGTGCGCTGGAGAATCACGCCCTTCATCGCCGCGGGATAGGGCGTGCCGAAGTCGGACGTGAGCGTAATCATAGGACGGTGGCGTCCTCGGGCGCGAACCCGAGCGTGAGCGTGTCCGTTTCGGGCACGTCGTCGAGGCGCACGACGACCTGCCGGTCGTTCCACGTCCCGTACACTCTCGTCGTCTCCCCGAGGAACTCGGCGGTGTCCACGTCGATGTCGAGGCGGTTCGACGCCGCGTCCCGGATGAGTCGTTCGGGGCGCACGCAGAACGTCACGCGGTCGCCCGCGCTCCCGTCCGGGGTCGCGAGGCGGAGCGTCTCCCCGTCCACGTCCACCGTCGCGACGCCGCCCTCGCGGCCGGTGACCGTGCCGTCGAGGACGTTGTTGTCGCCGACGAACTCCGCGACGAACCGGCTTTCGGGGGCGCGGTACACCGCCTGTGGCGTGCCGACCTGCTCGACGCGGCCGTCGTTCATCACGGCGAGGCGGTCGGAGATGCTCAACGCCTCCTCCTGGTCGTGGGTGACGTAGATGGTTGTGATGCCGAGGTCGCGCTGGATGCGCTTGACGTGCCGGCGTAGCGTTTCCCGCAACCGCGCGTCGAGCGCGCTCATCGGCTCGTCCAGCAGGAGGAGGCTCGGGCCGGGCGCGAGCGCGCGGGCGAGCGCGACCCGCTGTTGCTGGCCGCCCGAGAGTTCCGCGGGGTCGCGCTCCTCGAACCCGGAGAGGTCGACGAGGTCGAGCAGTTCCGCGACGCGTTCGTCCCTGCTCGCGCCGCCGGGCGCGTCCCGGAAGCGGAGGCCGTACGCGACGTTCTCCCCGACCGTCATGTGCGGGAAGAGCGCGTAGTTCTGGAAGACGATGCCCACGTCGCGCTCGTCCACGGGAACCCCAGTAACGTTCTCGCCGTCGAACCGAACCGCGCCCGCGGTCGGTTCTTCGAACCCGGCGACGGCGCGGAGTGTCGTCGTCTTCCCGCAGCCGGAGGGGCCGACGAGCGTGAAGAACTCGCCGTCCCGGACGTCGAGGGACACGTCGTCCAGCGCCGTCGTCGCGCCGAACGCCTTCGTCACGCCGTCCAGGGACACGTCAACCACGAGTACGCACCTCCGTCCCGCCGCGGCCGATAGTCATAGCCTCCACTTCTGACCACTCGGTGTTAGCACCGTCGAATTAGTCGTTGGCGACGACCGTGATGCGCTCCTGGCGGTCGATGGCGCGTTCGAGTTCCTCCGCGATGGCGCTCCCCCGCGAGACCTGGATGTCGCCGCCGCGCCCGACCGTCGCGGTGAACAGGTAGTCGCCGTCCGCCTGCACCTCCACCGTGTCGCCCGGACTCGCGCTCTCCACGGGGATGTTGATGTGCCGGGAGGTGATGTCGGGCGTCACGACCTCGCCCTGCGGCTCCGCGCTGCCCGACCCGTCCGCACCGGACGCGGTCGGCGTGTCCGGGAGTTCGTCCAGCGTCCGCACGTCGATACTGATGCCGAGGCGCTCCTCGATTTCGCTGATGCGGCCGCCGCCCTTCCCGATGACGTGACTGATCTCGTCATCGGAGACGTACACCACGGCGGTGTTCTGCCCGCGGAGTTCGACCTCCACGGGGCCGCGGGTCGCGGACTGAATCTCGCGCTTTATCTCCTGCTTCGCGAGGTTCCCGACGCCGGACTCCGAACTGCCGCCCGCCTCGTCGAGGGGGACGGTGACGACCTGGCGGTTGAACGTGTAAATCTCGTACGCCGGCCGACCCGTCTCGAAGTCCGACACCTGAATCACGGGCCGCGCGAGGTCTTCTTCCATCAAGCCCTCGGGCACCTTCACCTCCGTGCTCACGTCGTAGACGGTGTCCACGTCGCCCGCCTCGATGAACACGACCGTGTCCACGATCTGCGGAATCATCCCGAGTTCCACGCGCCCGACGAGCCGCTGGAGCGCGTCGATGGGGCGCGTCGCGTGCACGACGCCGACCATCCCGACGCCCGCGAGCCGCATGTCCGCGAACACCTCGAAGTCGTCCGTCTTCCGCACCTCGTCGTAGATGGTGTAGTCCGGCCGCACCATCAGCAGGGAGTCCGCGGTGTTCTCCATCGACCCGCCGAGCTCCGTGTACTGCGTGATTTCGTCGCCGACCTGGAGGTCGCGCGGTTTCTCCATCGTCTTCACGACGTAGCCGTTGTCGTCCAGGAACTCGGCGACCGCCTGCCCGAACGTGGACTTCCCCGCGCCCGGCGACCCGGCGATGAGGATGCCGCGGTCGCGTTCGAGCATCCGCTCCTTGAGTTCGCCCGCGAACTCGTACTCCTCCATCGTCGTCTTCACGATGGGACGCACCGCCGTAATCTCGAACCCGTCGCTGAACGGCGGGCGCGCGATGGCGATACGCATGTCCCGAATCTGGGCGATGGTCATCCCCTCCTCGGAGAGCTCCACGAACCCCTCGTCCGTGCGCTTTGCGGTGTCCACGATCTCGTTCGCGTACTCCTTCAGCGTGTCAACGTCGAGCTTCGTGGAGCCGATCTCCTGGTACGTGATGTCGCCCACGTCGCCGCGCTTCGCCATCGGCACCACGCCCGCCTTCAGGTGGACGCTCATCGTGGACTCGTCGAAGTACTGCTCGATGTCGAGCGCGCCCGCCTCCTCGTCGAGCGGTTCGAGGTACTGCACGTCGAGGCCCTTCGCCTTCGCCACCTCGGACTGCACGATGTCGCTCGTGACGAACGTCGCGTCGTGCTCCACCGCCACGTCCCGAATGATGGCGTCGATAGCGCCCGCCGCGGCGCGCTTGATGTCCTCCTCGGTCGCCCGGTCGCCCACGTACTGCAGGTCGATGTCGCCGTCGTCCGCGAGGTCCGCGAGTCGCTGAAGCTCCGAGAGGCCGTCCCAGCCGGTGCTCCGGCCGCTGTTGGCCTGCGCCTCGATTTCGCCCACGACCGCTTCGGGGACGATAACCGTCGCGTCAGCGTACTCGCCGGACTCGACGCCCGCGCTCACGCGGCCGTCGATAACGACGCTCGTGTCCGGCACTAATTTCATACCCCCACATACCTGCGGGCCGCTGATAAGGGTGTTCGTCGCCGCCGACACGCGCCGCCTCGTCGTGTCGCGCCCGGTCAGCCGGCGTCCCGCACCCGGCCAGCTTTTCCCCCCGCGCACCCACCCACGAGTATGGACGACGTACACGCGCTGGCGCGACGGCTCGTCGAGACGCCGAGCCACGAGGACGAGACCGCCGCCGGCGACGAAATCGAGGACTGGCTCCGCGAGCACACGGACGCCGACGTACTCCGGGACGACGCCCCGAACGGCGGAAATATTATCGCGCGAAAGGGTTCCGGTGACTCCGTCGCGCTCGTCGGTCACCACGACGTGGTGCCGCCCGCGGACGAACAGGTCGATGACGGCGAGTACGTCGTGTACGAGGAGGACGGCCGGCTGTACGGCCGGGGCGCGGCGGACATGAAGGGCGCTGTCGCCGCGGCGATGGTCGCGTTCCGGGACGCCGACCCCGACTGCGAACTCGTCTTCTGCTCGTTCGTCGGCGAAGAACAGGGCGGCATCGGCGTCCGGCACCACCTCGAACGCCACGACGCCCCCGACTACGCCGTCGTCGCGGAGGGTTCCACGAGCTACACCACGGACGGCGTCACCGACGTGGTCGTCGCGCACAAGGGCCGCCGCGGCAGCACCATCTACGCGCAGGGCGTCGCCGCGCACGCGAGCGAACCCGCGTCCGGCGAGAACGCCATCTACCGCGCGAGCGACGCCGTGGACGTGGTGCGCGAACTCGACTTCCCCGCGGTCGAGGTGATGGGCGAGCGCGTCGAGGGGAGCGTCGCCGTCACCGGCATCGACGGCGGGAGCGCGTGGAACGTCATCCCCGACACCTGCGAGGTCACCGTGGACGAACGCACCGTCCCCGGCGAGCGCGCCGACCTCGACCGCGTCACCAGCGTCCCCGGCGTCTCGTGGAGCGTCGACCAGGACCTCCCGCCGATGGAGTGCACGAGCGACGCGTTCGCGGACGCCGTGCTCGACGCCGCCGCCGACGCCCAGTCCGGCGCGCCCAGGCACGTCGTGAAACCGCACGCCACCGACGCCGGCTGGCTCGCCGACGAGGGAACCGCGTGCGTCGTCTGCGGCGCGAGCGAACCCGGCGAAGCCCACACGAAGACGGAGAGCGTCTCCCTCGACACCCTCGACGTCTGCTACGAGACCTACCGCGGGCTGGCGAACGCTTGGCCGGTTCGGGAGGATTGATACGTCCCCACGAGTGACTCTTTCACATGGCAACCGCAGAGGAGACTGACGCTCCTGCCGCGTACGAGGAACTGCTCGACCAGTACGAACGCCTCACGTACGTCGGCGGCGCGTCCGGCGTGCTCTCGTGGGACCAGCAGGTGATGATGCCGGCGGGCGGCGCGCCCGCCCGCTCGAAACAGCTCTCGGCGCTGTCGGCCATCCACCACGAACTCCTGACGGACGACGACGTGGGCGAGTGGCTGGACGAACTCGACGACGCCGACCTCACCCCCGAACAGGAAGCGGTCGTCCGCGAGATTCGACGCCAGTACGAGCGCGCGGACGCCGTGCCCGTCGAACTCGTCGAGGAGATCTCGGAGACGTCGAGCGAGGCGTTGCAGGTGTGGGAGGACGCGAAGGCCGAGGACGACTTCTCTGCGTTCGCGCCCTACCTCGAAGACCTCGTGGAACTTAAGCGCGAGTACGCGGAACACATCGACCCCGACGCCGACCCCTACGAGGTCTTGTTCGCGGACTACGAACCCTACCTCGACCTCGACACCGCGGAGCGCGTGCTCACCCGCCTGCGCGACGAACTCGTCCCGCTCATCGACGAACTGAACGACGCGGACGCCGACCTCGCCCAGCCCTTCGACGGCACCTACCCCGAGGACGCCCAGGAGGCGCTCAGCCGGGACGTGCTGGCGAAGGTGGACTACGACTTCGAACGCGGCCGCCTCGACACCTCCAGTCACCCCTTCACGTCCGGCAACCAGTTCGACACCCGCATCACGACGCGCTTCGACGAGTCCGACCCCCTCGGCGCGCTGATGAGCACCGTTCACGAGTACGGCCACGCCCAGTACAACCTCGGCGTCCCCCAGGATGAGTACGGGAATCCACTCGGGGAGTCCCGCGACCTCACCGTCCACGAGTCCCAGAGCCGGCTCTGGGAGAACCACATCGGGCGCAGTCGCGCGTTCTACGACCTCGTGCTCGACGACCTCAAGGAGCACTTCGACGGCATTGACGACGCGACTGTCGAGGACGTGTACGAGGCCGCGAACCAGATCTATCCGGAGAACCGCATCCGCGTGGAGGCGGACGAACTCACCTACCACATGCACATCATCCTCCGGTTCGAAATCGAACGCGACCTTATCAGCGGCGACCTCGACGTCGAAGACGTACCCGAGGTCTGGAACGAGAAGATGGAGGAGTACCTCGGCGTCACGCCCGACACGGACGCGGAGGGCTGCCTGCAGGACATCCACTGGAGTCACGGCAACTTCGGGTACTTCCCGACGTACTCGCTCGGGAGCGTGCTCGCCGCCCAGCTCTACGCGAGCGCCGACGAGGACATCGACGACCTCGACGCGAAGGTAGCCGCCGGCGACTTCGACGCGCTCCACGACTGGCTCGGCGAGAACGTCCACCAGCACGGCAAGCGCTACACGACGCCCGACCTCGTCGAGGAAGCGACCGGCGAACCCTACACGGCCGACTACTTCCTCGACTACGCCGAGTCCAAGTTCCGCGACCTCTACGACCTCTAACGCCCGCGAACCGTCTTTTTCACGGCCGGCCGGGTGCGAGATTTTATGTGTGCGGGCGTCCCGGACTCAGGTATGGCAACGAATCGCCAGTCCGGTTCCGGTAGTCCGGTTCCGTCAGCCCTCCCCGTCAGCGCCGCCATCGGTGCGGCCGCGTACGTCCTGAACTACGTCCTCGTCTACGCGTTCATGCTCGTGGACGGCGTCGAGTCCAGCGGCGACATTCCCGGCTGGCAGGTCGCCGGCTGGGTGTTCTACAACGCCCACAACGTGGAGGTGGCAGTCAGCGTCGGCGGTGAGAGCGCGTCCGGGAACTACCTGGAGAGCGCGGCCGCGGGCGGCCTCACCGACGCCATCTCCGCGCTCACCAGCACCGTCCCGAAACTCGTCTACTACGTCGTGCCCGCGCTCGTCCTCGTGCTCGCGGGCTTCCTCGCCGCGCGCCGCGTTCGCGCGACCCTCAGCGGCGCGCAGGCCGCGGGCGTCGGCGCGGGTATCGCCGGCGGGTACCTCGTGCTCGCCGTCGCCGGCGTGTTCGTCTTCGAGTACACCGTCTCCGCGCTCGGTACGACCGCGGCCCTCGCGCCGGAGCTCTCCGCAGCCGTCCTCCTCGCCGGCCTCGTCTACCCGCTCGTCTTCGGGGCTATCGGCGGCGTCATCGACAGCATCTAGCCCGCACCCGCTCGTTTTCCCGGTTCGATACCTGCCGTCTGTCCGCCCGATACGCTTAAGTCGTGGTGTGTCATACCATGGCATGTAATGTCGAGCGCACAGGAGTCCACCGACGGCGTCCTCGACGAGTTCCTCGAAGCACGCGGTCACGACACGTCGCCCGCGACGTGGGACCGAAGCTATAACAAGAAACAGTGTCCCGACTGCGGCGGACTCCACGACGACGACGCCACCACCTGCACGGTCTGCGGCTGGTCGCCCTAGAGCACGTCGTCCGCCATCGCCGCGACGAACCCTTCCTGATTCGGACTGCTGGAGAGGAGTTCCACCTCGTCGAACCCCGCGTCCTCGTGGCGCGCGAGCAACTCCCGCACCTCCGTAACGTCGTCCGTGACGAGCCCCCACTCGCTCCACTCCGCTCGCGGTATCTCCCGACCCCGTGACTCGATTTCGCGGGGGTCGGCCACGGCCTCGTCGAACCCGACCGCCATCGACCCCGTCCAGAACTCCACCGCGTCGAGCGCGTCCGCGTACTCGTCGGCGTACGAGACGCCCGCTTGCCGGATTCGCTTGACCTCGCTCGGGTCTCGTCCGGCTTCCGCCGCGCCGGCTTCGAGCGCGGGCACGAGCTCCGTCTCGTACGTCTCGATCGGCGCGAGCGTGAGGAAGCCGTCCGCGTACCGGCCCGCGACCTCCGCGGAGTGCACGCCGTTTCCCGCGACGTACAGCGGCACGTCCTCGTCGGGCCGCGTGTAGAGTTTCGCGTCGTCCAGATTCCAGTAGTGGCCGTCGTAGTCCACGAACTCGCCGGTCATCAGTTCCCGATAGATGCGGCAGGCGTCCACGAGGCGCGCGCGACGTTCCGGGTAGTCCGGCCACTCGAACCCCAGCGGGCGCTCGTTCATCGCCTCCCCGGTCGCGAGCGTCAGGTGCGCGCGCCCCGGATACATCGACCCGAGCGTCGCCGCGAACTGCGCGAGCAAGCCCGGATGGTAGCGCCCCACCGGGGGCGTCACGCCCGTCCCCATCCGCACCGAGTCCGTGCGTTCGAGCGCCGCGCCGAGCCACGGCCACGCCGCCCCGCAGTGCGCGCCCGTGTGCCACCACGGATGGAAGTGGTCGCTCGTCCACACCGAATCGAACCCCGCGTCCTCCGCGAGTTCCGCGTGGTCGAGGAGCGTGCTCGGCGCGTACTGCTCGTGCGCGGCGAAGAAACCGACCTCCATACTCGGGGCGTGGAACGCCGACGGAAAACAGTTAGTGGCCGCCTCGGCGGTCAGTCGTCGTCCTGCGCGGTCGTCTCCGCGTCCTCGTCCACGTCCACCTGGCTCGTGCGTTCCGCGGCGCGCTCGATGAACTCGTCCGGGAGTTCGTCGATTTCGCCCGCCTGCACGCCCCAGAGGTTCGCGTACAGGCCGTCCTCCGCGAGCAGGTCTTCGTGCGTGCCGCGCTCCACTATCTTCCCGTCTTCGAGGACGACAATCTGGTCTGCGTCCTTGATGGTGGAGAGCCGGTGGGCGATGCTGAACGTGGTGCGGTTCTCGGTGAGTTCGTCCAGACTGCGCTGGATGAGCATCTCCGTCTCCGTGTCCACGTCGCTCGTCGCCTCGTCCAGAATCATGATGTCCGGGTCTTTGAGGATGGCGCGCGCGATGTCGATGCGCTGGCGCTGGCCGCCGGAGAGCTTCACGCCGCGCTCCCCGACCTTCGTCTCGTAGCCGTCCGGGAGGTTCGTGATGAACTCGTGGGCTTCCGCGGCCTTCGCGGCCTCCACGACCTCCTCCTGGCTGGCGTCGAACGACCCGTACCGGATGTTCTCCTCCACCGTCCCGTAGAACAGGAAGGTGTCCTGGCTCACGTACCCGATGGAGCGCCGAATCGACGGCAGGGTGACGTTCCGGATGTCCTGACCGTCGATTTCGATGCGGCCCTCGTCGGGGTCGTACATCCGCAGGAGGAGTTTCAGCACCGTGGACTTCCCCGCGCCCGTCGGCCCGACGAGCGCGAGCGTGTCGCCGCCGTCCACGTCGAAGGACACGTCCTCGATGATGGGTTCGTCGTCGTAGCCGAACGTCACGTCCTCGTAGACGACCTCGCCATCGGTCACGTCGAGTTCCTCAGCGTTCGGGTCTTCCTCGATGCGGGACGGCTCGTCCATCAGCCCGAAGATGCGCTCGCTGGACGCGCGCGCCCGCTGGTACATGTTGATAATCTGCCCGAACTGCGCCATCGGCCAGATGAACTGCTGGCTGAGCTGGATGAACACCACGAACTGGCCGATGGTGAGCGTTCCCGCGAGGCCGAACGGCGCGCCGACCGCCGCCCAGTACCCGCCGACGAGGAACGTCAGGACGAACCCGATGCCCGCGATGACGCGGAGCGCCGGGAAGAACTTGATGCGGATGGTAATCGCCCCCCAGTTCGCGTCGAAGTACCCCTGGCTGACGTCCTCCACGCGCTCGCCCTCGTAGTCCTCGGTGTTGCTCGTCTTGATGACCTGGATGCCGCCGAGGTTGTTCTCCAGCCGCGAGTTCATCTTCCCGACCGAGGAACGCACATCCGCGTACTCCGGCTGAATCTTCTTCACGAACCGGTACGTGAACCACGCGATAATCGGCACCGGGAGCATCGTGATGATGGCGAGCTTCCAGTTCAGGTAGAAGAGGACGCAGCCGACCGCGAACACCATCACGGACAGCCGGAACGCCGAGTTCATCCCGTCGTTCAGGAAGCGCTCCAGGCGGTTCACGTCGTTCGAGAGGATGGACATCATCTCGCCCGTCTGCTTCGTGGCGAAGAAGTCCATGTTCAGCCGCTGCATCTTGTCGTACGTGTCGGTACGAACTGCGTGCTGGATGTGCTGGCTGAACGAGTTGAACCCCCAGTTCCGGAACCAGTGGAAGCCCGCGCCCCCGAAGAACGCGAACGCGATGATTCCCGACGCGACGAGGAGTTGGTTCACGTCACCTGCCGGTTGGAGGCCGGCGGGGAGGAAGCCGAGGAAGGGATAGGAGTCGTAGAGGATGGAGTCGATGGCGTACCCGAGCATCAGCGCGGGCACGAGGTCGAGCACGCGCGCGAAGAGGCTCGCCACCACCCCCACGACGAACGCGAACCGGTTCTCCCTCCCGTACTCGTCGAACAAGCGACGCATCGCGTTCGAGGAGTCCGCGCGGACGTCCTCGAACGGGTCGTCGTCGTCCAAGGTACTCATTACTGGTAGAAAGTGACACCCTGACAAAAGGGTTTCCTACGAACCGAAACATGCCACGTCGTTTCCGACGCTCACGCCGTGCCTCGCCGTCCAATTGTAGGGAAGTTCGAGCACGCAGTCCGCGCGCCCCCGGTACCGCGTGAGCGGCGGGTCTTCCACCACCGCGTGATGCACCGCCGTCACCTCGCCGTCCGCGACGAACACGATGTCGATGGGGTAGTTCATCCCCCGCATCACGTACGCCCGCTCGCCCACCGACGCGTACCGGAACACCATCCCGTCCGCGGGAAGACTCGCGGTGCCGCTGAGCCCCTCGTAGCGCTCCCGCGCCGTGTCCGCCACCACCATCTCCAACACCACGCTGTCGTTCGCCGTCTCCACCGTCACGTGCGCGCGCGACACCCCGTCGCCCGCGAACCACCACACACCCACGCCCGCGAGCGCCGCGACGAACACCACCGCCACCACCGTCGAACGACGCACCATACCACACCTAGTCGGGCGAAAGGCAAACGTTTTCCCCGCTCACCGGCCAAAATTCGGTGCGGGTCCGTGGTCTAGCGGTTATGACGCTTCCCTTACAAGGAAGAGGCCGGTGGTTCGAATCCGCCCGGACCCACTTCTGCGAGGAGCGACCGTGACGAGCGAATGGGTCGCGGCTTCGAATCAGGGAGGGCGCGCGCAACGACGTGAGCACGTCCGACCGAGGTTCGAATCCGCCTGAACCCACTATTCGTTCTGCGCTACGAGTCGGGAATGTCGCCGTCCGGTGGCAATCCGAAACCCTTTTTCACGCACTCCCCCTCGGTTGGGATGCACGCCGCCTTAGCTCAGACTGGGAGAGCACTCGACTGAAGATCGAGCTGTCCCCCGTTCAAATCGGGGAGGCGGCATTCCGATTCTACTCGAAACACATTCACCGGACAGCGACGCGTTCCGGCGGTTTCTCGGCGCAGAGTCCGCGGAGATGTGACCATGGGGTCACTCGCGCCCCGACGCCATCAGGCGCGCCGTGGGAGTGCGTTCGCGCCGTCGCGGACGGCGGCGAGCACGGCGTCGATGTGGTCGTCGCGCGTGCTGGAGTTGAAGAGTTCGTGGCCGTCGGTGAACGCGACGCGGTTCGATTCGGGCGTGTGGTCTTTGATGGTGGGGCCGCTGACGATGGGGTCGTCGGGGTTGTAGAAGACGGCGTCCCGGGTGTCGAACGGCGGGAGGGTGTTCTGGGCGCGTTTGGCTTCGCGGAGGAAGGTGGGGGCGGCGTAGTCGGGGGCGTCGGCGACCCAGGCGTCGCTTGCGAGGCTTCCGAGTTTCTCCCGAGTGACTTCGGCGGGCAGAATCGGTATCGAGACGGGGAGTTTCGTGGCGAGGGAGACGATGGGGTTCTGGAGGTCGGCGTGAAACCCCCACCAGGGGCTGAGGTAGGTGCGGGTCTGGAGGGCGTCGTCGGTGGCGAGGTGGCGCGCGACGAGGCCGCCCGTGCTGTGGCTGAGGAGGCGGTACTCGTCGCGGTCGTCCACGAACGACTGGACGGGCGCGAGGTACTCGCGCTCGAAGTCCGTGATGGTGCGCGGGAGTTCGAACGCGCTCACCCGGTAGCCCTCGTCGATGAGGTGGTCGATGAGCCACTGGACGCCGTCGTGTTCGGGGCGGTTCCCCCAGCCGAGGACGAACACGAGGCGGTCGTCGCCGTCGCCGTAGTCGACGCGTCGCATACCCGGAGTGGGGCGGGCGCGCCCAAAGCGTTTGCCGTGCGTACCTTTATCACGGGCTGTCGTGCACGCCACGGTATGCCGTCAATCGAGAGCGAGCACGTGCGAATCGAGGTCGAGGACAGCCGCGCGGACGTGGTCATCACGCGCCCCGAGAAGCGGAACGCGCTCACCGGCGCGGCGGTGCGCGACCTCACGGACGCGGTGCACGCCGTGGACGCGGACGATGCGGTTCGCGCGGCGACGCTCCGCGGCGAGGGCGGCGTGTTCTGTGCGGGCTTCGACCTGGAGATGATGGCGGAGAACGACGTGCGCGAGCACGACGCGCTCCACCGGGACTTCCGCGCGCTCCTCGACGCCATCGACGGGATGACGACGCCGACCGTCGCCGCGGTGCAGGGCGCGGGCATCGCGGGCGGGTTCGAACTCACGCTCCCCTGCGACTTCCGCGTGCTCGGCGCGGACGCGAAGTACGGCGTCATCGAGGTCGACCTCGGCATCTTCCCCCACCAGGGGTCGACGCAGCGCCTCCCGCGGCTCGTCGGCCTCGCGAAGGCGAAGGAACTGGTGTTGACGGGCGAGTTCGTCGACCCCGCGGAGGCCGACCGTATCAACCTCGTCACCGAGGTCGCGCCCGACGACGAGGTGGACGACCGGGCGCGCGAACTCGCGGACTCGCTCACGGAGAACGCCCCGCGCGGCGTCGAGAACGCGCTCCGGGCGTTCTCACACACGTTCGACGTGCCGCTCGACGAGGGCCTCGACTACGAGCACGCGCTCGCGATGGAAGTCTACGGCACCGACGACCGCCGCGAGGGCTTCGAGGCGCAGTTGGAGGGCCGCGACCCCGAGTTCTCCGGACGCTAACGAGTCCGGATGGAAACCCCTATTGTTTCGAACCGAAATAGTTGGGTGTAGTGCGTTTTCCGAACCCCGTCCGGCTGGTCATCCTCGGCGTCGGCCTCCTCCTCTCCAGGGCCGGCCTCGTCGACCACCAGCACGTGCGCTCGACCACCGACCTCTCGTGGCCCCGCATCGTCACGGGCCTCGCGCGGATGTCGAAGAACGCCGCCGACGTGGCGATGGTCGGCATCGTCCTCGGGGAAGCCGCCATCGGCGGCGTCGGCCTCGCGTCCCCGTTCTGGGGGCTCGCGTTCTCCATCGGCGGCGGGATGGCCGCCGGCACCATCGCGCTCGTCTCCCAGGGCCACGGCGCGGAGGACTACGACCAGTTCGGGCAGGCGATTCGCTCCAGCGTCCTCGTCGTCCTCGCGCTCACCCTCCCGCTCGCCGCCGTCCTGTTCGTCTTCCCCACCGACCTCCTCGGCCTCCTCTCCGACGACCCGGCGACCGTCACCTACGGCGCGGACTACCTCCGCATCCTCGCGTTCGGCGTGCCGTTCGCCGGCCTGAACCTCGTCGGAAGCCGCATCTACATCGGCGCGGACGACGCCTATACGCCGATGATAGTGCGCGGCGGCGGCGCGGCGTCCAACATCGCCCTGAACGCCCTCTTCATCTTCGGGCTCGGGATGGGCGTCACCGGTGCCGCGCTCGGAACCGTGCTCGCGAACGTCCTCGGCACCACCGCGTTCGCCGTCGGCCTCGCCCGCGGCCGCCTCCCCTTCTGCGACCCCCTCCCCGCCGCCGTCTCCCTCCGCGACCGCTACTTCGACCGCGAAACCGTCACCGACATCGTCCGCATCGGCACGCCAGTCGTCGGCCGGAACGGCGTCTGGACCGTCGCCCGCATCCCGATGCTCGCCATCGTCGCCAGCTTCGGCACCACCGTCCTCGCCGCCTACACCGTCGCCCGCCGCATCTACGCGCTCATGAACACGCCCGGTTGGGGGTTCGGCCTCGCGTCCAGCAGCCTCGTCGGCCAGAACCTCGGCCGGGGTGACGAGGCCGGCGCGGAAGCCGTCGCGAAGGACGTGGTGCTGTTCTCCATCGGCACCTACCTCGTCGCGTCCGCCATCGTCGCCGCGTTCGCCCACCCCATCGCCGACCTGTTCATCGGCCCCGACGCCACGCCCGGCACCGTCCCCGCGACCACCGCGTTCGTCTACGTCTGCTGTATCGCCGTGCTCGCACAGGCCGTGAAGGGCGCGGCCGCCGGCCCGCTCGACGCCGCCGGCGACACCCGCGTCCCCTTCTACAGCCAGCTCGTCGGGATGTTCGGGTTCGCGCTCCCGCTCGCCGCGCTCGGCGCGTACACCGACCTCGGCCTCGTCGGCCTCTATCTCTCCCTCGTCGCGGAGACGTTCGTCCCCGCCGCAATCAACTACTGGTGGTTCTCCACCGGCGTCTGGAAGGAACGCAGCCGCGAGTTCCGCCCCGGCACCCCCGCCGACGACTAACCGGGGTGACAGTATCTATCGCGGAAGGGTTATCAGTGGGGAGCCACTCTATAGATTTGTAATGGCAACTGGTACGGTTGATTTCTTCAACGACACTGGCGGTTACGGTTTCATCGAGACTGAGGATGCGGACGAGGACGTTTTCTTCCACATGGAGGACGTTGGCGGCCCGGACCTCGAAGAAGGTCAGGAAGTCGAATTCGAGATCGAGGACGCCCCCAAGGGTCCTCGCGCGAAGAACCTCAAGCGCCTCGAATAAGACGTAACCCCGCGGTAACGGTAGCAAAACAGATTTTCCACGTATTCACGCCCCGTAGCGACCGCTCCGTCCTCCGTTAGTCGAACCGCCACTGCTCGCTCAGTTCCGACACCGCGCCCCGCGGGTCGTCGCCGCGCGCCAACCGCCGCAGTTCTTCGCCGTCGAACGCGTACTCGCGGTTCGCGTTCCGCGTCACCAGCCGCCGACTCCGCAGCGCGTCCAGCAGGCTCTGCGCGTCCCCGATGGGCAGGGACGCGGCCTCGCAGAGGTCGTGCGCGGTGCGCTCGCCGTCGAGTTCGTCCAGCAGTCGGCGCGCGCGCTCCTCGTTGCACTGCGACTCCCGTATCGCCGCCTCCACCCGCACCCGCACCGACGGCGACTCCAACAGCGCGTCCACGCGCGCCGACTGCTCGCCCCCGCTGTCGGCGTCGGCCGCCGCATCGGGGTCGTCCGCGAGTTCCTCCCCGCGTTCCTTGAACTTCTCCTGAATCTCCTCGATGTCGTAGGACTCGGGTTCCTCCTCGTCGAGCGCGTCCTCCAACCGCTCGACCTTCGCGCGCAACGCCTCCACGTCCTCGTCCGCGTCCGTGGGGAGCGTCGTCTGCACGCCCTCGGCCGTCAGGACGTTCGCCATCTGGCGCGCCGCCATCGAGACGTTCCGCGCCGACCGGAGTTCCTCCTCCAGTTCGTTGATGCGCTCGCGCTTCGCCGCGAGCTCCTCCTCCAGCTCCGCGATGCGGTCTTCCTCGCGCTCCTCGCGCTCCGAAATCGACGCCAGGTCGTCCATCAACCCCTCGCTCACCGACTTCAATTCGGGGCGCTCGAAGTCGTCGAGCCCCGGGGTCGCGCCCGCGTCGAACGTCCGCTTGCGCTTGAACTGGATGCGGGACACCGCGTCGTCCGTCCAGTCCGCCTGCACGAACGCCTCGCCCGCGTCCAGTTCCGACACCTGCTCGCCGTACTCGGAGCCGACGATGCGCCCGACGACCTTCGTGTCGTTCTCCCAGGTGAGCCGATGCCAGACGAGCCAGTTCGCCTGCGTGATGAAGTCCTTCTTCACGTCCGCCGGCCGCTGACTGATACCCATCACGCCCAGGCCGTGCTTGCGCCCGCGCTTCCCGACCTTGATGAGCATCCGCCCCGTCTCGCCCATCCCCGCGCCTTCCGGGATGTACTCGTGGACTTCCTCCACGACCAGCAAAAAGGGCTTCTTCAGCTTCTTCTCCTTCACGAACAACTGCCGCGCCGTCTCCCGCACCAGCTCGTCCGACGCGTCCTCGTCCAGGAACCCCGACACGTCGAGGATGACGGGGACGTTCTGTTCGAGCGCGAGGCTCGCGAGCTTCTCCGCGTGCTCCGGACCGACCTGGATGTCGCACTCCTCGTCAGCGCCCGCGTGCAGTAACTCGAACTCCTCCTTCAACCCGTAGTACTCGCCCTCGCAGTCCACGATGAGGACGGGAAAGCCCGCGTCGAGCAGTTCCTCGATGACGACGCTCGCCGTGTTCGACTTCCCGCTCCCGGACTTCCCCGTGAGGAACGCGCGTCCCGTGAGGATGTCGACGGTCGGCAACTCCACGGGCGTGCCGTCCGCCGTCTCCCCGACGTGGATGTGCTCCTCGTCGGTGCTCGTCGGCTCCATCAGTCGTCGGAGAATGAGCGCCCGACGGAATGAACGTTACTCCTGTCGCGCCGGATGACTCTCGTGCAGTCGGCTACGGCCGAACGTCCGCTCCCGGAGCGTCCCCGACGACGACTCCTCGGGCAGCAGGTCGCGCTCGCGGAGTTCGGGAACCACGAGGTCGACGAACTCCTGGAGCGTGTCCGGGCGCACGACCTCCTTCACGTTGAAGCCGTTCACGCCGACCTCGTCGTGCCAGCGCTCGAGCTCGTCCGCGACCTGCTCGGGCGTCCCGACGACGACGGGCGACGTGGTGCCGAGACCCGCGAACTCCGCGACCTCCCGCACCGTCCACTCGCGGTCGTCGTTCGTCGTGAACGCGTTCACAACACCCTGGATGGCCTCCGTCTCGATGTGTTCGAGCTTCTGGTCGGGGTCGAGTTCGGAGAGATCCATGTCCACGAACCCGGAGAGCAAGGTGAGCACGCCCTCGACGTCGATGGCGTCCACGTAACTCTCGTGTTTCGCCTCCGCGATGGCTTCGGTCTCCCCGACGATGGGGACGATTCCGGGGAAGAATTCGAGCGCGTCCGGGTCGCGGCCGTACGACTCGGCGCGCTCTCGCACGTCTGCCATGTAGTCCGTGACCGCCTGCTCGTTCGGCTGACTGACGAACACCGCCTCCGCGTTCCGCGCCGCGAACTCCCGACCGCGGTCGGACGACCCCGCCTGGTAGAGCACGGGCGTGCGCTGCGGGCTCGGCTCGCAGCCGTGCGGCCCCGGAACCTGGAAGTACTCTCCATCGAAGTCCACGTCGTGCACCTTCTCCGGGTCGGTGAACGTGCCGGAGTCGCGGTCGCGAACGACCGCGTCGTCCTCCCAGGAGTCCTCCCAGAGCCGATAACAGACCTCCATGAACTCGTCCGCGCGGTCGTAGCGCTCGTCGTGCTCGATGCGGCCGTCGAGCCCGAGGTTCGCCGCCGCGCTCTCCAGGTAGGAGGTGACGATGTTGAACGCGATGCGGCCGTCAGTCACGTGGTCGAGCGTCGAGAGCTCTCGGGCGAGCTGGTAGGGGTGGTTGTACGACGTGGACTTCGTCACCGCGAACCCGAGGTCGTCCGTCACCTCGGCCATCGCGGGCACGACGTACGCGGGGTCGTTCGACGGCGTCTGCACCGCCTTCTCGATGGCGGGGTCGACGGAGTCGTCGTACACGTCGTAGACGCCGCGCACGTCCGCGAAGAACACGGCGTCGAACCCGCCGCGCTCGGCCGTTCGCGCGACTTCCGTCCAGTACTCGCGGTCCGTGTAGCGGTGCGACTGGTCGCCGGGGTACCGCCACGACCCGACCGTCACGTGCTCCACGGAGTTCATCGTGAAGAGGTTCAGATGCAGGTGGTCGTCGCTCATTAGGTATCGGGACGGCCGCGACCGCCTAATAGCGACGGACACCGGCGAGTTTGCGTGGTGTCTCCCCCCGTTCGTCACCGACACCGGCAAGAATGGCTTTCGGGTGACACTACGACCGCGCGGGGATCGTCACCGCCTCCGAACCCGACCCCGCGCGGCGACTCGTCAGGACATACCGACCGCTGGCCGCGCCCTCCTATTTGAACGTTCGCGCGAGGCGGTGGAGCGGTCGCTGTGGCGGCACGGTTGTGGCAATGGGGACGCATTCGCGCCGCGCGCGGCGCGATTCACCGGTCGCCTCCGGCGACCGGCTTTTCCCTCCAGGTTTTTGCTGGAGGGGGTCGCCTTGCGACCCCCTCACAGTAAAAAGGTGGGTTAGCAGGCGCAGTAGTAGTCCTGCATGCCGAGGGTGTTGCGGAGGATTTGGTAGGCTGGGTCGGGGTCGTCGGGCCGGTAGACGCCCGCGGTGAGGTCGTCTCGCTCGGTGAAGTCGCCGGAGAGGAAGCTCGTCCAGTCGCTGGGTTGGAGGACGTCCACGAAGGACTGGTCGGTGGCGAGGAGTTCGAGGTAGTCCGGGAGGAACACCCAGGTCGCGTCGTGGAGTTCGCCGGGTTCGTAGGTGGTGTCGGTGGCGTCCGCGTACGCGGCGAGCGGGAGGTTCGCGCCGGCCTGGACGGGGAGTCCGATCCACTTCCACGGCCGGGTGTTGATGTCGAGCAGGACGTACTCCTCGCGGTTCTCGTCGTACACGAACTCGCTCTCGCTGATGCCGTAGTAGTCCGTCTCGTCGAGCACGCCGAGCGCCCGCTCGCGGAGCGCGTCGTTCTCCGTGCGCTGCACGACGCAGGACGTGCCGTACCCGAGCGGTTTTCGGACTCGGGCGTTCCCGACGATGCCGAGCGCGTCGCTCGTGCCCGACGGCGGGACGTAGGACGCGAGGCTGGCGTCCTCGCCCGTCGCCTTCTCGACCTTCTCCTGAGCGAGCACCTCGATATCCTCCTCGGAAGCGAGTTCCACGACGTCCCGGAACTCCTCCTCAGTCGCGACCTCGACGACGTTCGTCCCGACGGCCTCCTCGAACTCGCGCTTGAGCGCGGGCTTCACCACGAGCGGGAGGCCGAGGTCGTCGATGGCGTCCGCGACGCTCGTCTCGTCCAACCACCGGGTTTCGGGGTAGGGAACGCCGAGGTCGTCCGCGATGCGGTAGAGCGAACTCTTATCGAGCACGGCGTCCACGCGCTCCGCGGCGAACGGCAGGCGGACGCCGTCGGGGTCTGCGTCCGCGAACGCGTGCACCCACTCGTCCATACAGCCGAACGCCACGAGGTCGTGGCCGGCGGCGTCCGCGATGGCTTCCACGTCCTCCCGGAACCCGGCGAGGTCGTCCAATGGGTAGGTGACGCGGCCAGCGAAGTCCACGGCGTCGGACGTGGGCGCGGCCCCGTCTCCGACGCGGTCGATGGCGATGACGGGCACGTCGTTGGCGGAGAGCGCGCGCGCCACGCCGAGTCCGGTGATGTGTGCGTTCGCGACGACGGCGGGCGGCCGGTCGAAGTCGGCGTCCGCCACCGCGTCCACGAGTTCGTCGTGCGTGCGGAATTCGGCCATACCTCAGTCTCCCGCGCCGCGGGGTAAAACGAACCGATACGGGGAATCCTGGCCGGTACTCCGGTCGCCGCAAAAGGATGGGTTTATGGGCGCGCTGACCGAACACGCCTGTAGTAACCATGGCTGACAATCCGGCTTCCATGTACCGGACCATCGATAAGCCCTCGTACACGCGTCGCGACTACGTCACGGGCATTCCGGGTTCGAAGATCGCACAGTTCAAGATGGGAGACCTCCAGTCCGAACCGGAGGACTACCCCGTCCAGATTAGCCTCGAAACCGAGGAGGAGTGCCAGATCCGTCACGGTTCGATGGAGGCCGCGCGCCTCTCCGCGAACCGCCACCTCATCAAGGAACTCGGCGAGGGGAACTACAAGATGATCCTCCGCAAGTTCCCGCACCAGATCCTCCGCGAGAACAAGCAGGCGACCGGCGCGGGCGCAGACCGCGTTTCCGACGGTATGCGGCAGGCGTTCGGCGTGCCCGTCGGCACGGCCGCCCGCATCTACCCCGGCGACCGCATCTTCACGGCCTGGTGTCAGCCCGAGGAAGCCGCCGTCGTCAAGGAAGCCTTCCGCCGCGCGTACAACAAGATCACGCCGCCGTGCAAGATTACGGTGGAGCGCGGCGAGGAACTCATCACGCAGCTCGACTAGTGCTCTCCCTCGCGGTCGCGACCGACGCGGAGACCCTCGACCGGATTCGAGGCCCGCTCGCCGACCGCGGTATCTCAGCCTCCTACGTCAACTACCGGAAGCGAACGCTCTCGCTCTCCGACCCACCATTCTCTCCCGGTGACTTCGACGTCGGCCTCGTCTATCCTGGTCGCCTGATGGAGGGCGGTGTGCTCGACGCGTTCCTGGACGTGCCGTGGGTGAACGACCGGAACGCGGTGCTTCGCTCGCGGAACAAGGCGGGCGTGCTCGCGCGCCTCGAAACCGCCGGCGTCCCGGTGCCGGAGACGGTGTTCGTCTCGAACCCCACCGACGACGCGGACGTGCTCGACGCGCTCGCCGGCTTCGACTATCCCGTCGTCGTGAAACCGAACTCCGCCACCCGCGGCGTCGGCGTCACCAAGCTCGACGACCCCGATTCGCTCCTCGGGGTGACGGACTACCTCGACCTGATTCACGACTTCCCCGCGACCGACGACACGTCATACCTCGTCCAGGAGTGCGTCCCGGACGCGACCGACTATCGGGTGATGGTGCTCGACGGCGAGTACGCGGGCGCGGTCGAACGCCGCGGCTCCGGCTGGAAGCACAACGTCCACCGGGGCGCGGACGCCACCGGAACCGACCCGCCCGACCGCGTCAAAACTCTCGCGGAGGACGCCGCCGACGTACTCGACATTCCGCTCCTCGGCGTGGACGTACTGGACACGGGCGCGCGGACGGTGGTGAACGAGACGAACGCGCGACCGACGATAGACGCAGAAACGAAGTACGAACCCGGCTTCTACGACCGCCTCGCCGGACTGGTGCGGGCTACTCGACGCTGATGTCCGCGGAGTCCTCCAGGCGGTCGAACGACACTTCGAGCACGCCGTTGTTGTAGGTCGCGCTCGCCGAGTGTTCGTCCACGCGCGCGGGAAGTTCGATGCGTTCGTCGTACTCGCGGGCGTCCGTCGCCGCGCTGATGGTGAGGACGTCGCCGTCGCACTTCAGGTCGATGTCCTCCTTCTCGACGCCCGGGAGGTCGGCGACCACGCGCACCTCGTCGTCCTCCTCGTAGACGGTGACGTGCGTGTCGGTGCCGAACCCGGACTCGTCCATCCCGCCGCGCATGTCGTTCATCATCCGCTCTATCTCGTCGAAGAAGTCGTCGAACGGGTCGTCGCGGTCGTCGCGGCGCATACCGCTCCCTTGCCCCGGGTCGGGGATAAGGTTTCGGGGGTGTCTAGATGCCGAGCGCGCTGTTCGTCGTCTCGATGCTCTCCGCGCCGTCCATCGAGTCGGTGACCGCGCGGATGGCGTCCACGTTCTCCGGCACCACGTCGGACTCCTGGTGGATGGCCTGGAACAGGTAGAGGTCGTTTCCTTCCATCGTCACGGACTCGCTCCAGAGGCCGTTCTCCCACACGTCGCCGCGCGGCCGACCCAGGTCTTTCGCGTACTCCTTGAGTTTGCCCGTGCCGTCGATGTCGAACTCGGGCGGGATGCAGAAGATACGGGACTCGCCTTCGAGGAGGTCGCGCACGTCGTCCGCGCTCGGTTCGGATTCGAGCGTGACGTTCACGGAGTGCATGTGCATCAGGGTCGCCGGCACCTTCAGGCCGAGGGTGTCGATGTCGAGGTCGGGGAAGATGGTGTTCACGTCCGGGCCGTGGTGGGAGGGGAGCGTGATGGGGTTCGGGAGGATGTCGTCGATGGGGCCGCGGCTCGTCTGTCCGGGGTCGCCGCCGCGCCGGACGAGCGTGACGCGCGCCTTCTCGACGCCGTACTCCTCACGGAGCGGTGCGAGGAGTCGGCTGAGGCCGGTGGTGTTACAGGAGACGACGCGCACGTGGTCTGCGTTCCGGGCGTCGTCGAAGTTCCCGCGGGCGTTGAAGCTCACGTCCGCCACGTCGGCGTCCTCGCCGCCCTGATAGAGCGCGGGCGTGTCGTACTCCTCGTACAGTTCCTTGTTCTGCGCGCCGATACCCGAGGGCGTCGCGTCCACCACCACGTCGCTCTGTGCGACGAGTTCGTCCACGAGGCCGGCGGTCTCGATGCCGGCGTCCGCGAACTGGCTCGCCCGGTCTTCGATGGCCGCGTACAGGTCGTAGCCGCGCGCAACCGCGCGCTCGGCCTCGAAGTTCGGCCGCGTCTTCGCGACGCCGACGACCTCCATGTCCGGCTGGTCGCGGACCGCGTCCGCCACGCGCTTCCCGATGGTTCCGTAGCCGTTGATACCGACGCGAATCATACTGCTCACTCCCCACGGACGCCGGATAATCGTTTCGAGAGAAGACAACGCCTAACCTCCCCGCCCGCGAGGGTTCCGCCATGACGGTACTCGAAGAGGCCGCGGAGACCGCGGTCGTCCAGTGTCTCGGCGTCGAACCCGGTGAGACGTGCGTCGTCGTCACCGACGACAAGCGCGAATTCATCGGGGACGCGCTGTACGCCGCCGCCCGCGAGGTCACCGACGACGCGACGATTCTCCGCTACCCGCCCGGCGACCAGCACGGCGCGGAACCGCCCGCGCCCGTCGCCGCCGCGATGCGCGACAGCGACGTGTTCCTCGCGCCCACCACGAAGTCGCTCTCGCACACTCGCGCGCGCTCCCGGGCGAACGAGGCGGGCGCTCGCGGCGCGACCCTCCCCGGCATCACGGAGGACGTGTTCACCACGGGCCTGGACGCGGACTACACGCTGATTCGCCGGCACTGCGCGGACGTGCTGAGCCAGGTCGCGGACGCCGACGAGGTTCGTGTGACGACGCCCGCCGGCACCGACATCACGTTCGAACCCGGCGACCGCGAGTGGTTGCAGGACACGGGCATCGTCCACGAGGACGGCGAGTTCTCGAACCTCCCCGCGGGCGAGGTGTTCGTCAGCCCCGAGACCGCGAACGGCACGTACGTCGTGGACGGCACGATGATGCCCCACGGACGCCTCGACACGGAACTCACGTTCGAGGTCGAGGACGGCTACGTCACACACATCTCTGACGACGACGTGCGCGCACAGGTCGAGGCCGGCGAGGACGAGGTCGGACGCGCCGCGCGCAACCTCGCGGAACTCGGCATCGGCACGAACGTCGCCGTCAGCGACCTCGTCGGCTCCGTGCTGCTCGACGAGAAGGCCGCCGGAACCGTCCACATCGCCATCGGCGACGACGCCGGTATCGGCGGCGACACCGACGCCCCCCTCCACCTCGACGGCATCATCGAGAACCCCACCGTCTACGCGGACGGGGACGCGGTCACGCTCCCGAGCGCGGACGACTGACTCCGCGGATTTTTACGGCTCCGCGCCCTCGTAGTCGGTATGAGCCAACAGCAACGCGTCGGCCTGGCGTGTCCGTCGTGCTCGCCGGACCTCGAAACGGAACACGAGGTCCTCACGACGGGCGGCGGGACGGCGACCGTGAAGTGCACGGACTGCGGGCACGTCCACAAGGAACCCCTGGAGTCCGAGCGAACGGTCGAGCGGGATGTCGTCGTCTCCCAGGGCGGCGAGTCGTTCACCACGACCGTCGAGGTTCCCGCGGACGAGACCGTGGAGACCGGCGAGGAGTTCATCGTCGAGACGGAGGAAGCCATCATGCAGGTTCGCATCACCGACCTCCAGACCGGCGACGAGACGCGCGAGGTTCGCGCGACCGCCGAGGACGTGGGGACGTTCTGGACGCGCGCCGTGGACAACGTCGAAGTGGCCGTCACGCTCCACCCGCGGGACGGCGCGCACGACCGCACGCGAAGCATCACCCTTCACGTCCCCGGTGACTACGAGTTCACCGTCGGGGAGAACCACGAGTTCGGGGACGAGGAGTTCTCCATCACGGGTATCCACGTCCGCGAGGACGCCCTCGAACGCTACGACTTCCAGAAGATCGGCCACGACGGCGACGTGGCGATGGCGAAGGACATCAAGCGCGTGTACGGCTACGACGAGACCTCGACCGCCTGGTCTGCCTGGTAATGGACTTCGCGGACGCCCGCGACAGCCTCGCCGACCGCCTCGCCCGCAGACACGACTTCTCCGAGCGCGTCCTCGACGCCCTCCGCACCGTCCCCCGCCACGAGTTCGTCCCCGACGACCAGCAGGGGGGCGCGTACGCCGACCGCCCGCTCCCAATCGGCGACGGCCAGACCGTGAGCGCGCCGCACATGGTCGCCGCGATGTGCGACCGCCTCGCCCTCCGCGAGGGCGACGAGACGCTCGAAATCGGCACCGGCTGCGGCTACCACGCCGCGGTCACCGCCGAACTCGTCGGCCCCGAGAACGTCTACAGCGTCGAGTACCTCGAATCGCTCGCCGACACCGCCCGCGAGAACCTCGCGAACGCGGGCTACGGCGACGTGTCCGTGCGCCACGGCGACGGCCACGACGGCTGGCCCGCCCACGCGCCCTACGACGCCGCCTACCTCACGTGCGCCACCCGGTCGATTCCGACCGCGATACGCGACCAGCTCCGCGACGGCGGGCGCGTGCTCGCCCCCGTCGGCGACGTGACGCAGACGCTCGTCTCCGCCGAGAAATCCGACGGACGGCTCGACCGCGAGTACCTCTCCGACGTCCGGTTCGTCCGCATGCAGGGCGACGGCGAGTGACTTTATCCCCCGCCGGACTCACTACGCCGTATGGACTATCGGGAACTCCTGTTCCTCCGCGCCGCCCGTGAAACCGGCGTCCTCGACGCCGTCGTCACCGACGCCGACACCGTCGCCGCCGTCGCCGACGAGACCGGCGTCACCGAACGCGCCGCCCGAATAGGCGTCGAAACGCTCTGCGACCTCGGCTTCCTCCACCGAACCGACGACGGGTTCGAACCGACGAACCGCATGCTCGGCTTCCTCTCGAAGACCGACCTCCGCTCCATCGGCTCGCTCCCCCACGAACTCGACACGCTCGACGACTGGATAGCGCTCCCCGAGACGATGCAGACCGGCGACCGCCCCGTCCCGAGTCCGGACGCCACCCGGAACCGCCTCGGCGCGATGGCCGCGCTCGACGAGGGGGACGTGCGCGCCGCCGTCACTGCCGCCGTCCACGAACACCCCGACGCCGCCACCGTCCTCGACGCCTACGGCGGGTCGGGAACGTTCTCTCGGGAGTTCGCGCGCCGCGGGTACGACGTGACGCTCGCGGACACCCAGGACGTCGTGGAGGTGGACGAACCCCTCCTCGAACACGAACCCGTCTCCCTGCAGGCGACCGACCCGCTCGACGGCGTCGAGGGCACGTACGACCTCGTGTTCTGCGCGAACACCGCGCGCACGCTCTCACCCGACGACAACGAACGCCTGCTCGACGCGCTCTACGACGCCGTCCCGCCCGGCGGCACCGTCGTGCACGTCGACCGCCTCCGCGACCACGCCGAGAACCCGGGATTGCTCGCCGCCGAGATGCTCGCGCGCACCGACGGCGGGAACGCCTACGCGGAAGCCGACTTCGGCGAGTGGTTCGCCGCCGCCGGCTTCGAACGCCCCCGCGTCTCCGACGTGCCCGGCACGCGCTCGCAGGCGGTCGCCGCCGACCGCCCCGCGAACGATTGAAGGCCGCTCGCACCAATCCAGTCGTATGGAGTACGCGGCGGTTCGGGACGACATGGTGACGAGCCTCGAACACGACACGAAGGACGTCGTTCACGACCCCGCGGTCGCGGACGCGATGCGCACCGTCCCCCGCCACGAGTTCGTGGACGACGACGCCGGCCACCGCGCGTACGCCGACCGCGAGTTCGAACACCGCGGCACGCGCGTGCTCGCGCCCTCAACGGCCGCCCGCCTCGTCGAAGCCCTCCACCCCGAACCCGGAAACGACGTGCTCGTCGTCGGCGTCGGCGTCGGCTACACGGCCGCGTTGCTCGCGGAACTCGTCGGCGCACAGCGCGTGCACGCGGTTGACATCGACCGCCGCCTCGTCTACGACGCCCGCCGCACGCTCGCCGACGCCGGCTACGGCGACGTGCTCGTGGACTGCGCGAACGGCGCGGACGGCCTGCCCGCGTACGCGCCCTACGACCGGATTCTCGTCGAAGCCGCCGCCGTTCGGCCGCCCCGCGCGCTCCGCGCTCAGCTCGCGGACGGCGGCCGCCTCGTCTACCCCGAGGGCGCGCACCGCCAGCGCCTCGTCGCGCTCGAGGACGACGACCGACGCGACTACGGCGAGGTCGAGTTCGCCCCCCTGCTCGTCGAGGGCGAACAGGCGAGCGCTCCCGTCCGCAACCGCACCGTCCGCGAAGACCGCGAGCGCGCCGCGAAGGCGAACGAGCGCCGCCACGGCTGGGAGCAGGACTGGATCGACTGGGACGCGCGCTAGCCGCCGTAGCCGCGGACGACCAGGATTCGCGTGTTCCCGCGGCGGTCGACGTACTCGCCGCCCGCGGGCGGTTTCACCGATACCGTGAGCGTGCCGTCCGCCTGATTCGCGCCGAGCGCCGGCGCGACCGCCACCGTCGCCACCCCGGACTCGTTCGTGCGCGCCACCACGGTTCCGTCCAGCCGCGCCGTCCCCGACTTCACCAGCACGGTCGCGCCCGCCACGCCGTTCCCGGACGCGTCCACCACCGAGAGCGCGAGCGTCTGCTCGCCCGGTGCGACCACGTCCGGCGTCGGTTTCACGTCGAGTTCGGTCGTCGCGAGCGTCCCCACCCCGGACACCGTCTGGAGGAGCACGCCGAGCGTCGCCACCCCGACGACGAACGCGATGAGCAACCGCACCGGAAGCCCCTCTATCGCCCGCTCGTCCCGCCGCAGTTCGTGGAACATACCCCCGGCTGGCCGCGCTCTCCTACTTGAACTCTCGGCCGAGCGTTCATACCGGAAGCCGCGACCAGACGGGGTGATGTACGTGCTTGGTCGCTCCGACGAGACCGCTGGCCCCGTCCTCCCCGTCGGCCGGTTCCGCGCGCCCGACGGCAGCCACGGCACCCGGGTGGGCGTGGACGCGAACGCCCCGCACGCCGCGATGGTCGTCGGGAAGCGCGGGAGCGGGAAGACGTACACGCTCGGCGTGCTCGCCGAAGCGCTCGCCCGCACCGACGGCGTCACCCCGGTCGTACTCGACCCGATGCGGGCGTTCGCCACGCTCCCCGACGCCGTCCCCGCCACCGTCGTCCAGCCCCGGATTCCGGCGAGCGCGCTCCCGCCGCGCGCGTGGTGCGACGTTCTCTCCCTCCCCCCGCACACGCCCGCCGGCGCGCTCCTCTGGCAGGCCGCCGCCGAGAGTGAGACGCTCGACGCGATGACGCGGTTTCTCGACGCCAGCGGCGCGCCCGGCGGCCGCGCCGCCCGGAACGCCCTCGCCCTCGCGGACGCCTGGAGCGTCTTCGACGCGGACGGAACGGACGTCCTCGACCCCGACCGCGCCACCGTCCTCGACTGCGCCGGACTCCCCCGGCCCGCGCTCGCCGCCGTCACCCGCGCCGTCACCGACACCGTCTACGCCGCCGCCATCGCCGGCGACATCGACGCCCTTCCCTGGGTCTTGGTGGACGAAGCCCACGCCGTCACCGACACCGCCGCCTGGCCCGGCCTCCGCCGCCTCCTCACCCGCGGCCGCAAACCCGGCGTCAGCACCGTCCTCGCCACCCAACGGCCCGGCGCACTCCCCCCGGCCGCCGTCTCCCAGGCCGACCTCCTCGTCGCCCACCGACTCACCGCCCGCGACGACATCGACGCCCTCGAAACCGCTAGCCCGACCTACTTCGAGTCCGCGCTCGCCGACGCACTCCCCCGAACGCCCGGCGACGCCCTCGTCGTCGACGACACCGGCGAAACCGCCCACGACATCACCGTCCGCGAACGCGACGCCCCGCACGGCGGCCGCAGCCGCACCGTCACCTGACCGTCACGCCTATCCCCGAGAACCCCGAACTCACGTGCAATGTCGCTCGCCCTCACGGACACCCTCGCGTGGGTCGTCGTCGCCGCCTTCGCCCTCAGCGCCGTCCTCGCCACCCGCGACGACGAACACCCCGCCCGCGTCGCCGCCGCCGCCGCGTGGGCCGTGTTCGCCGTCTTCTGGGCGCTCCTCATCGACCACTTCCTCTTCACCCAGAACAGCTTCATCGAAGGCATCCTCGCCGCCCTCGCTGTCCCCCTCAGCCTCTACGCCGCCTACCTCGTCCTCACCGACCGCCCGACCCTCGTCCGCCTCTCCCGCGCCATCGCCGTCATGGGCCTCATCTACCTCCCCTTCCAGACCATCCCCGCACTCACTCAGGCCGCCATCACCATCACCGCCGAAAGCACGTACTTCCTCATCACCCTCCTCGGCTACACCCCCCAGTTCGTCACCGACCCCTACCCCAGCGCCGTCGTCTTCGTCCACGACGGCCACACCATCACCACCAACATCCTCCTCGCCTGCAGCGGCATCGGCAGCATCGCCATCGTCAGCGGCCTCATCGCCGCCACCACCGCCCCCATCCGCCGCCGCCTCACCGGCATCGCCCTCGTCGTCCCCCTCATCTACCTCCTCAACGTCGCCCGCGTCAGCTTCATCGCCATCGCCTTCGGCAACCAATGGTTCCAGTGGACGCGCCCCCTCGTCACCCTCCTCTACTCCCCCCTCCGCAGCGAACCCCGCATCTCCTACCTCTTCGCCGACAAAATCCTCGCCCAAAGCCTCTCCGTCGTCGCACTCGTCCTCATCACCCTCGGCCTCCTCCGCATCATCCCCGAACTCGCCGCCCTCCTCGACGACGCCCTCTACGTCGCCACCAAAACCGACTACAACCTCGAAGACCGCCTCACACGATAACCCCAGAAAACTCGAACGCCGACGCCCAATTAATCGACGGATGATCGATATCCGCCTCGAACCGTAACTCCATCTTCTGCGTCGTCGCGTCCGCTATCGGAATCCAGTAGAACGTCTCCGTCTCGGGATACCGGACGAAGAACGCGTCTATCTCTTCCTCGTACGTCGTCTCGTGGTACTCGCCGTCCCGCGTCGTCTGTGAGTGCGTGTTGAACCGAATCGTTCGCGGCTTGTTCTTCCACGCCGTCTTACACTGCACGCGGTACAGCGTCTCTCCGTCGTCAACCACCAGGTCGTACTTGTCGTTGTCTCCGAACGGTATCGACACCCGATACCCGTGGCTGACGAGCTCGTGCAACGCCGCCACCTCCGTCTCGTCGCCGACCGACTTGCTGTTCTGCATAGCCGTCAGATACACCCTGAACGAATAATCGTTCGGAGTACAGCCGCTACGAGGTTTGCGTCGAACGGAAATCGCCCGAGGCGGGATTTGAACCCTGCACAGACGGTCGCTCACTTCGTTCACGAGCGTGCGTCTGTCGGTTTTCAAATCCCTGGCGCGTTCAGTCCCTCACAGAAGACTCACACACGCTACGCGGTGCTCGTCGGAATTGTTCGGAACAGAAAGACGCCCGAGGCGGGATTTGAACCCGCGTCACAACCGTGACAGGGTTGTATGATGGGCCACTACACCACCCGGGCTCCCTGCACTCTTTCGTAGCCGGGTGTTACTGATAAGGGTTTCCAATCGGGAGTGGCGTGTGAGGGCGTCTCGTCCGGTATCCTGGGGCATGGCGTGTTGTTTTGGTAAGGGTTAAGTGGGTTTCGTGTGTACGTGCCTGTAGTATCTCGTGAGAGCCACTTCTCCCCCCAGGCAGGTGTTCCCATGGTAGATGACGTAACTAACCACGAACTCGTACCCGAGCATGAGCTTCTCGAGGAGGACGCGGTGGAGTCCGTTCTCGAGGAGTACGATATCGAACGTACCGACCTCCCGAAGATCAAGCGCAAGGATCCGGCGCTCCCGGACGACGCGAGCGCGGGTGATGTCGTGCAGATCACGCGGGATTCCCGAACGACCGACACAGCGATTGTGTACCGATTGGTGATCGATTGATGGAACTCGACAACAAACGCACGCTCTCGAAGGCGTACTTCTCGAAGGAACGACTCGCAGAACATCACTATCGCTCGTTCAACGCCTTCCTGGAGCGCGGGATGCAGGAGGTCGTTGACGAGAAGGAGACCATCGACACGGACATCGGCGACAAGGAAGAGGAGGAGCCGGTGTGGGTGGAACTCGGTGACGTTCGCATCCTGACGCCGCGCGTTCGTGAGGCGGACGGTTCCGAGGAACTCCTCTACCCGCAGGAGGCGCGACTCCGGAACATCACGTACTCCGCGCCGGTGTTCATGGAGATGTCCATCAAGCGCGGCGGCGAGGAGGAACCCGAGGAACTCCTCGACACGACGGAGACGAAGGTGGGGCGGATGCCCATCATGGTCGGTTCCGAGAAGTGCAACATCTCGGACTTCAGCGAGGAGGAACTCATCGACATCGGCGAAGACCCCGCCGACCCGGGTGGGTACTTCATCGTGAACGGGAGCGAGCGCGTGCTGATGACGAGCGAGGATCTCGCGCCGAACAAGATTCTCGCGGAGTACGACACGAAGTACGGCGACGAGATTCAGGTCGCGAAGACGTTCAGTCAGCGACGCGGGTATCGAGCGCTCGTACTGTGTGAGCGCAACCGCTCCGGTCTGCTCGAAGTCTCCTTCCCCTCCGTCTCCGGTTCTATCGATTTCGTCACGCTCGTTCGCGCGCTCGGCCTCGAATCCGACGAGGAGATCGTCCACCGCGTCAGCGACGACCCCGAGATCGTGAAGTTCATGCTCGAAAACCTGGAGGAAGCGGACGTTCAGACCCAGGAGGAAGCCATCGAGACGCTCGGGAAGCGCGTCGCGTCCGGCCAGGGCAAGAACTACCAGTTGAAGCGCGCGAACTACGTCATCGACCGCTACCTGCTCCCGCACCTCCACGAGGAGGGCGTCGAGGAGGAGGAGACGCGGATGAACAAGGCGTTCTACCTCTGCCGGATGGCGGAGGCGTGCTTCGAACTCGCGCTCGACCGCCGCGAGTCCGACGACAAAGACCACTACGCGAACAAGCGCCTGAAGGTCAGCGGCGACCTGATGCGCGACCTGTTCCGCACCGCGCTGAACAAGCTGTCGCGGGACGTGAAGTACCAGCTCGAACGCGCGAACATGCGGAACCGACAGCTCACCGTGAACACGGTCGTTCGGTCTGACGTGCTCACGGAACGCCTCGAACACCCCATCGCGACGGGGAACTGGGTTGGCGGCCGCTCGGGCGTGAGTCAGCTCGTCGACCGCACCGACCACATGGGCGTGCTCAGCCACCTGCGGCGGCTCCGCAGCCCGCTCTCGCGCTCGCAGCCGCACTTCGAGGCGCGCGACCTCCACGCGACCCAGTGGGGTCGCATCTGTCCCTCCGAGACGCCGGAGGGGCCGAACTGTGGGTTGGTGAAGAACTTCGCGCAGGCGATGGAGCTCTCACAGAACGTCGACGACGAACAGGGATTGAAACGGGAACTCTCCTCGATGGGGGTCGAGGGCGTGCCCGGTCTCACCACCGAACCCACCTCCGCAGACGACTAACATGAGCCAGTCACAGGAAGCCAAAGTCTACGTAAACGGCAGTCTCGTCGGGACGCACGACGACCCGCACGAGCTCGCCGAGAACATCCGGGAAGCGCGACGCCGCGGCGACATCAGCGACATGGTGAACGTCTCGGTGAAAGAACGCACGGGCGAAGTCATCGTGAACGCGGACGCGGGCCGCGCCCGCCGCCCGCTCCTCGTCGTTGAGGACGGCGAACCCCTCGTCACCGAGGACGACCTCGAAGCCCTCGAAAACGAGGAAGTCGAGTTCGAGACGCTCGTCGAGGAGGGGAAGGTCGAGTTCATCGACGCCGAGGAGGAAGAGGACATCCTCGTCGCCGTCGAGGAGGACGACCTCACCGACGACCACACGCACCTCGAAATCGACCCGCAGCTCATCTTCGGTATCGGCGCGGGGATGATTCCGTACCCCGAGCACAACGCCAGTCCGCGCATTACGATGGGCGCGGGGATGATGAAGCAGAGTCTGGGGCTGCCGGCCGCGAACTACCGGATTCGTCCGGACACCCGCCAGCACCTGATGCACTACCCGCAGAAGGCGATGGTGAACACCCAGACGACGAAACAGATCGGGTACGACGACCGGCCGGCCGGCCAGAACTTCACGGTCGCCGTCATGTCCTACGAGGGGTTCAACATTGAGGACGCGCTCGTCATGAACAAGGGCTCCGTGGAGCGCGCGCTCGCCCGTTCGCACTTCTTCCGCACCTACGAGGGCGAGGAACGCCGCTACCCCGGCGGTCAGGAAGACCGCTTCGAGATTCCGGACGACGACGTGCGTGGCGCGCGCGGCGAGGACGCGTACAAGCACCTCGACGAGGACGGCCTCGTCAACCCCGAGACGCGCGTGGACGAGAACAGCGTCCTGCTCGGGAAGACCAGTCCGCCTCGGTTCCTCGAAGAACCGGACGAGATGGGTGGACTGAGCCCGCAGAAGCGCCGCGAGACCTCGGTGACGATGCGCTCGGGCGAGGACGGCGTCGTCGACACGGTGACGCTGATGGAGGGCGAGGACGGCAGTAAGCTCGCGAAGGTGAGCGTTCGAGACGAACGCATCCCCGAACTCGGGGACAAGTTCGCGAGCCGACACGGCCAGAAGGGCGTCGTCGGCCACCTCGCGCCCCAGGAGGACATGCCGTTCACGCAGGAGGGCGTCGTGCCCGACCTCGTCCTCAACCCGCACGCGCTCCCGTCCCGGATGACCGTCGGTCACGTGCTGGAGATGCTCGGCGGGAAGTCGGGCGCGCTCGAAGGCCGGACGGTCGACGGCACCGCGTTCACGGGCGAGGACGAAGAGGAGATCCGGAACTCGCTCCAGGAGCGCGGGTTCAAGTCGAGCGGGAAGGAAGTCCTCTACTCGGGCGTCTCCGGCGAGAAGATCGAGGCGGAGATCTTCGTCGGGAACATCTTCTACCACAAGCTCTACCACATGGTGTCGAACAAGATGCACGCCCGGTCGAAGGGGCCGGTGCAGGTCTTGACCCGACAGCCGACGGAGGGACGCGCCCGCGAAGGCGGTCTCCGGCTCGGGGAGATGGAGCGCGACACCGTCATCGCCCACGGCGCGGCGATGGTGCTCAAGGAACGCCTCCTCGAATCCTCCGACCAGGAGTACGTGGACATCTGTGGGAACTGCGGGATGACCGCGGTGGAGAACAGAGAACAGCGCCGCGTCTACTGTCCGAACTGCGGCGAGGAGACGGACGTGCACAGCATCGAGATGAGTTACGCGTTCAAACTCCTCCTCGACGAGATGAAGGCGCTCGGCATCGCGCCGCGACTCGAACTGGAGGACGCAGTCTAACATGAGTGCAGGACAATCACCCAAGGAGATCGGTGAAATCAGCTTCGGGCTGATGGATCCCGAGGAGTACCGGGACATGAGTGCGACGAAGGTCATCACGGCCGACACGTACGACGACGACGGCTTCCCCATCGACATGGGGCTGATGGATCCGCGTCTCGGCGTCATCGACCCCGGACTGGAGTGCAAGACCTGCGGCGGTCGCTCCGGGTCGTGTAACGGCCACTTCGGCCACATCGAACTCGCCGCGCCCGTCATCCACGTCGGGTTCTCGAAGCTCATCCGTCGCCTCCTCCGCGGGACGTGTCGCGAGTGCAGTCACCTCCTGCTCACGGAGGACGAACAGGAGCAGTTCCTCGGCGACGTGGAACGCACCCGCAGCCTCCGCGAGGACGTTTCGGACGTGACGAAGAACGCCATCCGGGAGGCCCGGAAGAAGTCGCACTGTCCGCACTGCGGGGAAGTCCAGTACGACGTGAAACACGAGAAACCCACGACGTACTACGAGGTCCAGCAGGTGCTGGCCTCCGATTACCCCGAGCGCATCGCGTCCGCGATGCAGCCCGACGAGGAGGAAGAAGACGCGGACGCCATCAGTCCCCAGGAGCTCGCGGACGAGTCCGGCGTCGACCTCTCCCGCATCAACGACATCCTCAGCGGGGAGTTCCGGCCGCGGCGCGAAGACCGCGAGGCGCTGGAGAAGGCGCTCGGCACGGACCTCACCACCGAGGACATGAACAAGCTCATGCCCTCGGACATCCGGGACTGGTTCGAGGACATCCCGAACGAAGATCTCGAAGTGCTCGGCGTGGACGCCGAACACAGCCGTCCCGAGTGGATGATTCTCACCGTCCTTCCCGTGCCGCCGGTCACGGCGCGTCCCTCGATCACGCTGGACAACGGCCAGCGTAGCGAGGACGACCTGACGCACAAGCTCGTGGACATCATCCGCATCAACCAGCGGTTCATGGAGAACCGCGAAGCGGGCGCGCCCCAGCTCATCATCGAGGACCTCTGGGAACTCCTCCAGTACCACGTCACGACGTTCATGGACAACGAGATTTCGGGGACGCCGCCCGCCCGCCACCGCTCCGGCCGCCCGCTCAAGACGCTCAGTCAGCGCCTCAAGGGCAAGGAAGGACGGTTCCGCGGCAGCCTCTCCGGGAAGCGCGTGAACTTCAGCGCGCGTACCGTCATCAGCCCCGACCCGACGCTCAGCCTGAACGAGGTCGGCGTGCCCGACCGCGTGGCGACGGAGATGACGCAGACGATGGTCGTGAACGACCAGAACATCGAACGCGCCCGCCGGTACGTCCGGAACGGCCCCGAGACGCACCCGGGCGCGAACTACGTGAAGCGGCCCGACGGCCGCCGCGTCCGCGTCACCGAGAAAGTGTGTGAGGAACTCGCGGAACGCGTCGGACCCGGCTGGGAGGTGCAGCGCCACCTCATCGACGGCGACATCATCATCTTCAACCGCCAGCCCAGCCTCCACCGGATGAGCATCATGGCGCACGAAGTCGTCGTGATGCCGTACAAGACGTTCCGCCTCAACACGGTTGTGTGTCCGCCGTACAACGCTGACTTCGACGGCGACGAGATGAACATGCACGCCCTCCAGAACGAGGAAGCCCGCGCGGAGGCGCGCGTGCTGATGCGCGTGCAGGAGCAGATTCTCAGCCCGCGGTTCGGCGAGAACATCATCGGCGCGATTCAAGACCACATCAGCGGGATGTACCTGTTGACGAACGACAACCCGTCGTTCAACGAGACGCAGGCGCTCGACCTCCTGCGGGAGACCCGCATCACCGAACTCCCCGAACCGGCGGGCGAGGAGGAGGACGGCACGCCCTACTGGACGGGCCGCCAGCTGTTCAGCGAACTCCTCCCCGACGACCTCAACCTCGAATTCACGGGCACCACCGGCGATCAGGTCGTCATCGAGGACGGCCAGCTCGTCGAGGGCACCATCGCCGAGGACGAGGTCGGCGAGTTCGGGAGCGAGATCGTCGACACCATCACGAAGGTGTACGGGAACACGCGCTCGCGCATCTTCATCAACGAGATTGCGGCGCTCGCGATGCGCGCCATCATGCACTTCGGGTTCAGTATCGGCATCGACGACGAGACGATTAGCTCGGAGGCCCGCGACCGCATCGACGAGTCCGTCGAGAACGCGTACGACCGCGTGCAGGAACTCATCGAGACGTACGAGAACGGCGACCTCGAAAGCCTGCCCGGCCGCACCGTCGACGAGACGCTCGAAATGAAGATCATGCAGACGCTCTCGAAGGCGCGTGACTCCGCGGGCGACATCGCGGAGGACGACTTCGACGACGACAATCCCGCCGTCGTCATGGCCGAATCCGGCGCGCGTGGTGGAATGTTGAACCTCACGCAGATGGCCGGCATGGTCGGCCAGCAGGCAGTCCGTGGTGAACGCATCAACCGCGGGTACGAGAACCGCACGCTCAGCCACTACCCCGAGAACGAACTCTCCGCGGAAGCCCACGGCTTCGTGGAGAACTCGTACGCGGACGGCCTGACGCCGACGGAGTTCTTCTTCCACGCGATGGGCGGCCGCGAGGGCCTCGTGGACACGGCGGTTCGGACGTCGAAGTCCGGCTACCTCCAGCGCCGCCTCATCAACGCGCTCAGCGAACTCGAAACCCAGTACGACGGCACGGTCCGGGACACCTCGGACACCATCGTCCAGTTCGAGTTCGGCGAGGACGGCACCAGTCCCGTCCGCGTGTCCTCCAGCGAGGACACCGACATCGACGTGGAGAACGTCGCTGACCGCATCCTCGAAACCGAGTTCGAGACCGACGAGGACCTCGAAGAGTTCCTCGGCGAGAAGGAACCGCCGACGAACCTCTCCGAACACGGCGAGTCCTGGCTCGCGGAGGGTGACGACTAATGACCGAAATCACCGACGACATCGAAGCCGCCGTGGAAGACCGCAGTCTCCCGCGACGGCTCAAAGAAGAGGTCTACGACGCCATCGAATCCCGTGACGGCGTCACGACCAAGCAGGCCGAACAGATCGCGAAAGCCGTCGAGTCCCAGTACATGGACACGCGCGTCGACCCCCTCGACCCCGTCGGGACGGTGAGCGCGCAGTCCATCGGGGAACCCGGAACCCAGATGACGATGAACACGTTCCACTACGCGGGCGTCGCGGAGATGGACGTGACCCAGGGCCTCCCGCGGCTCATCGAGCTCGTGGACGCCCGGAAGAACCCGGACACGCCCGTGATGACCGTCCACCTGGACGAGGAACACCGGGACGACCGCGAGAAAGCCCACGAGGTCGTGTGGAACATCGAGTCCACGAAAATCCTCTCGCTCGGCGACATCTCGACGAACGTCGCGGACATGATCGTCAGCATCAACCTGAACGAGGACACGCTTCAGGAGCGCTGGCCGACCATGGACTCGACGAACGAGATCGCGGGCGACATCGCGGACATCATCGAGGACTCCCTCGGCGTGAAGGTCACCCAGCAGGGCACCGTCCTCGAATTCGGCCCCGAGGAGCCGAGCTACCGCGACCTCCTCCAGCTCGTCGAACAGCTCCGCGACGTGGTGTTCAAGGGAATCGAGGACATCACGCGCGTCGTCGTCCGGAAGGAGGACACCGAGGAGGGCGAGGAGTTCGTCCTCTACACGGAGGGGTCGGCGCTCAAGAAGGTGCTCCGCATCGACGGCGTGGACGCCACGCGCACCTCGTGTAACAACATCCACGAGATTCACAAGACGCTCGGCATCGAGGCCGCGCGAGAAGCCATCATCAACGAGACGATGGACACCCTCGAAGAACAGGGGCTGGGCGACGTGAACATCCGCCACCTGATGCTGGTCGCGGACATCATGACGAACGACGGCACCATCCAGTCCATCGGCCGGCACGGCATCAGCGGGAACAAGGACTCCGTGCTCGCCCGCGCGGCGTTCGAGGTCACGGTCAACCACCTCCTCGACGCCGCCATCTACGGCGAAGCGGACGACCTCGACGGCGTCATCGAGAACGTCATCGTCGGGAAACCGGTCAAACTCGGCACCGGCGACGTCGACCTCCGCATGGGGTCTAAGTCCGACTGATGACGGTCACGCTCTCCGACGAAGCCCGGCAGTGCATCGTCGCGTTCGAGGAGGTCACGGACACCACGGCCGTCGACTGCCTCGTCGACGACGACCACGACCGCGTCGTCTTCGTCGTCAAAGCGGGCGAAATCGGGAGCGCCATCGGCCCCGGCGGCCGGAACGTCGAACGCGTCGAGGACGAACTCGGCCGGGACGTCAAACTCGTGGAGGACGCGCCCACGCCCGAGGGGTTCGTCGCGAACGCCCTCAGCCCCGCCGCCGTCTACAACGTCACCATCAGCGAGAACCGGGACACGGTCGCGTACGCCGAGGTCGCGCACGAAGACCGCGGCGTCGCCATCGGCGAAGCCGGACACAACATCGAACTCGCGAAGACGCTCGCGAAGCGCCACTACGACATCGACGACATCCAGCTGACCTGAGCGCCCGGTCTTCCATGTTCACGCGTACCACGCGCGTGAACGCGAAAGGCCGAATTTAAGTATTTGCCTCCGTAATCCATCCCTATGGCTAACGGCAAGTATGCCGCCCGTAAGCTGAAGAAGGACCGCCAGAGCCAGCGGTGGTCCGACTCGGATTACGCGCGGCGAGAGCGCGGGCTCCGGTCGAAGTCCGACCCGCTCGAGGGCGCGCCGCAGGGTCGCGGCATCGTCCTGGAGAAGGTTGGTATCGAAGCGAAGCAGCCGAACTCCGCGATTCGGAAGTGTGTTCGGGTGCAGCTCATCAAGAACGGGAAGCAGGTCACCGCGTTCTGTCCCGGTGACGGCGCTATCTCGTTCATCGACGAGCACGACGAAGTCACCATCGCCGGTATCGGCGGTGCGAAGGGTCGTGCGATGGGCGACCTCTCCGGCGTGAACTACAAGGTCGAGAAGGTGAACGGTGTCTCGATGATCGAACTCGTTCGCGGGAACGCGGAGAAACCGGTACGATGAGCAGCGAAGCACCCGAACCCGAGACGCCCGCGGGTAGCGAGGAAGCGGAGGCGAACGCCGAACTCTTCGGCAAGTGGGACGTCACGGACATCCAGTACCGCGACCCGAGCACGCGGCGGTACATCACCGTGACGCCCATCGCGCACACGATGGGTCGCCACGCGAACAAGCAGTTCAAGAAGAGCGAGATCTCCATCGTGGAGCGCCTCACGAACCGTCTGATGCAGACGGAGGAGAACACGGGGAAGAAGCAGAAAGCGCTCAAGATCGTGCGCGAGGCGTTCGACACGATTCACGAGCGCACGGAGGAGAACCCCGTGCAGGTGCTCGTGCGCGCGGTCGAGAACGCCGCGCCCCGCGAGGAGACGGTTCGCCTGAAGTACGGCGGTATCTCGGTGCCGAAGGCCGTCGACGTCGCGCCCCAGCGCCGCGTCGACCAGGCCCTGAAGTTCATCGCGGACGGCATGTACTCCGCGTCCTTCAAGACCTCGACGAGCGCGGCGGACGCGCTCGCGGAACAGCTTCTCGGCGCGGCTGACTACGACGTGCAGACGTACGCCGTCAGTCAGAAGGAGGAGAAGGAGCGCGTCGCGGCGGCGGCACGCTAACGCGGGGTTTTCTTTCGTTTCTCTCGTTCGGTAGCGACGGCTCAGTCGGCGGCGGGGCCGTTCGTGCTGGGCTGGCTGTCGACGTACGCGCGGACGAGGTCGACGAGTTCGCGGCGGTACGTGGACTGGTCGGGGTCGTCGGCGAAGGACGCGAACCGGTCGCGGAACTCGTCGACGCTCACGTGCGGGGTGTCCTCGTCGGCCGCGTGCGCGAGGTCGTAGAGCCGGCTGGTCGGGCTGATGGCGTCGTGGCGCTCCAGGAGCGCGAGCGCGAACGCGGCGTTCACGGCGGTCATCTCGGTGTCCGCGCCGGCGGTGATGCGGTGGCCGTCCCGGTTCGGGCTGGGGCGGTCGCTGACGGCGGCGGCGAGTTCGGATTCGAGGAACGCGGCGAGTTTGTCGGTCGGGCCGACGCTGAGCGTGATGTCGTCCGCGTAGATGTCTTTCGCGTGGTTCGCGAGCTGGTAGCACTGCGTGAGCACGCGCTGTTCGACCTGTCGGCCGGGGAGCGCGAGGAAGAGGACTTCGTCCATCGAGAGCGTGTGCGAGGGGTGGCCTTCCTCGTGGCGGCGCATGTGCGAGTACTCGTGGAGCGCGAGTTCGCGCGCCATCGCGGACGTGGCGGCCTTCCGGGAGATGTTGAGGACGTGGTGGTCGTCGTGGTGGCCCGCCCACGTGCGCTCGTCCGGGTTCTCGCGCACGTGGACGTGCACGGGCTTGTCGAGGTCGTGGTCTATCTCGAAGACGTCGCGGGCGCCGAGAAAGGGCGCGGTCGGACCCGCGCCTTGCACGAGAACATCCATGTACCTTGTTAGCACGGGATGCTCGGATAAGGCTCTTGCGCCCCCCGCGGGGTCTGCTGTGATAGCCGATACCGTACGGAGACGGCTTCCTCGCGGAGAAACACTACCCTTTTGAACCCGCTACCGGTATAATCCTCCATAATGGGCCGACGCAAGAAGATCGTCGAACAGTGTGAGCGGCTGATGGACGAACCGGAGAACATCCGGAACATCGCCATCGCCGCCCACGTCGACCACGGGAAGACGACCCTCACCGACAACCTCCTCGCCGGCGCGGGGATGATTTCGGACGAGACCGCGGGCCAGCAGCTCGCGATGGACACCGAGGAGGACGAACAGGAGCGCGGTATCACCATCGACGCCGCGAACGTCTCCATGACGCACGAGTACGAGGGCACGAACCACCTCGTGAACCTCATCGACACGCCCGGCCACGTCGACTTCGGTGGCGACGTGACGCGTGCGATGCGTGCGGTCGACGGCGCGCTCGTCGTCGTGGACGCCGTCGAGGGCGCGATGCCGCAGACCGAGACGGTCGTCCGGCAGGCGCTCCGCGAGGGCGTGAAGCCGACGCTGTTCATCAACAAGGTCGACCGCCTCATCAGCGAGCTCCAGGAAGGCCCCCAGGAGATGCAGGAGCGCCTCCTCGACGTCATCAACGACGTGAACGAGCTCATCCGCGGGATGACCGAAGACCGCGACGACATCGACGACTGGACGGTCAGCGTCGAGGACGGCACGGTCGCGTTCGGGTCCGCGCTCTACAAGTGGGGCGTCTCCATGCCCTCGATGCAGCGTACCGGCATCGACTTCGGCGACATCATCGAGCTCGAACGCAACGACAAGCGCCAGGAACTCCACGACCGCACGCCGCTCGCGGACGTCGTCCTGGACATGGTCGCGGAGCACTTCCCGAACCCCATCGAAGCCCAGCCCCGCCGTATCCCCACCATCTGGCGCGGCGACGCGGAGTCCGACCTCGCCGTGGACATGCGTGACGTGAACCCCGACGGCGAAGTCGTCCTGATGGTGACGGACATCGGCGTCGACCCCCACGCGGGCGAAATCGCCGCCGGTCGCGTGTTCTCCGGGACGCTGGAGAAGGGCCAAGACCTCCACGTCTCCGGCACCGCGAGCACGAACCGCGTGCAGTCCGTCGGTATCTACATGGGTGGCGAGCGCGAGGAAGTCGACCGCGTTCCCGCCGGGAACATCGCCGCCGTCACCGGCCTGAAGGACGCCATCGCCGGCTCCACCGTCTCCAGCGTGGAGATGACGCCGTTCGAGTCCATCGAACACATCTCGGAGCCCGTCATCACGAAGTCCATCGAGGCGCAGAACATGGACGACCTGCCGAAGCTCATCGAGACGCTCCAGCAGGTCGCGAAGGAAGACCCCACCATCCAGATCGAGATCAACGAGGACACCGGCGAACACCTCGTCAGCGGTCAGGGTGAACTCCACCTCGAAGTCATCACCCAGCGCATCGAGCGCAACCAGGGCATCCCGGTCATCACGGGCGAACCCATCGTCGTCTACCGCGAAGCCCCGACCCAGGAGTCCCGCGAGGTCGAGGGACGCTCCCCGAACAACCACAACCGGTTCTACATCACCGTCGAACCGCTCGCGCAGGACATCGTCGACGCCATCCAGCTCGGCGAGGTCTCCATGGACATGCCCGAGCAGGAACGCCGCGAGGCGCTCCAGGAACTCGGGATGGACAAGGACACCACGCAGAACGTCGAGGAGATCCACAAGACGAACATCTTCATCGACGACACGAAGGGTATCCAGCACCTGAACGAGACGATGGAACTCGTCCTCGAAGGCCTGCAGGAAGCCCTCGACAACGGCCCGCTCGCGAACGAGCCCGTGCAGGGCGCGCTGTTCCGCCTGCACGACGCTCGCCTCCACGAGGACGCCATCCACCGCGGCCCCGCACAGGTCATCCCCGCAGTGCGTGACGCCGTGCACCGCTCCCTCATCGACGCGCAGGTCAAACTCCTCGAACCCATTCAGGACGTCCGCATCGACGTTCCGAGCGAACACATGGGTGCCGCGTCCGGCGAGATTCAGGGCCGTCGCGGCCGCGTCGACGACATGTACCAGGAAGGCGACCTGATGGTCGTCGAGGGTATCGCGCCCGTCGAGGAGATGATCGGGTTCTCCAGCGACATCCGCTCCGCGACCGAGGGGCGTGCGTCCTGGAACACCGAGAACGCCGGGTTCCGCGTGCTCTCCGACAACCTCCAGCCCGAGAAGATCACGGAAATTCGAGAGCGCAAGGGCATGAAGACCGAGCTCCCCGAGAGCATCGACTACTTCTAAACGCACCTTTTTTCCGCTCGGGTTCGCTTCGCGAACCTCTCGCGCAAAAAATCTGCACCAAAAAACTCGCTCGCTACGCGAGCGAGCGAATCGCCTCACCACCGGGCTCTATCGGTCACGCGAGCGAAGCGAGTGTGACGTAGTCAGACCGGAGGTCTGACGCAAGACCGCTCGTCGTCTATCTGTTCGCCGAGTACGCCGACGAAGCGCTCTGAGTCTCACACCGCCCTTTCTTTGGGTTCCCGAATCGAGTCGGTGTAGTGAGTCTGGTTGAACGTAGTTCGTGGCTCCGCCGCAGCGTCCGGCAATTTCGACCCCTGCCGAAGGCTTATACCGGACAGGGCTGTGAGGAGTGGGTATGCACGCAGGCAGGGTTGCTGCGAGCCGTATCGACGCGGAGCCACCAGTATCGGGCTTCGTGTCGACAATTACAGTCATCCTGACTGCACGGGGTGGTGGGCGTGAGTGAGGACGCGGCGCGGCAGGCGCACACGGTTCGCCTCGAACTCGTGGACGAACCGGGCGAACTCCTCGCGGCGCTCCAGCCCATCGCGGAGAACGGCGGAAATCTTCTGAGCGTGTTCCACGAGCGCGGGCACGTCACGCCGCGCGGCCACATCCCGGTCGAAGTGGACTTGGAGTGTACCGCGGGCCAGTTCGACGACATCGTCGCCGCGCTCCGGGAGAACGGCGTGAACGTCACGCAGGCGGGGACGGAGGAGTACGGCGAGGAGGTGACGGTCATCGTCGCCGGCCACCTCATCGACACCGACCTCTCCGATACGCTCTCCCGGCTCGAATCGGAGGCGAATGCGAGCGTGACGGACTTCTCGCTGACCTCGGAGGAGGGGACGAGCGAGCGCTCCAGCGCGCGCGTCCGCCTCGCGGTCGAGTCCGGGTCGGTGGAGCGGACGCTCGACGCCGTTCGCGACATCGCGGACGAGAAGGGACTGCGCGTGGTCGCGCCGTTCGCGGGGGTGGCCTGAATGCGGCTGTGCGTCCTCGGCGCGGGCGCGGTCGGCGCGTCCACGGCGCGGCTGGCGAGCGAGTACGGGCACACGGTGACCGCGTTCGCGGACTCCACCGGTGCCGTCGTCGATAGCGATGGAATCGACGTGGACGGCGCGCTCGCGCACAAGGAGCGCGTCGGGTCGGTCGGCGAGTCCGACCCGTCGGACGCGCTCGCCGCCGAGTACGACGCGCTCGTGGAGGCGACGCCGACGACGCTCGGGGACGCCCATCCCGGGTTCGAGCACGTCGAGGCGGCGTTCGAGCGGGACAAGCACGTCGTGCTCGCGAACAAGGGCCCGGTCGCCGAGCGCTACGACGACGTGGTCGCGCTCGCGGAGGCGAGCGCGGGCGAGTTGCGGTTCGAGGCGACCGTCGCCGGCACGATTCCCGTGCTCTCCACCATCGAGGGCGTCGGCGCGGAGCGCGTGAACGCCGTGCGCGGCGTGCTCAACGGCACCGCGAACTTCGTGCTCTCCCGGATGAGCGCGGACGGCCTGGGGTACGAGCACGTGCTCGCGGAGGCCCAAGACCTCGGGGTCGCGGAGGCCGACCCGTCGTTCGACGTGGACGGGACGGACGCCGCGCTCAAGGGCGCGATTCTCGCGAACGTCATCCACGGCGGCGGGTACTCGCTCGCGGACGTGGACGTGGAAGGCATTGAGGACTTCCCGGGGAGCGCGCTGGAGGTCGCCGCGGAGGACGGCCGGACGGTTCGCCTCATCGGCGAGGTCACGGCGACCGGCGATATCCGGGTCGGCCCGCGCCTGGTTCCGGAGAACGACCCGCTCGCGGTGACTGGGACGGAGAACATCGTCCAGCTCGACACGGAGCACGCCGGGCGGTTGAACCTCAGCGGGGCGGGGGCGGGCGGTCCGGAGACCGCGACCGCGGTGCTGGCGGACGTCACGCGACTCGACTGAGTGGGACAGTCTGGCACGGCACACGTTCCCACTAATCGCCGGACGGCGCGGGGATGCGGCTAAGGGGATTCCGAAATGGTTTTAACCGAATCAGGCGAATAAAACGCACAGAGCGCACTTACGCGCGAATCCTGACCATGAGCGACAAACCGCACCAGAACCTGGCCGTCATCGGCCACGTCGACCACGGGAAGAGCACGATGGTCGGGCGACTCCTCTACGAGACGGGGAGCGTGCCCGAGCACGTCATCGAACAGCACAAGGAAGAAGCCGAGGAGAAGGGCAAGGGCGGATTCGAGTTCGCCTACGTCATGGACAACCTCGCGGAAGAGCGTGAGCGCGGTGTCACCATCGACATCGCCCACCAGGAGTTCGACACCGACGATTACTACTTCACCATCGTCGACTGTCCGGGCCACCGCGACTTCGTCAAGAACATGATCACGGGCGCGTCCCAGGCCGACAACGCCGTTCTCGTCGTCGCCGCCGACGACGGTGTCGCGCCCCAGACCCGCGAGCACGTCTTCCTCGCGCGCACCCTCGGTATCGACGAACTCATCGTCGCCGTCAACAAGATGGACGTCGTCGACTACAAGGAGGACACCTACAAGCAGGTCGTCTCCGACGTCCAGGACCTCCTCAAGCAGGTTCAGTTCAACACGGAAGACGCGTCCTTCATCCCGACGTCCGCCTTCGAGGGCGACAACGTCTCGGAAGCCTCCGAGAACACGCCGTGGTACGACGGCGAAACCCTCCTCGAGGCCCTCAACAGCCTGCCGGAGCCGCAGCCGCCGACGGACGCGCCGCTGCGCCTCCCGATTCAGGACGTCTACACCATCTCCGGCATCGGTACCGTCCCCGTCGGACGTATCGAGACCGGGACGATGAACACGGGCGACAACGTCAGCTTCCAGCCGTCTGACGTCGGTGGCGAGGTCAAGACCATCGAGATGCACCACGAGGAAGTCCCGAGCGCCGAGCCCGGTGACAACGTCGGATTCAACGTCCGCGGCATCGGCAAGGACGACATCCGCCGCGGTGACGTCTGTGGCCCCGCCGACGAACCGCCGACGGTCGCGGAGACGTTCACGGCGCAGGTCGTCGTGATGCAGCACCCGTCCGTCATCACGGCCGGCTACACGCCCGTCTTCCACGCGCACACGGCGCAGGTCGCGTGTACCATCGAATCCATCGACAAGAAGATGGATCCCGCGAGCGGCGAGGTCGCCGAGGAGAACCCGGACTTCATCCAGTCCGGCGACGCCGCGGTCGTCACCGTCCGCCCGCAGAAGCCCCTCAGCATCGAGCCGTCCTCCGAGATTCCGGAACTCGGCTCCTTCGCGGTCCGCGACATGGGTCAGACCATCGCGGCCGGCAAGGTCCTCGACGTCAACGAGGCCTAACTAACGCATGCAACAGGCACGCGTTCGCCTCGCCGGTGTCAGCCCCGACGACCTCGACGACATCTGCGCAGATGTCCGAGAGATCGCGGAGAAGACCGGCGTTAACCTCAGCGGGCCGGTTCCGCTCCCCACGAAAACCCTCGAAATCCCCTCGCGGAAGTCCCCCGACGGTGAAGGGACGGCAACGTGGGAACACTGGGAGATGCGCGTCCACAAGCGTCTCATCGACATCGACGCGGACGAACGCGCGCTCCGACAGCTCATGCGCATCCAGGTCCCGAACGACGTCAGCATCGAAATCGTTCTGGAAGACTAAGAAGCGCCTCGCGCTTCTCACTGAGCGGCTCTCACGCGACTCTACTCTCTCCCGTTTTTCACACCGAACAGCCACGGCGTTCGCGTCCCCCCAGTCACCGGAAAGCGCAAGGTACAAATTCGCGCCGCCACTCCACACAAACACGCGGGCTCGTAGATCAGTGGTAGATCGCTTCCTTCGCAAGGAAGAGGCCCTGGGTTCAAATCCCAGCGAGTCCACTACCCCCGTTCTTCCCGTCGAACTATCCCGGAGAGCCACATCTCCGGCCTTCTCTCCACAACCTTCGTTCTACACGCAACCGTAACGAACACCGCTCAGAACCGAGTGGATTCCCGGTACAAATCCGGGCCGACGCCCTCCCGTGATTCACCCGAAGGAAACCGGGGGTGGTCTGCGTGAGTATCCAGACGACCCGGTACTCACGCGGCAGACGCGTCCACACCCTCGTTTCCTGTCCGTTCTGCGGCCACGACTTCCAGCCTAACGAGCCGCGCTGGAAGCACCTTCTCGACGAACACGACCCCGAGGACGCCGGCCTCACGCCCGCGGGCGAAATCGCACCCGGCCACGACGCCCCGCTCTTCGGAGGTGTCCAACGGTGAACGTCGCGGTGACCGAGCACGCCGAGGAGAAGTACCTGCGGCGTGCCGACGCGCTCCACCTCGCGCCCACTATCGAGGACGCCTGGCGACAGGCCCACGAGATTCCAGGCGGCGGGTGGCTCCACGGCGAGCGTGCGCGCTACGACCCCACCACCCGCGTCGTGCTCCCGGTTCGTGACGGCGTGATTCGCACGGCGATCTACGCGCCCACGGCGAAGCCGGCGATTCGGGCGGCCGTCGAAGCCGCGGGGTGGTTGCCGTGACCCAGGAGTTCGTCCGCGCTTCCCAGCTCCGAACCGACGGCGGCGCTGAAGCCCGCCGGCAGGACTACTGGGAACAGGTCGCCGACGACGCCCCCAGCGCCGACGCGTGCGCCATGTGCAGCGCGGACGGCCCCGACTGCCGGCGCGTCCGCCTCCCCGACCGGGACGAACGCGTGGCGCTCTGTCGGCCGTGCCGCGGCCTCTGGGGTGGTCAGGATGAGTGATGTCGAGCAGTGGATGGTGTTCGCGCGAGCCTTCTGCGAAGACTGTGACTGGCAGTTAGAGGCGAACAACGCACAAGGTGTCGCCGCCCAGCACGCCGACAAGTACGGCCACGAAGTCCGCGGTGAACTCGCCTATTCCTACGAGGTGAAGCCCGAATGACGGGACGAGAACAGGCGACGCTCGCGACGTTCGCCGGGCCGTCGCTCGACGAACTCACCGAGGCGGAACGCGACGCCTACCAGGCTATCCGCCAGGGCGACTCCGGCGTTCGGGAGTACGCTCGTCGGACTGACCGCGCGCCTGGAACCGTCGGGAATCTGCTCGCGCGGGCTGACGCAAAACTCGGGGGGTCGTGATGGCGCACGTCGAAACTGTCCGCCCCCAGGCCCACGAGTTCGACGTGACTTGGCACTTCGGCGCGACACACCGCGACGACCACGGGCTCGGCCTCTACTACGCCGCCGACTCGGTCTACAAAGACCACGGCGAGGACTGGCAAACCGAGGGGAAGCCCACCGAGTCGTTCCGGTTCGACGGCGAGGAGTGGGCCGCCTGCTTCGACTACTACACCGGCGGCCTCGACCCCGATACCGCCCCACCCGAGTTCCAGCTCGAACAGGTCCGGGAATTCCAGTTCTACTTCGTCGCTCAGGACAGCACGTACGATGGCGAGCGCGCCGACAACAGCCAGCGCGTCCGCGGCGGCACGCTTACGCTCCGCCCGCGGTGGCCCGACCTCGACAGCCTCTCCGAGTACGACACCCCGAGCGTCCCCGACCTCGGCGGCCCATACGTCTCCGTCCGCGCACAGGCGAGCAATATCGACCCGGAGAAGTACCTCGACCTCGCGCGCACCGTCTTGACGAGCTTCGATATCGACCCGCGGTACACGATGGACCCACACCCGATTAGCCACGTCTCGGACTGCGCGCTCTACGTGCGCCCCGACCGCGCGAAGAGTGGGCCGTTGTACGCCGCGTCCGGCCCGATTAGTCGGTGTCACGACGTGCTCGTCTCCGACCGGTCGGGGTATCGGAAACACACCGAGGACCACCGCGAACGGCCCGGCGACCACGTCGCCGCCATGGTCACAGACGAGCGGGCGAGCGACCTGCTCCGCGGGCACCGCGTTGGCTTCGAGGCGAAGCACTACTACATGAGAGACCCGCAGACGTACGACCCGGACGAGTTCGGCTACCATCCGAAATTCGAGGTCGCCTACCAGTCCAGCATCACGAATCGCACCGTGCGCTGGGACCACCCCGACGAGTTCGACACCAGCGACCTCCTCCACGAACTCGACGAAACCCTGTTCAACATGGTGGAGTGGGCCGGCCTCTCGCTCCGCGGCGGCGAGCAGTGGGTGAGTGATGCGTACTTCGCGGCCGGCGAGGAGATCGAGCGCTCGCTCCGGCTCTACGACGACCCACTCCCCGAGGTCGAAGACGCACAGACGGCGGCCGTCACCCGGCTGTGGGGTGAGATGGAGGAGTCCGACCGCGCCGTCGTAGACACCTTGCTCGCGGACGGCGGCGAGGTCTCCCCGGCCGACGCGGCCGAGAAGACCGGGTACAGCTACCGGACGGTGCGCCGGGTCGTTGACCGGTTGGGCGACCTCATCGAGCACACGTACGGCCAGCTTGAGTTTACCTCGAAGCACGTGCAGCAGGAACTCCTGTCGCGGGTGCAGGCGGCGGAACAGAACTTCCGGGAGACGGTTGGGAGCGCGGCGATGCAGGTGGCGCAGGCGGCCGAGCGCGGCGACACCGCGGACGCGTGGAGTCGGTGGCGACGCGAGTACAACGCGGCCGTTCGGCCGGGTGAGTACGACCACGAGACGCGCGTTGAAGTCCACTACAAGCCGACGGACGCGGCGGACGAGCGGTCGATGCTGCGGCAGCTCGCGCTCGCCTGGGAACAGACGCACGACGAGCCGGTGCGCCACCTGACGGTGTCGTACACGCGAGCGGACGGCGAGCACCGACGGGTGCGGGATACCTGGAGTGTCGTGGACTCGCTACAAACCGCCGCACAACGCGCGGAGGACGCGCGGAACGCGAAGGCGCGGCGGGAGGCAGAGGACGTGGACTGGGAGGCGTGGGCGGAGCGAGAGCGGCGGCGAGCGGGCGGCGCGGGTGACGTGACGCCAGGCTAAGACGGCCCGCGGCGGAGTGGCAACACTATTCTTCGGTCTGTATATTCGGGTGTGCGCGCGGTTTTCCCGGGTTTGGGGCGCGCGCTGGGTCGCCTCGGGGCGCACACTCCACTTTGTTTCGGTGCGCCCCGAGGCGACACCCGAGGAGGAATCGGCCTCTTCGTGGCCGATTCCCCCTTGGGCGTGTGCCTAAGGGCAAAACCAAATAATACACCGCACAGCTCTTCCGCACTCGGCTGGTCTCTGAAAAGTATAGGCTGATCTCGAAACAGAATTTAAGCCCTTCCGCGAGAGTGTTTTTTCAATGTCAGATATACCTGAGCCTGTTCGCAGAGAAGTTCGACAGGAGGCGAATTTTGGGTGTGCCATCTGTGGCAATCCTATTATAGAGATCCATCACATCGTTCCTCGGAGTGAGGAGGAGCACAATGATCCTGAGAGGATGATCGCTCTCTGTCGGAATCACCACGAATTGGCGGGGCCGCAAGCTGAGGGAATCACTCCAGACCAGCTGTATGAATACAAAAAAGATCCGTATAATTCGGATCTCGTTGACTACGACTTCTACTTCGAGTCTGAAACTCCCTTAGTTGAATTTGCAGGGTGTAAATGCCAACTTAGAGATCTGGACGAGATGTCTATTTTGAGCGTAAACGGTGAAGATTTGGTGACTATGTCCTACTCAGACGGGGTTTTACAGTTTAGTGCGAGGCTCTATAACCAGGAAGGGGATTTGGTGGCCGAACTAAATGAAAACGAGTGGATAGCTTATACTGAGGACGTATGGGATCTAACTTACAACGGAAACCAATTCAAAATCTGGCACGATAAGCGTGATATTGGGATCGAGATACGGTATAACTCGGATACTGATAGACTATTTATGAGGGGTAATTTCTACAAAGATGGCGCCTTGGTTCGCGCTACTCCCTCGAAAATCGTATTTCCTGGAAATAACCAAGTGATTGGATGTACGTTTATTGACTGTGGTGGGGCTCTGGCACTATCAACCAAGTAGACTTAGACTATCTTTTATTCTGAGTTACCTCTGCCGTTCCCGGGTTAACACAGACTTGGACCCTACTAGTGCTAATAATATTGGCAAGTTCTTTCTTTAGCCGCGGTGGGATATCGGGGTGCTCTAGGGCCTCTTCCACGCCGTCGAGAAGCGGGCCAACCGAGTCGCAGGCGATGAGCACGGCCTCGGTTTTGTTGACGCCGAGGCGTTCAGCGGCCGCCTCAATAGTGTCCTTTCGGTACGCGTACTCACCGTTGGTTCGGATTCGCATACGAAGTTCGTGTGTACGGCCCCACTTGACCCATTGAACTTGGCTCACTCGAACCCCGATCTCGGGGCGATTTCACCCAGAACTGTCGATAGGCGAAGGTGTTCGCCAGGTCGTGAGCGTCCGCGAGCGCGAATATGCACACGAGGGTTCGCGGGCTCGTGTGCATACTCGGTCGAGCACGTTTCCGAGCGCGTGAACCCAAGCAGTCACGCCACGACACTCCTCGAACCGAGAAAATCGGCCGATTTTCGACGAAAAACCGGGGTCGGATGGGGGCCGGGAGGTCAGAAAATCCGCCAGGGGTCGGGCCTTGTATAAATATATGTGCGCGCCGGGGGGTGGTGTCTGACTGACCGAGTGTGTCACCGCGCCGTGTGCTGGTTACTCGGGCTGCTCGGTCACGAGGTCGGGATAGTCGCCGTCTCGCCAGTCACTCACCCGGTTCGTCACCCAGCCTTTCGAGTACCCTACGATTTCCGCCGCGTCCTTGTATCTCACGCCGTCCTCGTCGTCCCACGGCTGCACCGCGCGGAGCGCCGTCTGTACCGCCTGCTCCCGCTCGCTCAGACCGCGCCCGTCCGTGTCGCCCACCTCGTCGTCGTCGTCGCGGTCGCCGACAATCTCGAACTCGCTCGCTTCGTGTTCAGCGTAGGTCTCGCGGGTGTCCGTGAGCTTGTCCGTCTCTAAGCCCTCCTCGAACCGGTCTTGCCCGCCCTCGGATTCGAGGATGCGCGCGAAGTTCGGCTTCGAGCGGTGGGGTTTCTCGACGGCGAAACTACACAGGTCGCGGAACGGCTTCGCGGTCTTCGTCCGCGTGTGGTTCACCATCAACACGCTCCCGCGCTTCGCGTACGGCCCGTGCTTCGCCTCCTTCTTCCGCACGAACGTCAACGAGTCGCTGAACGTCTCCGCCGCTTTGTTCCCGCTCCCGAACCCCGAGAGTTCCTGCGCGGTCTCGTCGATAACCGCGAGTACCGCCCCCTCGATTTCGGCCATCGCTTCGAGGAGTTCCTGGTCCGAGTGAACCACGCGGTCGAACCCCTCCCAGGACGTGTTTCCAATGAGCGCGCCACCGGTGCGGGCCGCCCACGTCCGCGCCACGTCGAGGGTCATGGCGGTTTTGCCCGCGCCCGGAGGGCCGAGCACGAGACCGATAGCGCCCTCGTGTTCCAGCCGGTCTACGACGGCGCTCATCCAATCGCCCGCCGACTCCTTCCGCTGGCCCGTCATGCCGACGAAGCCCTTGAGTTGGGAGGTACGGCCCTCGCGGAACGCGGTATCCATCGAGCGCGTCGCCGCCGACGAGAGGATACGCTCCGCGAGGGTGGTGTCGAGGAAGTTGCCCGCGCTGGGGTCGTCTTCCCACAACGAGCAGTAGTAGTTCAGGAGGTCGAGCGTGTCCGGGTCGTTGACCATGCCGGCGAACTCCCGCACCCACTCGTTCGGCTTGTCCTCCAGCTCCCCGCGGAGCCACTCCCGGCCCTCGCCGGCGGCGTACACCACCGACTTGTCGCTACTCCCGCTCATCGTGGATACCTCCACGTGGTGAGGTAGGCGAGGAGACGCGGGGCGAGCGGGATAGTGAGGTGGATAGCGAGCGCGACGCCGGTACATCCGGCGAGGAGTCCGACGGCCGCGAGCACGCCACCGGTGACGGCGGCGACCCCGAGGCCGACGACGGCGACCGCGGCCGCGGCGGCGAACACGCTGAGGAGGTCTTCGGTGTGGAGTTCGTCGGCGTCGTAGCCGGCTTCCTCCATCTCTCGGATAGAGCGCCAGGCGGCGACCGGGTTACGCATCTTCTCCACCTCCATCGGTCGCCGCGTCGGCGTCGCGGACGCCCGCGAACGTCGCGAGGCCGTTCAGGAGTTCGTCGGCGTCGTCGTCGTGCGCGTCGGTCGTGTCGGCTTCGTTCATCTGCATTCGCTCCGGCAGGAGCGAGTCCGGCATCTGGTTTTGAATCACGTCGGTGACGGTGTCGCCGCCGCCGACGCTCGGCGTCAGGTGCGGACTGAGTGCGCGGTTCTGCTCCATCGCTCGGAGGCGGTCGAGCGTCCGCACCACCGACGGCAGGTGACGTTGAAGGCGCTCGCCGTAGCGCGCCTGTTGTTCGAGGTCGCCGCGGACTTCCTCGATGGCGTTGAGCGCGTCGTTCGCGGTCTCCGCGCCGATAGCGTCGGACGCGGCGATACTCCCGCGCCAGGTGCCCTCGATGACGTTCTCTTGGGGGTCGTAGGCGCGGCACTCGTAGGTCTCGGTCTTGCACTCCGGCAGGTGGTTCAACTGCCCGCGAACCTGCGCGTCCGCGAACTGGTCGGGCGACAGTTCCCACTCCTCGATGACTTCCGTGTCTTCGTCGTTGATGACGTAGAGCGTCACACGCGGCGGGTCGGGGAGGAGGTCGTCGAGGCGACCGGTCGCTATCATGACGGCGACCGCGACGAGCACGAGCGCGAGCACCGCGACGCCCACCCACTCCGGCGCGCTCGGCACGTCGTTCCCGAGCGCGAGCCACCCGCCACCGGCGAGGAGCGCGTACTTCACGAGGTCTCGCCACATGATTAGTTCACCCGTTCGGCCTGGAAGTCGTCGTCTTCGGCGCGCTGGCGGGTGCGGTAGACGGTTGCGCCCGCGGTGAGGCCGACCGAGCCGAGGAGGAGCATCAGGACGGTCTGGCGGGGGACGGGCGCGCCCGCGCCGCCGGTGTCGATAGTGCCGGTCGTCCACGTCACGGACACCGCGCCCGAGGAGACGGAGAACACGGCGACGCCCTGGATGGGCGAGACCTGCACGTCCACGACGTTCCGCCCGGGGTCGAGCACGACGCGCCGGGACTCGGTACGGGTCTGGGTGGCCCCGTCGCCGGTGACGGCGCGCACGACGCCGGATTGGTCTGCGAGGGAGACGACGTGGCCGCCGGTCTCCGCCTGGATGACGACGCGCACGCTTCCGCTCGCGGCGTCGTACTCGTAGCTGGTGACGGTGACGCCGCGGGAGAGTTGGGTGTTCACGACGGTCGGCCCGTCGGTCGCGGTGGTTGTGGTGCTGTTCGTCGCGGTCGTGGTGCTCGCGTCCTGGGCGGCGACCGCGCCGACGCCACAGCTAGTCGCGGCGGCGAGCACGAGCACGGCGAGCACGGTGAGGAGTCTTCGCATCTGTATGAATGAAAACGGTGAGTTCAGCCCTCTACCACGGTGTGAGGGCGTCCTGTGCTTGTGATTCTATCCAGGCTTCGAGGCCGGCGAGGGGGTCGAAGCCGGTGAGGATGCAGTAACCGAGGGCGAGCGCGACGACCGCGAGCTTCTCCTCGGTCGTCATCGGATCAGTCCTCCCTCCGGTCGAGCGCGAGGAGCGCGCCGGCGAGCACGATGAGCGCGATACCGGCCTGGGTCGCGCCGGAACCGCCGCCACCGCCGCCGGTGGTCGGCATCCGGGATTCGGCGTCCTCGCGGACTTCTTCGAGTTCGCGCAGGTCGTTTACGAACTGGCTGGCGTTGGCGGTCTGGTAGTTGTAGTTCCGGGTGTCGAGCGTGGAGACGTTCCCCGATTCGGTCACGATTTGTTCAATCGTGAACTCGCCGTCTAGCTTCGTGATGGACGTGTACTTCCCGGAGGGGGCGAAGAACTCGGTTCCGGGGTTGGTGGTGGCGTTGTAGGTGGTGCCGGTCGTCCAGGTGCCGTTCGGGGCGTTCCGCGCGAACAGCATCCCGGGTTCGGTGACGCGCACCCAGTTTCCGGGCTGTTCCGCGGTGATGTTCACGCCTTCGACGGCGGTGGTCTCGCCGGCGTCAACCTTCTGCGTGCTCCACGAGGTCGAGAGGCCGCCGTAGGTCACGATTTCGACGGTGGGCGGCTGGTCGCCGTACTTTGTGGCGTTCACGTCCTCGGGGATGGGGACACGCGCCGAGGTGTCGTTCTCGGTGGTGAAGAGCTGGCCGACGACCTCGCCGCCCACCGTGACGTTGTACGGCGTCGGCGCGGTCGGCGTACCACTGGCGTTGAGGGTGACGTATCGGGTCTGCGTCGCCTTCGCGTACGAGACCGTCATGTAGGAGGTGTTCGCGAGGTCGGGCGACGCAAGCCCCATGGAAGCGAGGGACGCCCACTGATAGATACTCGCACCCGTCTCGTTGTACGCCGTGCCGAACTCTTGAGCGAGCATTTCCGGCGTCACCAGGTCGCTGGAGTTGATGGTGCCCTGCTTGTAGCCAGCAACGACTTCCTGAGCGAAACTCAGATTATAGTTCGCCTCCATCTGCGAGACTTGACCATTAATGTCTTGATAGAGGTCGTTATATGCCTCTAGATTGATTGCGGTCTCTTTGGACACGCTCGTTGTCTCGTTTGTTCCGGAGACGTTCCACGCATCAAGTTCCCAGTAGGTTTGTGTACCGCTATTTTGCGGAGTTTGATTGAGGATATATGGGGGGTACGTCCACGGACTACCAGAGTAGCCGTCAGGGTCAATAGAGAGTTTGAACCCGGTGGTATTGACGGCAGTTCCGTTTGCGAGGGTAAGAGTCGAGTTATAGACAAGCGAATCATATCCGTGAACAACGTCACCACCACCTTTTGATTCGTAAGAAACCATATCAACGGAGATTCCGCTATCGTTCCGCGAGGTGTTGATAATGTAGCGGAGTTGCGCAATATGGCTGTTATACTTCGCCACGAGGTTGTGCTCGCGAACGCTGTAGTAGTCCTCGATGGACTCGTGCATGGCGTTCCTGACCTTGGTGGCGTTTTTCGTGCCGTTGTTCAGGAGTTTCAACGCCGCCGCCTTCGCCTTCTGACTAGCGATACTACGACTGTCCACGAGGAAATTCTCCATCGAGGTCCGATACTGCTCGCCGGACTCGTGGGCGGAGACGCCGAGCGCGTGCAGGTCGAGCTTCTGCTGTAGGGCTTCTATGCTCTTGATTTTCTCCACCTTCTCCTCGGGGACGCCGCCGTCGTCGTTGAGGTAGGAGGCGACGAAGGAGGCGGTGGCCGCGCCGGCGAGGAAGCCGCCGACGACCACGGGAGCGATAGCCTCGGTCTCCCCGACCGGGCTGGTGTCGTCGAGCGTGTCCTGCGCGCCAGGGCCGAGCACGCCTGCGCCGGCGGCGGTCGTGACGAGACCGAGCGCGAACAGCACGGCGGCCAGCCCGCGGAGCGTCGGCGTCGGGAGACGGGTCACGGCATCACCCCGAGCGCGGGGAGCGCCAGGCCGGCGAGCGCGGAGACCGCGCCCGTGGCGAACATGGCGAGGTCGCGGGCGTCGAGGTCGCGGCTCACGTAGCGGGCGTCCGCATCGGTGAGCGCAGGCGATTCTGATTCGGCGGCCATGTTAGTCCTCCCAGACTTCGGCGAGGTCGAGCTTCTGCGCGAGGAGCGCCGCGCCGCCCGCGCCGAACGCGAACGCGGCGAGTTCCATGTTCCCCGTGCCGATGGCGTCCTGGACGTAGTTGGTGCCGAGGAGTTCTGTTGCGCCGACGTTGAGAGAGCCGAGGCCGGCGAGTCCGTACGTGAGTGCTTCCGTCGTTTCGTAGGCTTCGAGTGGATTTTCCATTGTTGAGTGTTGAGGTGGTTGTTTGCGGGCGATTAGAGCATCCAGCCGATGACGAACTGGCCGGTGGTGACGACGCCGACGTAGGCGAGGCCCCAGAGGTCGCTACTCTGGAAGAAGGTGGAAACGTCGCCGACGAAGACCCAGGCGACCATGAGGCCGGCGGTGCCGATGACCGCGCCGTAGTAGTAGTCGCCGAGGTCTTTTGCGTCCTCTTGGAGCGAGGAGAGTTCGGCGTTCTCGTTGGTGAGCACGGTACCGACGAGCGCCAGCGCGCCGATGACGTAGGCCGTCGAGAGGCCGTGGCCGGCGAGCGTGAATGCGGTCGCGCCGAAGTCCACATCGAAGAGGTTGAACTGTGCGATACCAGTCACGATGAACCCGGAGATCATCGTGAGGATCGTGAGAGCCGCGTCAAGCGGGTCGAACTCTTTTTTCATGGGTAGTACCCACGAAGAACGACCCGATGCCCGAACTTAACCGAAGGATTCAGTAGCTATGCGAATCCGGGAGCCACTAAAAAGAACGGCGAACTGAGTGAGTTACTCGACGCTAGCAGTCGGAGAGGCGACGGTTGAACCAGACTCAGTGTCGATAATCTGCACTGTGAATTCGCCCGCAGACACGTTGTTACCAGATATTTCGTTGAGCACGAGCTGATCTCCCGCATCGAACGAATTGTCCGTGAGGTCAGTCGAAATATTCAGTTCACTATTCGTGCCTGCATCCCAGCTCCCGGTATCGCTGTTCCACGTAATGTCCGCTATTTGGGCACCGCTTTCGTTCGTTACGGTTATCCGAAGATTCGACTTTTCGATGGAGTCGCCCTGCTGGTGATTGACGTACAGAACTGTGTCTGGCTCCGAATCGTTAAGCTGGTCTCCTGCGTCAACGGCACCGATACTGGCGGTGGGTGCGGTCTGTTGGATGTCTTGGCCGAGGTTGAGGACGAACGCGCCGATGACCGCCGCCAGGATGACCGTGATGGCGACCATCAGAATAACCCCGATAACCGGGCTGACACCGCGCTCGTCGGCGTCAATGGATGGTATTTCGAGTTTCATGATTGGGTGGAGGCACCGAGAGCACCACAACACCCATAGTGACGGAGGCCGGAAAATCCGGTGGAGGTCAGGCGGTGTCGCGGACTTTCTCGTGTGCTTACTCTATAGTGGTACCTTCAGAACCTTAAAAGCAATCGCTGTTTCGTATAAACACGCCTGATTGTGTCTGACGCACGTCTGGGGGCTGTTAGGGATGTTTCACGAATTGGCTGCGGCACTACCTTTTTATTTACTGACGGGCTACGTTTGCACGCGTCCATCCGGACGCATCCCCTGGATGGGGATGTCAGCGCCTTGGCGCTTGCTGGATAGCGGGGGCGCACTGCCAAGCCACCCCGCGCGACCAAGGCCTTCAACTCCCGCTCACTACTCGTAGAGAACTCTATTCCGCAAGATCGTCCGCGTCAAGCTCGCCCGCGAGATACGCGAGGCCCATGTCCGTAATTCGATAGTACGAACCTTCCTCGAAGGGGGATTCTAAGAGTCCGCGCTCTTCGAGCTTCGTCATCCTGCGCGAGTATGTGGATAGGGACTTATCGAGAGATTCGAGTTCGTCGGTGAGGTGGCGCTTCACGGCAGTTGGGGGAAGGGCGACGCGCTTCCCTCCAACTTCCCCGAGGTCTGAGTAGAACTCTAGGATAGCGTCGTCTACCTCGTTCATACCGGGCACTCGGGGCCGCATACGTTGGTTGTTGGACAATGCGCGCTTAGTCGCTCCGGTGTCTTCCGCGAATAGTATCTAACTCTCATGTGTGCAAGTTCTATTGCAAAAGTCTAAGTGGGTGTGCTGAATTGTGGGAGGTGGGCGCGGGCGGCCGTGAGAAACAGTATGGGCATACGGCGGCCGCCGCGCGCTCGAACCACATCATGAAAGTGGACGACTGCGCACTTAACCGAAGGACTCAGGGAAGCGACACGCTTCCCGAGAGAAACCTACGCGTCAGCGCGCGAGCAGTTCAGTTTCACTTTCACCACGCGTATGGCTCCTGTCTAAGTGGCCAGCGCGAAAACAATACGTCGTCTCCGGCGCACTCGCGACCAATCGGCACGCCCCTGCTGTGGGAGGTGGGCGGCGTGCCAGCGGTCGCGGTCTCGCCGAGACAAACAGGCCGGGAAACCCCCGGTCTGCCCTACCAACGAGACACGATGGATTACGATAATCAGCGGCAAGAGACTAGCGAATCGAGTGAAAGTAACGACGACCTCCAACCGCTCCCGCCCGAGGAGGGCGTAACGCGGTTCCTCCGGCATCGAGAACCGAGCGTCCGGGATTCGACACTCTCGAACGCCCGCACTCGCCTCCGGTACTTCACGGAGTGGTGCGAGGAGCGCGAGATCGAGAACCTGAACACGCTTACCGGCCGCGACCTCGCTGATTTCGTCGCCTGGCGGCGGGAGGATATTGCGGCTATCACGTTGCAGAAACAGCTCTCCACGATTCGGGTGGCGCTTCGGTGGTGGGCGGATATTGAGGCCGTCCGAGACGGGCTGGCGGAGAAGGTTCACGCGCCCGAGCTGCCGGACGGCGCGAACTCGCGAGACGTGCATTTGAAGCCGGCGCGGGCGGATCGGATGCTCGAACACTACGGGACGTACCAGCCGGGGAGCCGTGAACACGTGCTGCTCGCTCTCTTGTGGCGGACGGGGATGCGTCGCGGTGCGCTCCGGTCGCTCGACGAGGACGACCTTCGACCGGACGACCACGCGGTCGTTCTCCGGCATCGCATCGAGGAGGGTACTCGGTTGAAGAATGGGGAGAGTGGCGAGCGCTGGGTGTACCTCGGGCCGCGGTGGTATCAGGTCGTGGAGCGGTATGTTCAGAACCCGAACCGGCCGGATGTGACGGACGAGTCCGGGCGGTCGCCGTTGCTTACGACGCGGAAGGGGCGGCCGACGGGGGACACGATTTACGCGAACGTCTGCCGGTTGACGCAGCCGTGTGAGATTGGGCGGGAGTGTCCGCACGACCGCGACCCGGGGACGTGCGAGGCGCGGGGTGTGGATGGGCATCCGGCGCGGTGTCCGTCGTCGCGGTCGCCGCACGCGATTCGCCGGGGTGCGATTACGCATCATTTGAATCAGGACACGCCGCCGGAGACGGTGAGCGAGCGGATGGACGTGTCGCTCGACGTGCTGTACGAGCACTACGATGCGCGGACGGAGCGGGAGAAGATGGACGTTCGCCGGGAGCAGCTTCCGGGTGGTGAGTGAGATGTTCGAGACACAGAAATCGGTTAGAACTCGCCGCCCTCTTGCGGTTCCTACCCAGCGAGTCCACTTCACTTCCTCTTTCGTCGCTCTCGTTCCGTAGCTTGGCTTCCGTTCGGTTCGTTCAACGGATGCGGTAGTCTGGTCTCCGCGCCCCGTATCGTCGGCTGGTACTCGTTCGCTCGCGAGGCTCCGGGCGGGCAACGTTTTCGATGAGAAAGACAGCACCCGTGGCGGTGCGTAGAACGAGCGGGTTCGCGGCGTCGTTCGCTATCCGTCGGTAGCGAATCGGAAAACGCGAAGAAATCGATTGCCGGCGTTACTGGAGCGTCGCGGTGGACGTTCCGACCGTACTGCCGGAGTTCTGGTCGATGAACTGGAACGTGTACTGCGTATTGGCGCTCCACTCCGAGCCGGACAGGGTTCCGTTATCCGCGACTGCGACCGTCAGCTGAGTACCGGTACTGAACTCGCCGCTTCCTGCGCCGGTGATTTCAACGGGGCCGTTTTCCCAGTTTTCTGCCGCAGTGAAGTTTGCTATTTGGTTACCGCTTTCAGCGGTCACGACAATTTTCAAGTTCTGGAACTGGATGTCGTCGCCCTGCTGGTGATTGATGTAGAACATGGCGGTGCCATTGTCCATATTATCTGCGTCGAAGTTGTCACCAGCGTCAACGACTTGGATGCTGGCCTGGGGTGCGGTGTTCTGGATGTCGTTGCCGAGGTTGAGGACGAATGCGCCGATGACGGCCGCCAGGATGACCGTGATGGCGACCATCAGAATAACCCCGATGACGGGGCTCACGGCCCGGTCGTCGTCGGCGTCTATGGATGGGAATGTCAGTTTCATGATTGTGGTGAGTGCACCCTGGATGTCCGGAAAAGCTGGTGCGCGGGGAGCGGTCGGAAGCTCGCCGTCTTTTCCACATCCTGCGTGCTTACGAGTCAATAGGCCGTCCAATTGCTTAAAAGCATTCGCCGCGTAGTCTGACATTACCTTGCTGCCGTCTGACACACGTCGGTCGAACGGCCGCTGCTGACGCGCCGGGTTCTCGATGGCGATGGCGGGTGCTCGCGTGTGGGTGCTGGCGCAGCGGCCGGCGCGCGTTCAGTCGTCGGCGCGGCGCATGACGCCGGTGAAGAGACGGCCGGCGCTCCGGGTTTCGTACTCGTCGAACGCGATTTCGACGGTGAGTTCGGTGCCGTCGGCGTGAACGGCGGGGAACTCGGTGCCGTCCCAGTCCACGTGCTTCTCGCCGGTTTCGAGGTAGTCCTCGACGGCTTGTTCGTGGGTTCCGGCGAGCCGTTCGGGAATGATGGTGTCGAGGGGTTCGCCGTCGAGGTCGCCGGGCGCGTACCCGAGGAGGTCTTCGACGGCGTCGTTGACGTACTCGATGCGGCTGGTCTCGTCGATGGTGACGACGGTGTACTCGGTGTTCTTCACGAGCGCGTCGAACCGGGCTTTCGCGCGTTCGAGGTCGGCGCGCGCCGCCGCTTGCTCGATGGCGTTCTGGGTGCGGTTCGCGAGCAGGTCGTACTTCTCGGGGCTGCCCTTCGGGAGGTAGTCGGTTGCGCCCGCCGAAATCGCCTTGCTCGCGACGAGTTCGCTGCCGCGCGCGGTAAAGAGGAGGAAGGGAAGGGCGGGGTAGTCCTCGCGGATGTCTTCGAGGAGGTCGATGCCGGTGGCGCGCGGCATCTGGTAGTCGGAGATGACGCAGTGGATGTCGGCGTCTTCGAGGCGGTCGAGCGCGTCATCGGCGCTCGTCTCGATGACGGTTTCGAGGTTCGTTCCGTCTTCGAGGTAGAGACTGATCGTCGCGGCGACCTCTTCGTCGTCGTCGACGACGAGAACGCGGTATTGCGTCGTGTCGTCCCCGGCAGCATCCATCTTGGCCTGAGTCTCGTCGCTCCCCCTACTTAGTGTTTATCAGGGCTGTTTATCAAGGTAGATTTATCAGTACTCGATGTCGTCCACGTCAGCGACCTCGATACCGCGGTTGTTGACGGCGTTCGGATCCAAGCCTACTTCTTCGAGGAACTGCTTGTACTCGCGTTCCGCCTGCTCGCCGTCCTTCTGCTTGTCGCTCGCGTGGTCGCAGAGTTCGATGAGCGTCTCCGGCACGTCGTTCTGGTAGACGATCCAGTGGTTCACGAGGTCGCTCATCCGCCGGATGGGGCTCGTGAAGTGTCCGTAAATCTCGAAGTTGAGGGCGTGGTGGCCGCCGAACGGGTCGTTCATGTACTTCGCGCGCGGCATCACCTTCATCACCGCCCACTGAATCTTCCCGAGCTGGCGGTCGGGCGCTTGCTCCAATGTCGCGTTCACGGCCTTCCGCGGGTCGTCCCAGGAGTCGCCGGGGACGGAGACGCCGTCGAGTTCCTGAATCTCCCGGAGCGCGTCGCTCCACTCGTCCGGACTCGGCTGGGGGTGGACGCGGTAGACGGCTTCGACGCCCCGGTTCCACATGAGTTCGTGCGTGACGGCCTTGTTCGCCTTCAGCATGCACTCCTCGATGATGGTGTGCGCGCGGTCACGTCGCGGATTGAGCACGAGCGAGCCGTCCTCCTTGCGCTGTTCGTGCATCTGGTCGGCGAGGTCGAACACGAGCGAAATCTCGTCGTGCAGCGGGCTGTCGGGGTCGTCGAGGCGGTCTTCGGCCTGCGTGTACGTGAGGCGTTCGTCCGAGTGGATGACGGACTTGTAGATGTCGATGGTGTCGTAGGAGAGCGTCTCCTTGTCGAGGTGCATCTCGACCGTGTGCGCGAGCCGGTCTTCGTTCGGCACGAGCGAACACACCGTCTCCGCGAGCACGGGCGGGAGCATGTGCACCGTGTACCCCGGGAGGTAGACGGTGTTCGCGCGCGTCACCGCGGACTCCCACATCTCCGTGTCCGGCGTGACGTAGTGCGTCACGTCCGCGATGTGCACCCAGAGCACGTACTCGTCCTCGCGCTCCTCGACGCTGATGGCGTCGTCGAAGTCCTGCGCGTCCACCGGGTCGGTCGTCCACGTCGTCATCTCCCGGAGGTCTTCGCGCTCGTCGAGTTCGTCCTGGATCTCCTGCTGGACGCCCTCGGTGCGAGCCTCGGCTTCCTCGACGACTTCGGGCGGGAACGCGTCCTCGATGCCGAACTTCTCGAAGAGATCCTCGCGCTTCGATTCGAGTCGATCCGCGAGATCCTGGGGGACGCGCACGGGCCCCTGGCCTTCGGGGGTGCCCGCCGCGGCCTGCTCGTCTGACATACCCCGAGGTAGGTGAGTCCCGTAGTTAGTGGTGTCGCCCTCCCCGCGCACGACCCGATGTCGCGAGACGGACGTTTTAAGCGCCGAGCGCTCCCAGCAGGGGGTATGGAGATATCCTCGCGCCACCACCTGCGGAGCGACGAAGTGTCGCGGCTGAACGACAACCTCGCGGACACGCTCGGGGTGTCGTTCGACGCGGACACGTACGAACTCGTGGAACTCGCGGACTCCGAGTTCGACCTCATCCTCGTGGACGGCGACCCGCTCGCGTGCTACATCGACGACGAACCGTTCGTCACCGTGCGCGGCGCGAACGAGACCGACCCCGAGACGGGAACCGTGACGGTGGACGCGGGCGCTATCTCGTTCGTCAGCGGCGGCGCGGACGTGATGCGACCCGGCATCGTCGACGCGGACGACGCCATCAGTGAGGGTGACCTCGTCGTCATCGTGGAGGAGACGCACGGGAAGGCGCTCGCGGTCGGCCGCGCGCTCGTCCCCGGAAGCGAGATGACCGGGGACTCCGGGAAGGTCGTTGACTCTATCCACCACGTCGGCGACGACCTCTACGAGTTCGTTCCCTGACTAGTTCGGGAGAAAATTATATGCGGACGGTCGGTGTACTTCCGAGCGAAGCACGATGTCTCGGGGCCCGCAACGCCACGACGAACCCTGTCCGCTCTGTGACGCGACCACGACCCACCTGGTGACCATCGAACTCCGACAGGAACGTCCCGACGGCGAGAACTGCGCGTACTCCCGCGAACCCTATCGAATCGCAGAATGCACCGCGTGCGGCCGCTCGCGCGCCAGCCGCGTCCGAAGCGCCTGACTACTCCTCGCTCTCCTCCGCGTACTTCTCCAGCACCGTCTCCTGGCCCTCGCTCGCGAGCCGGAACGTCTCCCGGAGGTCCTGGACTGGCTCCGTGCTCGCGTCCACGCGCAGGTCGTCGTAGTACGGGTCGAACTCGCGGTCTTCCGTCGTCGCCACCTTCACGGCCGCGGACTGCACTTCGAGGTCGTCGCGCTTGTCCCCGCCCTCGGCCTGCCCCGCGCCGAGCGCGTCGATGAGGCGCTTCGCCAGCGGTTCCTCGCGGTCGCCGTCCTCGTACGCCGCCGCCGCCGCCTCGATGACGGACTCGCCCGTGAGGAGGTTCCCCGCGACCGTGTAGTTCTCCCCGACGAGGTCGCCGAACCACTCCCCGCACTCGTCGCCCGAGAACGCGAACTCGCCGTCCGCGCCGACGCCGTGCAACTGCCGCTCCGGTTTCCCGTCGTCCGCGTTCAACAGCGCGTCCAGCGCGTCCTCCACCGCGAGCCCGTCCCCGAGGTACTCGACGCCCTTCCGGCCGAGCTCGACGTTCACGAGGCTCTGCGTCGCCACCGCGCCGTGCTCGGAGACGAACGGGCACAGCGTCCCCACCCCGGGAAGCCGCGTCGTCACCGCCACCCCGAACCGATACTGGGTGTCGCCGTCGTCCTCGTACTCCTCGCGCACGCAGATGCTGAACGTCATACACGCCGAGAGTCGGCGCGTCCGCGTAAAAGTCCGTGAACCGGCAGGCCCTCCGTAAACTCTATTGAGACGCCTCGGGAGGACTATGGTATGGGATTCATGGATAAGATTCTCGGCGCGGGCGGTAACTCGACCGAGGACTACGTCGAACTCGACGTCGGCGACTTCGAGACCAGCGCCGGAAACGCACGCAAGAGCGTTCACATCGCCGAAATAGACGGCCAAGAGGACGTCATCGCCATCAAGGACGCCGTCTACGACGGCGACGTCGTGCTCGCCGACATCACCCGCCTCCGCACTGAGGACAAGATGGTCGACCACGTCATCGACGAACTCCGCCAGGTCGCCCAGGAGGTCGGCGGCGACATCGTCCAGAAGGGCGACGACCAACTCATCGTCACGCCGTCCGGCATCTCCATCAGCCGCGAAAAACTCAACCGATAAGGTTACGAGACGCCGTCCGGCTTGTCGGCATCATCCTCGACGGCGCGCTTCATCGAGTCGCGGCGGGACTTCGCGTCCCGGCCCGTCACTTCCTTCAGGAAGTCGTTCTTCGCGCTCACGGCGTCCTGCGCGGCGTCCGCGTTCCCTTCCGCGATGACGTCCGCGGCGTCGCGCTCGACGAAGTCCACGCCGAGTTTGTCCTTCTTCCCCGAGTACTCGACCGCGCCGGCGACGACGCGCTCGAACACGGGATTGTCGGGGTCTTCGACGACGTAGAGGTCACTCCCCTTGTACTCCTCCGTCGCAGAAACGTCGCCGAAGTACTCCTCGACTTTCCCCTTCAGGTCGGGAACTCGGTCTTCGAGGTGCTCTCCCCGCCGCATCTTGTACTCCTTCATGCACGGGAGAAGCCGCGGCGGAACCATAACCCCTTCGTGTCCTACTGCTCCGCGAGGTAGCCCTTCCGGCACTCGGGACAGATATCGCCCGCGCGAAGCGACGACCCGCTGGACGCCGTCCGGTGCCCGCACTGCGGGCAGACGAGTTCGGTGCCGTCCGACTCGGCCGCGCGCTCCGGGTCGAGACTGCCCGTGGACTCGAACCCGGCCTCGACGTACTCCACGTCCTCCTCCTCGCTCGCCGGCTCGGCCTGCGCGGCCGCGCCGCCGCCGCTGTCGAGTTCGACGCCGCCGCCCGTCCCCGGTTTCGCGTCGAACCCCTCGTCCTCGCCGTCCACGTCCGGCCACGGGTCGTGCTCCTCGCCCGCGTCCGCCTCGCTCGGCTCGCTCTCGGCGTCCGCGTCGATGACTTCCGCGCCGCCGTCCGCGTCGCCCGCCACGTCCTCGGGCGCGTCACCGCCCGCCGGCGCGGCCGCCACGTCCCGCTCGTCCTGGCGAGTGTCGTCCGCGTCCGGCCACTGCCCGGGCTCCCGGTCGGCCGGCACCGCCTCCTCGTCGGGTTCGTCGTCGGAGAGGATGACGCCGTCGTCCTCCTCGGCCGACACGTCCTCGAACTCGCCGGTGCTCGCGCCCGACGCCCCGGCGGCGTCCGCGGCCCCCGAATCGTCGTCGGAGACGCGCGTGACGGCGGCTTCCAGGTCGGGCGCGGGCGACGACGGCGACGCCGCCTCCGTCTCCGATTCGGTGTCCTCGGGTTCCTCGTCGGCCCGCGGGTCGGGCTTGATGGAGCGGACCTCGGTGTTCTCGCTCACGACCGACTCCGACCCGCACCGTTCGCAGACCTTGACCTCCCGAACGGTTTCGACGACCTCGTTCCCGCGTTCTTCGCGCTCGCGTTCGACCTCGGGCTCCCCGAAGTCGTGACCGAGCAGCGAACACCTGAGTCCCATTGGCGAACGCGTATCCGAGCCAGCGACAAAAGACTACCGCTCGCCCGGGGAATACGGCTAAGGGCCGGCGACGCGTACGTCTCGCCATGCAGGCAGCGCGCGAACACCGCGACCGAGAGAACCCCCAGACGGAGATACTCGACGCGCTCGTCGGCCGCGACGAGGGGATGACGGTGTTCGAACTCCGCTCGCACGTGGACGCCGACATCGACACCCTCGAAGACGCGCTCTCCGACCTCAAGTCGGACTCCCTCATCACCGCGGACACGGAGAACGGCCGCACCGTCATCACCGCCACCGCGAAGGCCGAACCCGACCGCGAGGACGCCGAGGAGACGTGGCTCAACCGCGTGCTCGACCGCCTCCCGTTCTGACCGCGTTTTCTATGGCTTTAACCGCCCGCGGCCCGCTCCTCTAGGTATGACTGTGTTGCGGGAGTTCCACGAGGACTACGGGGCGTCGTTCGTCGCGGTCGGCGACCGAGACCTCCCCGCGGACTACGGTCGGCCCGAGCGCACGCAGCGCGCCGTCCGAAACGCCGCGGGCGCGACCGAGATGGCGTACGGCGTGCTCGTCGTCACGGGCGACGACCGCGTCGATTTCGTCGACAACGCCGTCTCGAACCACGTTCCGGAGCGCGACGGCGAGGGCTGTTACGCGCTCCTGCTCGACCCGCAGGCGCGCGTCCGCACCGACATGTACGTCTACAACGCCGACGACAAACTCCTCGTGTTCACGCCCCCGGAGACCGCGGGCGACCTCGCGGAGGAGTGGCGGGAGAACGTCTTCATCGAGGACGTGGAGATCCGGGAGGCCACCGAGGAGTTCGCGGTGTTCGGCGTGCACGGCCCGAAGTCCACGGAGAAGATAGCGAGCGTGATGAACGGCGGCACCCCGCCGGACGAGCAGTTAGCGTTCGACCGCGGCCGCATCAACGAGGCGGGCGTCACCGTCGTGCGCACGGACGGCCTCACCGGCGAGGAGGGCTACGACGTGGTGTGCGCCGCCGCGGACGCCGAGACCGTGTTCGACACCCTGCTCACGCGCGGCCTGAACGCCGCGCCGTTCGGCCGCACCGTCTGGGAGTCCCTCACGCTCGAAGCGGGCACGCCGCTCTTCGAGTACGAACTCAAGGACAGAATCCCGAACGTCGCCGGCGTCCGGAACGCGCTCGACTTCGAGAAGGGCTGTTACGTCGGCCAGGAAATCGTCTCCAAGGTCGAGAACCGCGGCCGCCCCAGCAAACGCCTCGTCGGCGTCCGCCTCGACGACACGACCGAGGGCGGCGCGGACGTCCACCACGACGGCGACGCCGTGGGCGAACTCACGCGCGTCCGGTACAGCCGCAGTCTCGACGCGCACCTCGCGCTCGCGTACGTCGCCTTCGACACGCCCGCGGACGCCACCGTCTCCGTGGACGACACGCGCGGCGAACTCACCGAACTCCCGTTCGTCGAGGGGAGCGACCGCTCCGCCCGCCTCCCAACCTACTAGCGAAGCATCGACCGCACCTGCTCCGCCGAGAACAGACTCGTCGGGCGATCCATGTGCACGCCGATCTCCCCCTCGAACACCCGCATTCCCAGTTTCTGCACGGCCTCGGGCGCGTCGTAGCCCCGCCGGATGAGTTTCCCGAGCCTGATTTCGCGTTCGAGGTCGTCCCGCCACGCCCGCTCGTAGTCGTCGAGCGTCCGCGGGTTCGCGGGGTCGATGGTGGCCGCGGCGTGGTCGGCCGCGGTCATCCCGTAGAGGATGCCGCCGCCCGTGAACGGCTTCGTCATCCCCGCCGCGTCACCGACGAGGAAGCCGCGCGTGCTCGTCACCGACTCCGCGGGGCCGACCGGAATCAACCCCGAACATCGGTGTTCGATGCGCTCCGCGACGCCGTAGTCCGCGACGAGGTCGTCGAACCGCGCGGACACGTCGCCGTCCGCCGACGGCGCGGCCGCCAGCCCGTACTCCACGCCGCCCGGCCCGCGCGGGATGCGCCACGCGAAAAACCCGGGCACGGTGAGGTGCACGTCCACGAAGTCTTGACTGTCCGGCTCGGGGTCGAACGCGAGCACGCCGTGCAGGAACTCCTCGGGTTCCGGGAGCCCGAGTTCGTCGCGGACGCGCGAGCGCGGGCCGTCACAGCCCGCGACCATGCGCGCCTCGGTCTCGAACGCGCCGTCCGGCCCGTTCACCGAGAGTTCGACGTGGCCCGCGCGCTCCGTGACGCCCGTCACGGTGTGGTGTTCGCGCACGTCCGCGCCCGCGTCCGCCGCCGCGCCCGCGAGCGTCTTGTCCAACTCGACGCGGTCTACCGCGTTCGAAATCGGCGTCTCCGTGTAGAACTCGTGGCTCTCGGAGTCCGCGCCGCTCGTGTGGAAGCGCGCGCCGTAGATGTCGTTCTGGAACAACTCCTCGCGCGCCTCCTCGGGCACGTACTCCCAGATATCGAGGCTGACGTGGCCCGAGCACGCGAGCGGCTTCCCGAGTTCGCCGCGCTCGAACGCGACGACGTCGTAGCCCTCCTCGGCGGCCCGCCGCGCGAACCGCGCGCCCGGCGGTCCGACGCCCACGACGGCGAAATCGTACATCACCCCGGCGTAGGCCCCGTATCGAGATAGGTCTTGGGAGACTTCACGCGGCGAGCGCGAGGTTCAACAGCGCGCCGCACACCGCTATCCCGGCGGCGACGACGAGCGCGAGCACCGCGCCCGCGGGAACCGCGAACTCCGCCGGGTCGCGGCGAAGCGCGTCGTAGCCCGCGCCGACGACCATCGCGCCGCCGCTGACTGCGACGAACGCGGTCAGCGCGGCGTTATCCCCCGTCACCGCGGTCTGCACTATCACGGACAGTCCGATGAGTGCGAGCGCACCGTCGTACACGTACAGGCGCTCCATATCCGGCGTTTCTCGTCGACTCACTAAGTCGTTAGGCCGAACGTATTTGTCGAACGAACGCCAGGTTTCGGTATGTCGGTCTTCGACGCGGACGGCCCGGCGCGAATCGAACAGCTGTTCGCCGCCCAGCTCGACGCGGGACTCCACCACGGCGCACAGCTCGCGGTCTACGACGGCGACGACCGCGTCCTCTCGCTCGCGGGCGGCGAGACGGGGCCGGACGGCGACCCCGTGACGCCCGACCGGAAGTTCGTCCTGTTCTCCTGCACGAAACCCTACACGGCCGCGTGCGTCCACCACCTCGCCGACGAGGGCGACCTCGCGTACGACGACCAACTCACCGACCACTGGCCCGAGTACGCCGACGCGGGAACGGAGAAGGCGGAGACGACGGTCGCGGACGTGCTCACGCACCGCGCCGGCCTCGCGCTCACCGACCTCGACCGCCAGCCCGACGCGTGGACGGACTGGGACGCCTCCGTCAGCATCCTCGAAGACGCCACGCCCCGGGGCCTCGGCACGCCCGCCTACCACCCCGTGAGTTTCGGGTTCCTCGCCGGCGAACTCGTCCGCCGCGTCAGCGGGCGCTCCGTCGGCGCGTACGCCCGCGACCACGTCTTCGAGCCCATCGAGATGGAACACACCCACATCGGATTGCCCGCGAGCGAACCCGACGACATCGCGACGCTCACCGGGTTCGCCGACCCCGACCGCTGTCGCACCCCCGACAGCGGCCTCGGCCTCGACCGGAGCGACACCGCCGCGACCTTCAACCGCGAGGCCATCCACCGCGCCGAAATCCCCGCCGCCGGAGGCGTCGGCACCGCCGAGGACATGGCGCGCTTCTACGCCTGCCTCGCCAACGGCGGCCGCATCGGCGACGACCGCATCCTCGCCACCGACACCGTCGCCACCCTCACCCGCGTCCACGCCCAGACCGAACGCGACCCGACCCTCTCCGTCCCCCGGCGCTACGGATTGGGCGTCGTCCGCGCCGGCACCGCTCACGACAAGTACGGCACTATCGCGCCCGACCGCGTCTTCGGCCACGGCGGCCTCGGCAGCAGCGTCGCCTGGGCCGACCCCGGTACCGGACTCGCCTTCGCCTACGTCACCAACGGCATCCGCGACCCCATCGAGCACCGCCAGCGCGTCAACGAACTCGCGGACGCGGTGCGGACGGTGTACGCCTAACGCGACCGCGACGGTAGCCGCCGCTCTCCGTCTCGCGTCGCGAGAGAAAACTACGGGAGTTTAGTAGCCGAGCGTCTCCTCGACGAGGACGACCGTCGTGCGGCCTTCGACGGTCTCCTGGCGGAAGACGAGTTCCTTCGAGGGGTAGCTCTCGACGCCGTAGGCCTCCTGCGCGCGCTCGTTCTCGAACGCGTACGCGTACTCCTGGAGGCGCTCGCGCGCGGCGTCCTCGTCGGTCGTGATCTTGTTCACGCCCGCGACGGTGACGACGTGCCCGGCGGCGAACGGGTACGCGCCGATGCGGCTGCCGGAGAGGTCGGCGGCGACGAGCGTGCCGTCCTCGCGGCCGATGGCGTTCACGCTCCCGAGGAAGTAGTCGGCGGTCTGGGCCTCGCGGCGGGCCTTCGCGCGCGCCTGGTCGTCGTCGATGCTGAAGACTTCCGCGTGGAGGTTCTCCCAGTCGTGGTCGCCCTCGGTGAGGTACTCCGTGAACCCGATCTCTTCGAGGGTCGTGGAGTGCCCGTTCATCACGGACGCCTCCGCGGGAATCTCCTCCGTGAGGAAGTCGAGCGCGGCCTCGGCGTCCGGAACGACCTCGACCTCGAACCCGCTCGCTTCCAGGCTCTCGACGGCCTCGTCGAGTTCGCTCTGACTCGGATGGGCGTCCCACTCCTCGTCCACGCTCACGTCGTCGATGTAGTCGGCTTTCGTCTGCTCGGACATACCCGAACGGTGGGCTGGTATCCGGAAGAACGCCGGGGTTGCGGCGGCGACTGCCCGAGCGAGTAACCCCCGTGTCACCCGATTACGCCGGTTTCATCGACACCGACTCACACGCGTCAGTCCTGTGCGGGCGCGGGCGCGTCGGGCTTCTCGCGGCCGTCGCGCGGCCCCTCGACGTCCACCGCGGGGAGTTTGTCGCGGAGGTAGCGGCCGGTGTGACTGTCGTCCTCGCGCGCGACCGCCTCCGGCGTTCCAGTGGCGACTATCTCGCCGCCACGCTCCCCGCCCTCCGGCCCCAGGTCGATGACGTGGTCGGCGTTCTTCACGAGGTCGAGTTCGTGCTCGATGACCGCGATACTGTTCCCGCGGTCGGTGAGCCGCTGGAGCACCTGAATCAGCTTCCGCTCGTCCTCCGAGTGGAGGCCCGTCGTCGGCTCGTCCAGCAGGTAGAGCGTGTCCCCCGTCGCCTTCTTCCCGAGCTCTTCCGCGAGCTTCACGCGCTGGGCCTCCCCGCCGGAGAGCGTGGTCGAGGGCTGGCCGAGCCGCATGTAGTCCAGGCCCACGTCCTCCAACAGCTGGAGGCGGCGGCCGAGCCGGCTGTCCGCCTCGAAGAACTCCCGGGCTTCCTCGACGCTCATGTCGAGCACGTCCGCGATGGTCTTCCCCTTGAACGTCACGTCGAGCGTCTCGTCGTTGTACCGCGCGCCCCCGCACTCCTCGCAGGGCACCTGCACGTCCGAGAGGAAGTTCATCTCGATGGTCACCGTCCCCTGCCCGCCACACTCCTCGCAGCGCCCGCCCTTCACGTTGAACGAGAAGCGGCCCTTGTCGTAGCCGCGTTGCTGGGCGAGCTTCGTCTGCGCGAACTTCTCGCGCACGTAGTCGAACACGCCCGTGTACGTCGCCGGGTTCGACCGGGGCGTCCGACCGATGGGCGACTGGTCGATGAGGCGCACCTTCTCGATGTGTTCGGTGCCCTCGATGCCGTCGTGCTCGCCGGGGTCGACGCTCGTGTTCCCGTTCATCCCGCGCGCGAGCCCCTTGTAGAGCACGTCGTGCATCAGCGTGGACTTCCCGCTCCCGGAGACGCCCGTGATGGCGGTGAACGCGCCGACCGGGATGTCCACGTCCACGTTCTTGAGGTTGTGCTGGCGCGCCCCGCGAACCGTCAGGGTGTCCGACCACTCGCGGCGCTCCTCCGGCACCGGAATCTGCTTGCGGCCCGCGAGGTAGTCGCCCGTGATGGAGTCCTCGGACGCGACGATGTCGTCGAAGTCGCCCTGCGCGACCACCTCGCCGCCGTGCCGGCCCGGCCCCGGCCCCATGTCAACGATGGTGTCCGCGCGCCGCATCGTCTCCTCGTCGTGCTCCACCACCAGCAGGGTGTTCCCGAGGTCGCGGAGCTCCTCCAGGGTGTTCAGGAGGCGGTCGTTGTCCCGCTGGTGCAGGCCGATCGAGGGCTCGTCCAGCACGTAGAGGACGCCGACGAGCCCGCTCCCGATCTGGGTGGCGAGCCGAATCCGCTGGGACTCGCCGCCGGAGAGCGTCGAGGCCTCGCGGTCGAGCGTCAAGTATTCGAGCCCGACCTCCTCCATGAACCCGAGGCGCGCCCGAATCTCCTTCAGGATCTCCTCCGCAATTTTGCGGTCGCGCTCGGACATCCCGGCTTCGAGGCCCTCGAAGTGCTCGCGGGCGTCCCCGATGCTCAACTGATTCACCTCCGTAATCGACGTGTCCTTCACGAGCACCGCCCGCGACTCGGGTTTCAGGCGCGTGCCGTCGCACGCCGGACACGCCGTCGTGCTCATGAAGTCCTCGATGTGCTCGCGCACCCGCTCCGAATCCGTCTCTCCATACCGCCGTTCGAGGTTCGGAATCACGCCCTCGAACGGCTCTTCCTTCCGCCGCACGCCGTTCTTCGTCTCCCGCCGGAACACCACGTCCTCCGTGGTCCCCCACAGGAACGCCTCCTGCACGTCCGCGTCCAACTGTTCGAACGGCGTCGAGAGGTCGACGTCGAAGTGCCGCGCGACGTTGTCGAGGAGGTTCCGGTAGTACGACCGGTTGTAACTCCACGGCTCGAACACGTGCTTCACGGGCTTCGACGCGTCCTGCACCACGAGGTCTTCCGACACTTCCTTCGACTGCCCGAGCCCCTCACATTCGGGGCACGCGCCGTGCGGGCTGTTGAAGGAGAAACTCCGCGTCTCGATTTCGCTGATGTCGATGCCGCAGTGCGTGCACGCGAGGTCTTCGCTGAACTCCACCACCAGCCGGTCGTCGCCGTCGTCGTCCGCGAGGTCGCCCGTCGCGCGCGCGACCGACCCGCCGAGTTCCACGCCCTCCGGCGGGTCGGGGACGACGACCTTCAGCACGCCCTCGGCCTCGTCGAGCGCCGTCTCCACGGAGTCCGTGATGCGCGAGCGCGCGTCCTCGCTCACCGTCACGCGGTCCACTATCACGTCGATTGTGTGGTCGTAGTTCTCGTCCAGGTCTGGAGACTCGACCGCGAGGTCGTACGACTCGCCGTCCACCTCGACCCGCGAGTACCCCTCGGCCATGAGTTCCTCGAACAGGTCTTCGAACGCGCCCTTCTGGTCGCGCACCACGGGTGCCGCGATTTTCGCCCGCGTCCCCTCCGGGAGTTCCATCACGCGACGCACCATCTGCTGGGCGGACTGCTCGCCCACCTCGCGCCCGCACTCCGGACAGTGCGGAACGCCGACGCGCGCGTACAGCAAGCGGAGGTAGTCGTGGAGTTCGGTGACGGTGCCGACCGTCGAACGCGGGTTGTTCGCCGCGTTCTTCTGGTCGATGCTGATAGCCGGCGACAACCCCTCCACCGACTCGACCTGCGGTTTGTCCATCTGCCCGAGGAAGTTCCGCGCATAGGCAGAGAGGCTCTCGATGTACCGCCGCTGGCCCTCCGCGTAAATCGTCTCGAACGCCAGCGAGGATTTCCCCGACCCCGAGAGGCCGGTGACGACCGTGAACTCCTCGCGCGGAATCCGAACGTCGAGGTCCTTCAGGTTGTGCTCTTCCGCCCCGCGGACCTCGATGTAGTCCTCACTCATTAGTTACCGTTATTACGCGCGGACGAACGAAAACCCCTCGGTGCCGGCCCCCGCCCACCACGAGGCTTTTCCCGTCCGACGGTGACCTCCCGGTGTGAACGACTACGACATCTCCACCCTCGACCTCACAGGCGACCGCTACGAGGTCAAACAGTCCCTCGTCCGGAACAAGTACACCGTCCGCGACGACGCCGGGAACGTCGTCCTCCGCGGGAAACAGAAGATGTTCAAACTCAAGGAGGAGTTCCCGTTCGTCACCGGCGACGACCAGGACGCCTTCACCGTGAAAGCCGGCGGCATCATGGACATCGCCGGGAACTACACCATCACCGACGCCGGCACCGGCGAACCGGTCGTCGTGCTGGACGAAGACTGGTCGTGGTTCATGGAGAACTGGACGGTTCGAGACCCCGACACCGGCGAAGCTCTCGCCACCATCACCTCGAAGAACAAAGTCCTCCAGGTGCTCCGCCACCTCGTCGGCGCTGCGAACCTCATCCCGAACAAGTACGAGATACGCGACCCCCAGGGCGACCACGTCGGCGACATCGAGGGCCAGTTCTCCCTCAAGGACACCTACACCGTCACCATCGACGACGCGAGCGACGTGCCCAAGGAGGCCGTGCTCGCCGCCGCCTGCATCCTCGACGCCCTCGAAAACAACTGACGCACGTTTTACGCTGCGCTCCGGCCAGCAGCGCTGGCCTCGCTCGGTAAAACCTGCACGAAAAGCGCTCCTCCGTCGGTTCGTGCTTCGCACTCCCCTCCGTCGTCGGCCTCGCACTTCCTCCGGTCGTGCGAGTGAATCGCCGACCTTCCGGGGTCTCCGACCCGCTCGGTCGGCGAAAACGAACTCACTTCTCCGCCACGTCCGCGACCTCGGCGTCCGCCAGCTCCGCGAGTTCGTCGGGGTCGCTCGGCCACACCGCCTCCGGCGTTCCCGCCGCCGCCCACACCCGCTCGTGCTCCAGGAGGGTCTCGTCGAACAGCACGCGCGGACTCCCGTCGTGACACACCGGCGGCACGCCGCCGATGCTGTACCCCGTCGCCGCTTTCACCTCGTCCGCGTCCGCCATCCGCGCCGACTCCGCGCCCGCGAGCGCCGCGACCGCCGCGGTGTCCACGCGGTTCGCGCCGCTCGTCACCACAACCACCGCCTCGCCGTCCGCCACCAGGACGATGCTCGACGCTATCTGCGCCACCGCACACCCCAGGGCGTCGGCCGCGTCCGCCGCCGTCTTCGTCCCCTCCGGGAACTCCTCCACCTCGGGCCGAAACCCGTACTCGGACTCCACGCGTCCCGCGAACTCGACTGCGCGCTCGTGCATACCCGCTTGTCCCCCCACTCCCTCAAAAACGTTCGCGCTCACTCAACCGCCACCGAAACCCCGCTAGACGTTTTCGGGGAGCCAGCCGCCGTCGATTTCGATGTTCTACACGGACCTTTTGCGGCCTCACGTGCGTTCGGCCGCAAAATCTCCACCAAAACGTGGGTTAGACGTCTTCTGGAAGCCAGCCGCCGTCGATTTCGATATTTTCCCCGCTGATGTAGTCGGAGTTCTCGTCGCAGAAGAACAGGAGCGCCTGCGTCACGTCGCGGTAGTCGGCGGGGCGGCCCCTGGGGAGGTCGTCCGGGAACTCGTCGGAGTTCTCGACGACGTAGGGCGAGACGGCGTTCGCGGTGATGCCGTCAGACTGGGTGTCGGCGGCGAGCATCCGCGTGAACATCAGGACGCCCGTTTTCGCGGCGAAGTACGGGAAGTTCTTCGGGCTGACGAGTCCCTTCTCGCCGGACGCGTACCCGACGTTCACGACGCGCCCCCACTCCTGCTCGCGCATCCCGGGGAGCGCGCGCTTCGACGTGAGGTAGGTCGCGGTGAGGTTCGTGTGGAGGACGTTCACCCACTCGTCGTACTCGATGTCCGTCCAGTGTTTCGGCGCGAAGTTCCCGACGTTGTTCACGAGCACGTCCACCGACCCGAGTTCGGCCTCGATTTCGCCGAAGAGGTCGTCCACCGAATCGGGGTGCGTCACGTCGCCCTGCACGACCACCGCGTCCCCGCCGCCCGCCTCCCGGGCTTCTTCGGCGGTCGCGTACGCCGCGGCCTCGCTCGAATGATAGTGCACGGCCACGTCCGCGCCGTTCCGCGCGAGCGCGAGCGCGAACGCCCGCCCGAGGCCAGCCGCGCTTCCCGTCACGAGCGCCGTCCGACCGTCGAGGTCTGGAGAGAGCATACCGACCCCTCGACCGCCAGCGACGAGAGCGTTCCGACGGACGCCACGTTTTTCTCCGCGGTGGGCGAACTCGCGGTATGGAGTTCTCCCGGCGCGCCGCGCTCAAGGCGGGTGGCGCGGCGTTCGCCCTCCCGCTTGCGGGGCGAGCGAGCGCGCATCCGGAGCCGTACGAACCCCGTGACAGCGTCGCTATCGAGGGCGCGACGGAGGCGGTCGTGGGGTCGGACGGAACCACGGTGTTCGTCGCCGCCACGACCGGGTTCGCGGTCGTGGACGCGAGCGACCCGGCCGACCTCACGGTGCTCGCAGAGCGCCGCGACCTCCTCGCCGACCACGAGAACGGCCCGCTCACCGGGATTCACGACGTGGCGGTTCGGGGGTCGCGGCTCGCCGTCGTCGGCCCCGCGAACGCGGGGAGTCCGCGCGCGCTCCTCCTCTACGACGTGCGCGACCCCGCGAACCCGATTCTGGAATCCGTCTACGAGACCGACTACCCGATACACAACTGCTTCCTCACGGACTCGCACGCGTACCTCACCGCGAACGGGAGCGACCGCCGCGAACTCGCCATCATAGACGTGTCCGGGACGCCGCGGGAGGTCGCGCGCTGGGGGGCGGCGGACGAGAACCCGGCGTGGCTCGACGTGCCCGGCTTCCTCTGGTCGTGTCACGACGTGTACGTCCAGGACGAGGTCGCGTACGTCGCGCACTGGGACGCCGGCACGTGGCTGCTCGACGTGTCCGACCCCGCGAACCCGGCCGTGCTGTCGCACCTCGCGCCGCACGACCCCGCCGACCTCGCGGACGCGCCGACGAGCCAGGGGTACGAACTCCCCGGGAACCACCACTACGCCGCGCCGAACGACGACGCCAGCGTCCTCGCCGTCAACAGCGAAGCCTGGGACGCCACGCCCGAGAACGACAGCGCGGGCGGGCCGGGCGGCATCACGCTCTACGACATCACCGACCCCGCCAGCCCGCGCGAACTCTCCCACATCCCCGCGCCCGAGACCGCCGACCCCGGCCTCGACGGGACGTGGACGACCAGCCACAACTTCGAACTCGCGGGCGACCGCCTCTACACGTCGTGGTACCAGGGCGGCGTGAAACTGTTCGACGTGCGCGACCCCGAGAATCCCTACGAACTCGCGTGGTGGCGTCAGCCCGCGGAGGCCGCGTTCTGGACGGCGCGCGCGGCGGCGGACTGCTTCGTCGCGAGCAGTTACGCCGGCGTTCCCGCCGACACCCGGGGCGCGCTCTACGCGTTCCCCGACCACGCCGGCTACCAGCCGGACGCGCCGTCGCTCACCGCGACCACGACCACCGCGAACGCGACGACCGCGACCACCGCCGAGACGGCCACGCGGACGCCGACAACGACGCGAACGACGGAGTCAACGTCGTCGGGGAGTACGCCCGGGTTCGGGACGCTCGCCGGTCTCGCGGGCGTCGCGGGCGCAGTTGGCGTGGCGCGGTGGCTCGGGGACGAACCGAACAGTTAGGAGTCTCGACGCCCAGCTAGGACGTAATGAGTGATGCCGCGACCGACGCCAGCCTCCACGACGAGGTGGAGACCTGGCTCACGGCCCAGATGCCCATCATCAAGATGCACGGCGGGACGAGCGCCGTCAGGGAGGCCGACCCGGAGACGGGAGCGGTCGTCGTCGAACTCGGCGGCACCTGCAGCGGCTGTGGCATCAGCCCGCGGACGGCCCAGCGAATCAAGACCGAACTCGCGAAGGAGTTCCCGCAAGTCACCGACGTGACCGTGCGGTTCGCGAGCGACGGCTCGGACAACTGGGGGACGGAGCAGGCCGAGTCCGTCATGGGAATCGACCGGAACGAGGGCGGACGCGGCGGCCGCGGCGAGGGCGGGCCGGGCGACGCAAACCACCAGAGCCACTTCTAGATGGCGAGCGACCGCCACGCCCGACTCGTCCGCCTCGTGAACGCCGAGGCCGGCGAGTACTTCCGCACCGGCGTCCGCTACACGTCCTTCGGCTGGGAGGTCATCTACCGCCGCGACGACCTCCCCGACCAGCGGCTCAGAGAGCGCAATCAGGCCATCGTTGACCGCGCGCGCGACCACAAATCCCTGCGGGAGCAGGACAGCCCGTTCGGCGACGTGCGCGCGAGCGTCGAACTGTACGAGAACGGCGTTCTCATCCACCTCCGCGAGGGCGCGCGGAGCGGCGTCGTGCTCGCGTTCGAGGTGGACATCGCGAAGAACCTCGCGGGATTCGTCGTGAAGTGCCAGCAGACCCTCCAGTCTAGCTGAACGCGTCCTCGATGCGGTCGGCGACGCCCGCCGCTTTCTCCGCCAACTCGTCCGTGACGAGGCCGTCAGCGACGCACGCCCGGAGTTCGTCCATGTCCACCTGCTCGACAGTGCCGTCCGCGTGCTTCACCACGTCGAGGTGGAGGTCGACGTACCGGACGCCCGACGGAAAGAGTTCGAGCGGCGTGTTCACGTTGATGTACGTCCCGCGGCGGGTGCCGTCCTCGCCCCGGTACACCGTCGGGTACCACCACCGGCCCTCCTGGAAGCGCGTGACCGCCACGTCGCCCTCCTGGCGCTCGACGCCGAGCGCGTCGTAGGTTCCGCCCGCAGTCATCTCGCGCTCCACGGTGATGCGGCCCGCGTCCGGGTCGCAGTCCGTGATATCGCCGCGACCGAGCGTGATGAGGCGGCCGTCGGGCTTCCCGTGCTCGATTGCGACGCGGTCGCCCGCCGCCGGCCCGAACTGCTCGCTCACCGCCGCGAACGGGAACTCCTCCGGGAGCGCGCCGAGCGACTCCGCGAAGTCCACGGCCGTGCTCGCCGCCGAACTCCCCGCCTTGATGCGGTGGTGGCCGACGATGGTGTCGGTCACGTTCCGCCGCACGTCGTCGAGCGCGCGCCGCGCGTCCCCGCCGAACCACACCCAGGTCGTCGCGTCCGGCGCGGCCACCCGCGCGGGCACGTCGTCGATGTCCACGCCGCCAAGCGAATCCTCCAGCGACGCCGCCGACTCGACGGCCGCCGCGAGCGCGTCCCCGAGCGCGTCCATCGACAGGTCTGTCGCCGCGTCCCCCCACTCGACCGCCCAGCCGTCGGGTACCTCGGGCGGGAGGATTTCGGTCGTGCGCGCGAGTTCGGGCGCGCCGCTCGGGGTGTCCGCGACGAGCGCGTCCCGCCCCCGGACGAGCGCCGCCGCGTCCCCGAACGCCCACAGTTCGGTCGAGAGCCGCGGCCGCCGCGACGCCCACGGCGGCTTCGGCGTCACCACCTGCACGCGCACCGTGTCGCCCTCATCGACGTACTCCCGGGAGTCCTCGAACGGCAGGTAGCCCTCGGTGTCGCCGAGGTCGACGACCGCGCCGCCGCCCCGGGTCTCCGCGACGTACCCCTCGAACACCGCGCCGCGGGGCGCGCCGTCCCGATACCGGAAGGTGTCGGTTCCGACCTCGCGGAGGCGCGCGACGACCGAATCGACGGTGTCCGGGTCGCCGGTGACGCCGACGCCCTGGCGGTCGCTCGTCGTGGCGACGTGCGCCGCCGCCGGCCCCGCCGCGAACTCGCGGTCGAAGCGCTCCCGAATCGGGCCGGAGGGGTTCGTGACGCCGACGTCCGCGAGGAGTTCCGTGAGCGCCGTGGCGTAGATGCCGCGAACCGAGACCGTCATTCCAGCCTCTCGCGCGCCGGCGCGAACCGCACCCGGTCGTGCACCGTCTGGCCGAGTTCGAGTTCCACGAACGTCGCCCGGCCGTCCTCGGCGTCGAGGACGCGCGCGTTCTCCACGTACGCGCCCCACGTGTCGAACCGCAGGAACCCGCGCACGTCCTCGCTGTGCGTGAACAGGTCGGCGTACTCGACGGCGTGCTCGGGGTGCTCGCTCGAACTGTGCGTCAGCTCCATGTCGGAGTAGACGGTGTCGTGGGCGTCGAAGAAGGCCGCGACGCGCTCCGCCGTCTCCCGGGCGTCCGCCGCCACCCGTTCTTCTATCTCGCGGAGGGTCGCCGGGTCCACGCCCGCGTCGTGGAGTTCCGTGCGTACCCGCTGGTCGAACAGCATGTCCCTATCTCGATACCGCACTCCCTAAAATCAGTCGTCGGCGGGTGCCGGCGTCGCGCCCTCGCTCTCGGTCGTCGGTGTTCGTCGCTCTTCCTCGGGCGGCTCCGTGTACAGGAGTCCGCGGCTCTCACTGAATGCCATGACATCTCGTGACACGACCACCGTAGATAAGCCGTGTCCTTTAGGCATATTATGGCATACTTATATTTCGGCGGGAACGGTTTTGTGGGCCGCTTCGGTAGCTCCGACCATGCCGGAGAAACGCGACCCCGTGCAGCGCGCCGCATCCGGCGACCGCGACCTCTACGACGTGACCGACTGGGAGGTTCGCAACGCCCTCGACCGGGCCGCGGTCGCCGTCTACGACGGCCTCCTCACCAGCAGTCGCTACGCCGTCGTCCTCCTCGCCCTCCTCGTCGTCGCCGCGCTGTTCGCCGCCAGCCTCGGGTTCGTCTTCCTCGAACGCCCCTACGTCGCCGCGTACGTCGTCCTCTCCGTCCTCCCCGCGCTCGCCCTCGTCGCCTACGTCTGGCACGCGGACGCCACCACCGGCGAACCCCTCCACCTGCTCGCCGCCACCTTCGTCCTCGGCTTCCTCTTCGCCGGGTTCGCCGCCGTCCTCAACACGCTCTTCCAGGACGCGTTCGCCGTCGTCGGCATCACGTGGATGGTCGTCGTCTTCTACCTCGTCGTCGGCCCCGTCGAGGAGACCGTGAAACTCCTCGCCGTCCGCCTCTACGCCTACCGGAGCGACCGCTTCGACGCCGTCGTGGACGGCGCGGTGTACGGCGCGGTCGCCGGCCTCGGGTTCGCCACCATCGAGAACGCCATCTACATCGGCCGCGACGTCCTCCAGACCCTCCAGGCGACCGGCGTGAACGCCGACGCCGCCGTCCTCCAGATAGCCGCCGTCCGCACGTTCGCCGGCCCCGGACACGTCATCTACTCCGCGTTCGCCGGCTACTACCTCGGCCTCGCGAAGTTCAACCCCGAGAACAAGGGCCCGATCGTCGTGAAAGGCCTGCTCGTCGCCGCGCTCATCCACGCCACCTACAACACCGCCGTCAGCAACCTCCACCTCGTCTACCAGCCGCTCGGCGTCCCCGAAGGCCTCGTCTTCCTCGCGTTCGTCGTCCTCTACGACGGCTTCTTCCTCTCCGTGCTCGCCCGGAAACTCAAACGCTACAAGGCCGCGTACGAGGAGTCCGACGCCGCGCGCTACGACGAGGGCGACACCGACCTGAAGAGCGCCGTCCGCAGACTCGACTAGTACGAATCCAGGCGCTCGACGTACTTCGCGACCACGTCCACCTCGACGTGCACCGGACTCCCCGCCGACTTCTCGGAGAGCGTCGTCAGCTCGTACGTCGTCGGAATCACCGCCACCGAGAACGTTCCGGCGTCGTCGTCCACGTCCGCGACGGTGAGGCTGATGCCGTCGAGCGCCACCGACCCCTTCTCCGCGACGTACTGCGCGTAGCCCGCCGGGAGCGCGAACGTGAACGTCCAGTCCTCCCCGACCTGCTCGACGCCCACGACCTCCGTGACCGTATCCACGTGTCCCTGCACGATGTGGCCGTCCAGCCGGCCGTCCGCCGGGAGCGCGCGTTCGAGGTTCACTGCGTCCCCCGCGTCGAGCTCCCCGAGGTACGTCTTCTCCAGGGTCTCCGCCGCCGTGAACGCCGAAAACCAGTTCTCCCCGTGGTCTTCGACGGTGAGGCAGACGCCGCTCACGCTGATGGACTGCCCGTGCTCGAACTCGCGTAACTCCTCGGTCTCGATGCGAAGCCGTCGGCCGTCGGCCGTCGATTCCACCGACGCCACCGTGCCGGTGTCCTCGACGATTCCCGTGAACATACTTCCAGTACTGGGATGCGACTCAAGTGTGTTGCGAACGCGGGGTTTACGACGCTCGAACGCCCCCACTCGGGTAATGGGTATCATCGGCACCGTGAAGTTCGCCGCGACGTTCGCGTTCGCGCTCCCCGTCGCCCTCTACGGCGTGAACCGCCTCGTCGCCGGCCACACGACCGGCTGGGCGTTCGTCGCCATCGCCCTCCTGATGCTCGTCGCCGAACGCTACATCACGACGCTCTTCGACCTCCCCGAGCGCGCCGCCGAAGAAGCCGCCGAGGCCGTCGCGGACGACGACGAGACCTAGGCGCGCGGCGTGAACTCGCGGGGGTACTCGCGGAGGTACTCGAACCCCTCGTCGGTCACGACCACGAGGTCGCCGAGGCGGACGCCGCCCTCCGCGGGGTCGTAGACGCCCGGTTCCACCGCGAGCACCGTCCCCGGTTCGAGGCGCGCGTCGCTCGGAAGCCGCGGGTTCTCGCGCCGACTCACGCCGACGCCGTAGCCCGCGCCGTGCGTGAACCCCGTGTCGCCGTAGCCCGCGGGGAAGCCGTACGCGCCGATCTCCGCCGCCGTCTCCTCGTGCACCAGACTCGCGTCCGCGCCGCCCGCGAGTTCGTCCAACCCCGCCTGCTGGGCGGACTCGACCGCGAGGAACGCGCGGCGCTCCCAGCCGCCCTCTGAGTCCACGACGAACGTCCGCGTCAGCGCGCCGTGGTAGCCGTGCGGGCCGCGCGGCGACACGTCCACGACGACGGTCTCGCCCGACCGCACCGGCACGTCCCCGCGGAAGTGGCGGTCGGTGCACGCGCCGCCCGCCGCGACCACGGTGTTCTCCCGGGGGGTCGCGCCCTCCTGGACGAGCGCCGCGTCCACCTCGCGGCGGAGGCTGGTGGTCGTCAACCGCTCGCCCTCGAACCGGAGCGCGTCGCCATCACCCCGGGCGTCCGCGGCGGCGAGCACGGTCTCCGCGCGCCGCATCCCCGCGGCCGCCGCGGCCTGCGCCTTCCGCAGTGCCTCGATTTCCTCCGGGTCTTTCACGACGCGCTCGCGCGCCACGACATCGGTGGATTCGAGCGCGAACCCGGCGCGTTCGAGGCGGACGGCGGCGTCGTGCGGCACGGCCTGCGGGACGAGTAGCGTTCCGTCGGCGTCGTACGCTTCCAGCACCTCGACCGCGCGCCCGCCCGGCGTGTCCGCGCGCAGGTCGTCGGGCGTGTAGACGTAGTCGCCCGCGAACTCCCGCTTGGCCTGCCGCTCGAACCCCGAAGGTGCGCAGAGCACGGCGTCCCCGCCGACGAACACGAACGCGTACCGCTCCTCGGGGCCGGAAAACCGCGTGAGATACCTGAGCGTGTCGTCGAAGCGGCCGCCGACGTGCACGAACCCGGTCGCGTCCCGGGCTTCGAGTTCGTCGTAGAGAAACGCGAACGTGGTCTCCGGCGCGACCATCAGTTCAACTGGATGGGGGCCTCGGCGTCACCGAGCGACTCCGCGAGCGGGTCGCCCGACGGCTCCCCGTACAACAGCACGTCGATGGGGAGCGTCGGCGCGCCGTTGATGACGTTCTGCATCAGGACGAGGCGCTCGCGGGCGCGACTCATCCCGACGTAGAACACGCGGCGCTCGTTGTCCGTCAGGAGGGGAACTGGGTCGGTCTGGCGCGTGAACTCCTCCACGCCCGCCGGAATCTCCGACTCGTCCACGGTCGCCGCCATCTGCTCGACGACCTTCTCCGTCAGGTCGGTACCGAGGAACACGTGGTCGGCCTCCCGACCCTTCGCGGAGTGAATCGTCCCCACGCGAACCCGCGAGGGATCCATGCCGCGGTAGTCGCCCGCGAAGTACGCGTCCACGGACTTGCGCTGGTAGCGCGTGACCTTCCGCAGCATGTCCGCGGCCGCGCCCGGCGACGGCATGAACGGCGCGTACTCCCGGATGACCTCGGACTCGATTTCGATTTCGGTCGCGTCGTCGGTGTCCGCGGCCTCCTCGCGGTCTTCGATTTCGTCCCGGAGGTCGCTTCGCTCGTTCGTGCTGAACGCCGAGTCCTGCAGCATGTCCGCGACCCGCCGCGCTTCGAGCGCCGTCACGGGGTCGCCCGCGTCGATTTTCTCCACGGCGTGCACGTAGTCCGCGAGCCGGTCGGTCCACAGCCGCTGGTCGGTCAGCGCCTTGAACGGGATGCCGTTCCCGATGAACTCGTCCACGAATTCGAACAACTGGTAGCGCGCCCGGAACAGCACCATCACCGTGTCGTCCTCCGTCGCGGCGATGGTCTGCTTGACGTTCCGCGCCACGTCCAGCATCGACGGGCTCTCCACTGCCTCCACCGTCCCGCCCTCTTTCCGGGGTTTGAGGTCTTTCTCCTGGCGGTTCTCGATGTGTCCGACCTCCTGCTGGACGACCTTCAAGACCTCCGAGGGGAGGCGGTAGGAGTTCGGGAGGATGACGTCGTCCGTCACCTCGGTTTCGAGGAGGAGGTCGGGGTCTGCGCCCTGCCACGCGTACACGACCTGGTCGTCGTCGCCCGCGATGAGCACGGCGTCCATGTGGGGTTTCCACTCCTCGTACACGTCGTACTGGAGCGTCGTGATGTCCTGGAACTCGTCGATGACGAGGTAGTCCACGTTCGGAACCAGGGAGCGCTGTTCGACGCGTTCGAGCATGTCCGCGAACCCGACCAGGCCCTCCTCGCCCTTGTACGCCCGCCACGCCCGAATCGCCTCGGGGATGTCGAAGCGGTCGTCGTCCGACGGCCACGTCGGCGTGTACTTGTTCCCCGTCTGTGCGTTCTCGTCGATGTCCGGCGGCAGCCGAACCTCCTCGTCGTTCCAGCGGAACGGGACGTCGTACCAGTCCGCCACGTCCCGGCTCGTGCGCTGGAGCCACTGGCTCGTCGCGATGACCTTGTTCCCGAGCGTCGTCGAACGCGCCGTCCGCCGACTCCCCGAGGAGTACTCGTCCTCGTACGGCAGGCCGTAGTCCTCGCAGAAGTCCTCCTTGGCGGACTCCCCCACCACGTCGCTCCGCGAGAGGTCGAGGAGTTCGTACGCCTTCGCGTGCATCGTGCAGACGTTCCCCTGGAGGGAACGCGGGTTCACGTCCAACCGCTCCGCCAGCCGTTCTCGAACCTCGGCGGCCGCGGCGCGCGTGTAGGAGACGACGAGGATGTCGCGAACGTCGACGTCGTCGTCTTCGAGGATTTCCTCGACGTGGTCGAGCAGTGCGGTCGTCTTCCCGCTACCCGGCCCACCGAACAACCTGGTGACTGCCGGCTCCGACTCGCTCATTGAACCACAACAGGAACCGACACCCTATAAATAGCGTGACTTCGCGGTTACGTTCGCCGCGTCGACCGGGCCTCTCTCACTTGCGCACCGTCCCGAATCTTGTCCTCGCAGTTCGGGCAGACGCGCGGCTCCGACTCACCGTCCGGGGTGAACACTCGGGCGTACGCGTCCGTCACGAACGACTCGCAGTTCTGGCACTCCGGCATAGCTGTACACCATCCTTTTCTTTCGCCTATATTAATGCCGTCGGCCGATGCACGAAGGGAAAGGCCGATTACGCTCTCCGTCGTCCCCCCGGGTATGCGACTCAGCGAGGCAGCGTGGCCGGACGCCGCCGACATCGACCCCGACGCCGTCCTCGTCCCCGTCGGCTCCACCGAACAGCACGGCCCGCACGCCCCGCTCGGCACCGACCACGTCACCGCGGAAACAGTCGCGAACGCCGCGGACGACGCCTACGACGGCGCGCTCGCCGTCGCTCCCACCATCACCGTCGGCGTCAGCGAGGAACACCGCCAGTTTCCCGGGACGATGTACGTCTCCCCCGACACCTTCCGGGACTACGTCCGGGACGCCGCCACCTCCGTCCTCGACCACGACTGGCGCACCATCGTCTTCGTGAACGGCCACGGCGGCAACACCGACGCCCTCCGCGAGGTCGCCGCCGACATCACCCGCCACGAGGACGCGTACGCCGCCGCCTACACGTGGTTCGACGCCGTCGGCGACCACAGCTCCGACATGGGGCACGCCGGCCCGCTCGAAACCGCGTTCCTCCGCCACACCCACCCCGGACTCGTGCGCGAAGACCGCGTCGCGGACGCCCGGGACGGCGCGAGCGACGGCTGGGGCGACTGGACCAGCTACACCAATCTCGCCTACGACACCGCCGAGTTCTCCGAGAACGGCGTCGTCGGCGACCCCACAGAAGGCACGAAAGAACGCGGCGAGGAACTCCTCTCGCTCGCGACCGACGCGCTCTGCCGGCTCGTCGCGGAACTCGACGACCGGGACACCGCCCGGCCGCCGCACAAGTAACTACTCCTCGTCGTCCTCGAGGCTCTCCAGTTCTCCGCGGAGTTCGGGAATCGTGGACGCGAGGTCGCCGACGGTGTCGGAGACGTCTTCGAGGTCGTCGAGCACGTCCTCGATGGTCTCGATTTCCTCGCGCAAGTCATCGGCGTCCTCGAAGGCGTCCGCGCGCTCCCCGATGGTGAACCACTTCTTCGCGTCCCGCAAGTGCCCCTCGACTTCCTCGGCGGCGAGCGCGGAGCGCAGGCCGTTGAGCACGCCGAGCGTGTTGTCCGCCTCCACCGTCCAGATGGCGTCCGCGTCGGGGAGGGCGTCGCGCGCCGCCGCGAGGTGTTCTTCCACGTCGCCGCGAATCTCGTCCGCCGCCTCGCCGAACAGCTCCTCGTCCTCCATGTCACTCATACCCGGGGATTCGACCGAGAGGGGTTTAAAACTACGCCGGGGATTCGACGGAATCGAGGCGCATCAGCGGGTAGCCGTCCTCCATCGCCATCGACGCCACCACTTCCGCGCCCTCGTACGCGACGACCAGCTCGACCTCCATGTACTCGCCCGTCAGTTCCGTGTAGCCGTGACTGGTGTCGAGTCGGTCGTCGAGAATCGTGACCGAGACGCGCTCGCAGTACGGCTGGTTCTCGATGGACTCCTCGATAGCGCGCTCCAGCGACGGCGCGCTCTCGGGGCTCACCGGCGTCCCCGCGAACTGGTGGTAGAGCGCGCCGAACTTGATTCCCGCCTCGAAACACGCCTCCTCTGGAGTGCTCGCCATACGCCTCGTCGGGCCTCCGCGGTGTAAGCCGTGTCGCCTCCGCGGCGAACCGCACCATTGATTTCGGTACCGGTGGAGTGTCTACTCGAATGGACGACCCGGTACTGCTCACGGGCGCGTCGGGGCGCGTCGGCCAGGCCATCCTCGGCGGCAACGAGGACGACTACGAGTGGCGACTGCTCGACCGCGAACCCCCGGCGGACGCCGCCGACCACGAGGTCGTCGTCGCCGACATCACCGACGAGAACGCCGTCCGCGACGCCATGGACGGCGTCGGCGCGGTCATCCACCTCGCCGGCGACCCCCGACCGGACGCCCCCTGGGAGTCCGTCCTCCAGAACAACATCGACGGCACCCAGACCGTCTACGAGGCCGCCGTCGATGCCGGCGTCGAGAAACTCGCCTTTGCGTCCTCCAACCACGCCGTCGGCCACTACGAGACCGACCGGAAGCCCGACCTCTACCGCGAGGGCGACGACTTCCGCCTCGACGGCACCGAACTCCCCCGACCCAGCAACCTCTACGGCGTCTCGAAGGCCGCCGGCGAAGTCCTCGGGAGATACTACCACGACGAACACGACCTCTCCGTCGTCTGCGTCCGCATCGGTAACCTCACCAAGGGCCACCCCCCCATCGACTACGAACGCGGACAGGCGATGTGGCTCTCCTACCGGGACTGCGCGCACCTCTTCGAACGCTGCCTCGAAGCCGACTACGACTACGAAATCGTCTACGGCATCTCGGACAACGACCGGAAGTACTACTCCATCGAGCGCGCGAAGGAGATTCTGGGGTACGAACCACAGGATAACAGCGCGGAACACGACGCCTGACCGCCGCCTTTATCGCCACCTATGGCCAAGACAGACCCATGAGACACTTCGGTCTGAAAGTGCGGATGGCCGTTGTCGGCGCTATCCTGTTCGCGTTCTACGGGGTCGCCGTCCTCGCCGCGGTCGCCCTGTTCGGACAGGGTGTGTTCCCGATAGCGATTGCGGGAAGCATTCTGCTCGTCGGTGTTCAGTACAAGATCGGGAAGTGGGCCGCGCTCCGGTCGGTCGGCGCGGAAGACATGCCCGAACAGGAGTACCAGGACGTACACTGGATGGTCGAAGACCTCTCCGAGGAGATGAACATCAAGAAACCCCGGCTGATGGTCGCGAACATGGGCGTGCCGAACGCGTTCGCGGTCGGTCGGAAGGGCGCGGGAACGGTTGTCGTCTCCCGCGAACTCATGCAGATCCTGGAGAAGGACGAACTCGAAGGCGTGCTCGCGCACGAACTCGCGCACATCGCGAACCGCGACGTGGTCACGATGGTCGTCGGGCAGGGAATCGCGTCCGTCGTCGCCATCGTCGCGCAGTACGCCGTGCTGTTCACGGGCGACAACGACCTCGCGGACTTCTTCCTCGCGATGGTCGTCGGACAAGTCGTCCAGTTCATCGTGATGATCTTCGTGCTCGCTATCAGCCGCTACCGCGAGTACGTCGCTGACGCGGACGCGAAGCGCGCCATCGGGAACGGCGACCCGCTCGCCCGCGCGCTCGAAAAAATCAGCCAGGGGAACAAGCAGGCCGCGCAGGCGTCCCGGAACGCCCAGCGCACGCGCGGTCGCGGCCGGCAAGACCGCCGCCGCGACTCCGCGGTTGACCAGCAAGTGAGCGCGCTCTGCATCTCCAGCCCCGAACGCGGGTTCCTGGAGAAGGTGTTCTCGACGCACCCGCCGATGGAGAAGCGCATCGAGCGCCTCCGCGAGTAACGCAGGGGTTTTTACTCGTCTCGCCGTTCCCCCTAGCTATGGCTGGTCTCCGCGAACTTCTCGCCGTCGTGCTCGGCGTCGCGCTCGGCGTTCTGCTCGTCGTCTACCCGCACGCGTTCATCCGCATCCAGACGCTCGGCCGCATCCCCCACGACAGACACGGCGGCTACGGGAGCGACGGCTCGCCGAACGGCTGGGCGCGCGTCGTCCAACTCCTCGGCGTCGCCTGCCTGCTCGCCGCCGGCTACGTCGCCCTCCAACTCCTCTAGAACAAGCCCTCGACGTCCCGCTCGCGCCGCCGCCGCTCCTCCGCGTGCTCCCCGAGCCGCTGTGCGATTATCGCGCGCTTGTCCGCGTCCGTCACGAAATCGATAGCTAACCGCACGAACACGCTGTCCGCCTCCCCAGACTCGAAGTCCTCCCGCGCGTACGCCACGCCCTGAATCACGGCATTCTCCCCGCGCTCCTCGGCGAGCGCCGGCGACGCCCACAACGCCGCCTCCGCATCCAACTCCCCCAACCCCACTATCTCGCCGTCTATCGTGATACCCTGCGGCGGCCCGCGCTCCACGCGCTCCGGGTCGGCTTCCAGCGCCACCAAGTACTCCCGCACGTCCGACACGTTCACCCCGCGCGCGTCCGCTGCCACGAGGTACTCCCGCGCACTCCCCGCCAGACTCACACACCCCTCCCAGTTCCGCTCCCGGGCGTGATGCACCGCCCCCGCGTACTGAATTAACCCCTGCAAGAGACCGTCGCGCTCCTCCAACCACGCCGCCTCCCACACGTCGTGCGCCGCGTAATAGTACCCCGAATCGAACACCGCCACCCCCGCACGCAACGCCTCCATCATACCCCACCCAGGAGTCACCGACTGAAACGACTCCCGATTACCGAACCCACGCGAAAAGACGAATCCACCCAGAAACCCTCTGGGTGTCTGGGCTCGCGCCAGACGCTTCGCGTCTGGCTGAGCGTGTTTTCTGCAGAAAAACACGCCCACGACAGGGCTCGAACGTGGCGAGACGGTCGGCCTCGCGTTACTCGGGCGCTGCGACTCGCTTGCCCGACCCCTGTCGTGGGCGTATTCGTGACCGACGCCCTCGGAGCGTTCGCTCCTCGATTGTCGGTCACAGAAGGACGCCGCCGCCAGGGCTCGAACCTGGGACAACCTGGGTAACAACCAGGTGCTCTACCAACTGAGCTACGGCGGCTCGCACCCGTCAGTAGTCGCGTGCTTTTGAAAGGGCTTTCGTTTCTCCGCGGTAGTGTGCCGGTATTCTTTCCCGGAGGGCGGTCGAATCCGGGAGTATGAGTGAGTTCGAGGACGTGGTGGCGCGGGTTCGGGAGCGCGTGGATCCGACGCCGAGCGAGCGCGCGGAGTTGCGGGAGGCGGCGGGGCGGCTGGTGGCGCGGGCGGAAGACGCGCTCGCCGACCACGGCGTCGAGGCGGACGTGATGCAGGTCGGGAGTACGGCGCGGGGGACGTGGGTGCGGGGCGACCGCGACATCGACGTGTTCGTGCGGTTCGACCCGACTCTGTCCCGGGAGGAACTGGAAGACCTCGGGCTGGCGGTCGGGAATCAGGTGTTGCCGGACGGCCACGAGGAGTACGCGGAGCATCCGTACGTGAAGGGGTCGTTCGAGGGGTACGAGGTCGACCTCGTGCCGTGTTATCGCGTGGAGGCGGCGACGGAGATTCAGTCCGCGGTCGACCGCACGCCCTTCCACAACGTCTACCTCCGCGAGCGCCTGACGGACGACCTCGCGGCGGACGTCCGACTCCTGAAGCAGTTCCTGAAGGGCATCGGCGCGTACGGGAGCGACCTCCGCACCCAGGGGTTTTCGGGCTATCTCACGGAACTCCTCGTCCTCGAATACGGCGGGTTCCGCGAGGTCCTGGAGGCGGCGCGGGACTGGCACCCGCCCGTCGAGCACGACCCGGAGGCGCACGCGGCGGCGACGTTCGACGACCCACTCGTCGTCATCGACCCGACCGACCCCGAGCGGAACGTCGCGGCCGTCGTCTCCCGCGAGCAGGTCGCGCGCCTCCAGCACTACGCCCGCGCCTTCCTCGACGACCCCCGGGAGGACGTGTTCTTCCCGGACGCCCGCCTCGCGCTCGACCCGGCCGACGTGCGTTCACACCTGGAGCGCCGCGGAACGAACGCGCTCGCGGTGCGCTTCGACGCCCCCGACCTCGTGGAAGACCAGCTCTACCCCCAGCTCCGGCGCTCCCGGAAAGGACTCGTCCGCGGCCTCGAACACGCCGGGTTCGAGGTGGTGCGGTCGGCCGCGTGGGCCGACGACTCCGCGGTCTTGTTCGTCGAACTCGCGACCGCGACCCTGCCGGCGATCGAGCGCCACGAGGGGCCGCCCGTGCACGTCGGCGAGCACGCCACCGGGTTCTTCGAGAAGTACGAGGACGCGGACGTGTACGGGCCGTTCCTCGACGGCCACCGGTACGTCGTGGAGCGCGAACGCGACGTTCGCACCGCCGCCGGGTTCGCGACCGAGCGACTCGGTGAGGTTGCGCTCGGGACGCACGTCGCGTCCATCGTCGAGGCGGGCGACTACGAGGTGCTCGTGGACGCCGACGTCGCGGTGCTCGCGGAGGAGTTCGGTCGGGAACTCGCGGCCTACTTCGACCCGATTCCCTGACGCGCGTCGAGCACGTCGTCGATGACCTCGCGTGCGTCCTCCGACACGTCTTCTTCCGGAGTGACGGGCGTCATCCCGTCGAACACCTCGTGCACCATCCCGACGCCCTCGGAGAGCGTGTCGAGACTGTACCCGCCTTCGAGCACGAACCCGAGGCCCGCGTTCACGGCGTCCGAGACGGTCTGCATGCGCTCCGTGAGCACGCCGTAGCCGTCCGTGGAGACGTGCATCCGCGAGATGGGGTCGTGGCGGTGCGCGTCGAACCCCGCGCTCACCAGGACGAGGTCGGGGTCGAACGCCTCGAACGCCGGAATCACGAGCTCGTCGAACGCCGCGACGTACTCCGCGTCCCCCGCGCCCGCGTCGAACGGCACGTTCAGCGTCGTCCCCTCGCCGTCGCCCTCCCCGGTCTCGTCGATGTCGCCCGTCCCCGGGTAGAGGCCGTCCTCGTGCACGGACGCGTAGAACACGTCGCCGCGGTCGTAGAAGATGTCCTGCGTGCCGTTCCCGTGGTGGACGTCCCAGTCCAGAATCGCGACGCGCTCCGTCTCCGTCGTCGCGAGCGCGTGCTCCGCCGCGACGGCGACGTTGTTCAGGAAACAGAAACCCATCGCGTTGTCCGCGACCGCGTGATGGCCGGGCGGCCGCCCGATGGCGAACGGCGTCTCCCTGCCCGAATCACCCGCGACCGCGCGCCGCGCCGCCCACATCGACTGCCCGGCGGACGCCAACGCCGCCGGCCACGTCTCCTCCACCGCGGTCGTGTCCGGATCCCAACTCCCGCCGCCGGACTCGCAGAACTCCACGAGCCTGTCCACGTACCCCGACTCGTGCGCGCGCTCGACCTCCTCGCGCTTCGCGTCCCGCGCTGAGACGTACTCGACGCCGTGACGCTTCGACAACTCCTGCCGAATCGCGCGGAGGCGGTCCGGGCTCTCCGGATGACGGGGTCCCGGGTCGTGGTCGAGACACGCGTCGTCGTACCCGAACCTCATTCCACGAGCTCGAAGTACGTCTCGACGTCCTCTGCCTGCACAGTGCGTCGCCCCGCGTGCTCCGCCAGCACCGCCGCCCCCGCCGCGGCGTCCGCCGCGTACTCCTCCAGGCGCGCGGCGAGCGCGAGTCGCGCGTCCTTCGACACCCGGTACGCGTCGGGGATGTCGAGTCGCGCGATGCGGTCGACGGGCGCGACCGGGAGCGCGAGCGACTCCCTGTCGGTCACGTCATCGACGCCGAAATCCGCCGCCATCAGCGTCTTCCGGCCGTCCTCGTCGGCGCGCTCGGCGGCCGTCGCGGCCACCGCCGCGCCGTGGTCTTGGATGCGTCGCGCGAGTTCCTCTGCCGCGTCGGCGCTCACCCGCAAGTCGCCCGCGTGCCGCCGGATGATATCGTCCACCGGCGCGAACGGGAGTTCGACGCTCATACCCAACTACGGGGTAGTCTCTCTCTTAACACTTATCGTGTGGGCGCGTCTCGCACACCACTCCATCCAATCGAACGACACGACCCGGGCGTCCCGGCCGCCGATTACCGCACGTCCTCGGCGTCCAGCGTCCCGTCCCGGAGCGTCCCGCGCACCGTCACTTCCTGCCCGAGCGTCACGTCCGTCTCGGTGGCGACGCTCATCGTCTCCTCGCCGTCGTCCAGAATTACGGGTGACCCCGCCTGCACGACGACACCCGTGAACTCCACGTCCTCGCCGCCGTCCGAGTCGCCGTCATCGTCGCCCGACGACGCGTCGGGGCTCGTCCCGTCCTCGAACGAGGAGAGATCAGCGCCCGCGGACTCCGAACTGGACTCGGTCGCCGCGCCGTCGTCCAGCGTGATGACCGTGGACTGCCAGCCAGCGGACGCTTCGAGGTCGTCCTGCCAGCCGTCCTGCACGCCCACGTCCGTGAACAGGAGTTCGTCACCGGGCCCGATGTCGAGGTCGGCCTTCTCCCCCCAGAGCGCCACCCGGATGTCGCCCGACTGGTCCTGCAAGCGAACGTTCCGGACCTGCCCCTCGCTGCCGTCGTCCCGGTCGAACGTCCGCTTCTCGTCCACCGACCGCACCACGCCCGCGATGTCAGCGGTCTCGTCCAGTTCCAGGTCGTCGATGGGTTTCGCGTCCGGCACGAACGACACGTCCTCCGCGACGGTCTCAACGCGCCCGCGGTTCCCGACGTGGAGTTCGAGCGACCCGTCGCGCTCCCGCACGTACCCGTCCGTCACCTCCACCACGTCGCCCGCCGCGAACTCCTCGGCGAGGTCGGCCTGCTCGTCCCAGAGCGTCACCCGAACCCGCCCCGTCTCGTCGCCCACGAGCAGGTTCGACACCTTCCCCTCCGAGCCGTCGTCGCGACTGAACGTCCGCACGTCGTCCGTCGACAACACCTCGCCCACGAGGTCTACGTCCGACGCACCCATCGTCAAATCCTCCACGCGATACGTGTCCACGACCTGCACGTCTATCTCCTCGTCCTCGTCCACCTCGACCTGCGAGACGTTCACCTCGACGCCGTTGTAGCCGTCTTTCGGCCGGCCCTTGATTCGGAGAACCTGCCCCGGCTCCAGTTCGTCCGTCGCCGCCGCGGCCTGCTCGTCCCAGAACGACACCCGAACCGACCCCGACTCGTCCGCCACGTCCACGTTCAACACCCGTCCATCCTCGTCCTCCTCGTCGCGCTCGAACGTCCGCAACTCCCCCACGCTCGTCACCTTCGCCAGGAACTTCACCTCCTCCATCTCGGGCTCGATATCCGCGATACCGTTCACCTCCCCCTCGTCGAGCTCGTGCGCCAACAGCATCGCCGCCGTCTCCTCGTCCGCCAACCCCCCCATCTGCTCCACCTTCGCCTCCACCGCCTCCCGAAACTCCTCCAGGGAAACGTCCGTGTCGAGGTCCTCGTACGTCTCCTCAATAGCGCCCATAATCGTAAATCAAGCCACGGGAGTCCCGCGCATAAACATTGTCCTCTCCACCCCACACACCCGCAAACTCCGAATTCTCACCCACGCACACATACCCCCGACTCCTCCCGTCATCCTACAAGAACCCTCACCCCGACGCCCGAATCGTAACCGCTTTACATACCACCGCGCTACGGATAGATGAGTCCGGGTAGGGTAGTGGACTATCCTCTTGGCTTGCGGAGCCAGGGACCGGAGTTCAAATCTCCGTCCGGACGTTCCTTCGTTTCACTACGCGACGAGCGTTCCGCTCGTCGCTCCACTCACTCAGTCACGTCCGGCCTGCCCCCGCTCGCCGCTGGCTCGCGGGGACTCCGTCCGGACGTTTCCGCCAGCACCGGCTCGCCGCGTCCCGGTAGTCTAAAGTCGGGGACTCGGCTACGTAGACGCGAGGGCCCTTAGCTTAGTCTGGTTAAAGCGCCCGGCTCATAACCGGGTGAGCGGTGGTTCAAATCCGCCAGGGCCCATCCGATTCGCGCCCGACTCCTGGCCGAAACGAAAACAACGTGTAGAGACACGTCTACCGCTCGAAAACCCTCTTTCAGAACTCTCAGAAACCGCCTTTCTCAGAGGGAAGAGAACGAGGAACTCGTTGGGGGTCGCCGCCGTCCGGCGAAACTCATGACTGAATCTCGGGGGTGGACGGCATGAGCGGTTCCTCCCAGCGGTCGCTCGCGGAGTTCGTTCGATTCGAAGTCAGGGGGTTCGAGTACTGCTCTACGAGAACGCTATTTCATCACCGTCGAGATACACCTGATGGCTGTCGGAGTCGTCTTCTGTTCCGGTGACTTCGAGTGTTTCCGTGGCGGAGGGGCCGTCCGTAACGTCTACTGAGACCGTGTACTGTCCGTCACTCTCGAAGACGTTGTCGATTGACGCGTTCGGCCGTCCGTGGCCTTCAACGACCGGCACGTCAAGCTGCATGGACACCAGGGTTTCACCGGCTTCGTTGCTCACGGCCGCCTCGATCGTGACTGGGTTCTCGTTCTGGTTGACGAAGATCAAGTCTGGGGTTCCTTCTGGAGAGGGGGAGAGGGCGTTACATCCTGCGAGCGATGCGACCGCGCCTACTCCGCCGAGTTGGAGGAACGTTCGACGGGAAACTGTCATATCGGAAGGGGTGTGCGGAGTGGTGAATACTTTCTGTAGTCCGCACCCCCGCCCCGGGGGCACTCACCAGCCTCTCATCCGCCTGGGTAGCAGTCACTCGGATTTTGATCCTACCTGACGCGTCGTACGTATTCGGTGGTGTGTCACTGTCGTTTGAGGGGTGGTCCCGATACGCTTTACCGGCCGGTCGTCCATGTTCGGGGTATGAGTCAGTTCGACCGATCCGTGCGCGAGGACGTGGAGGGCGCGGACGGCGCGGGGGAGGCCGCCGGGAACGGTGGTGTGGCGACGCCGCGGACGGAGGAGCGCATTCCGCCCGCGGACGTGTTCTCGGTGCTGGGGAACGACACGCGCGTGGACATCCTGCAGGCGCTGCTCGAACTCGGCGCGGACGAGGAGCCCGTGAGTTTCACCGACCTGTTCGAGCGCGTGGACATCGAGGACAGCGCGAACTTCAACTACCACCTCCGGAAGCTCACGGGGCACTTCGTGAAGCAGACGGAGGACGGCTACGCGTTCCGGTATCCGGGGCGGAAGGTCGTGAGCTCCATCTTCACGGGGACGCTGACGGAGCGCGCACAGCTCGGGTTCTTCCCCGTCACGGGGTCGTGTTACGACTGCGACGGGAGCCTGCACGGCTGGTACGTGGACGACACGCTCACCGTCGGGTGTACCGAGTGCGGCACCATTCAGGTGAGCTATCCGTTCCCCTCGGGCGGCCTGGACGACCGGACGACGGACGACCTGATGCAGGCGTTCCACCACTACGTCCGCCACCACTACTGTCTCGCCGCGGACGGCGTCTGCCCCGAGTGCACGGGGAGCGTGGACACCAGTCTCGTCCGCGACCCCGACCGCGACGACCTCGACGTCGCCGTCCGCCACGTGTGCTCGCGATGCGGCTACCAGCTTCAGTCCACCGTCGGCGTCACCCTCCTCGACGACGCGCACGTCCTCGTCTTTCACTCCGAGCGCGGCGTCGACCTCAACACCGAGCCGTTCTGGCACTTCGACTGGTGCGTGAGCGACCGGCACACCGAAGTCGTCTCCGAAGACCCCCTGGAGGTCGAACTCACGCTCGAATGCGGCGGCGACGAACTCCGCGTGCTCGTGGACGACGACGTCACCGTCACCGACACCGCCGTCGTCGAACACCTCTCCAACTGACTGCTGTACGCGTCTGCAGAAAGCGCTCTTCCCCCTCCCACTCCACGCTCCGTGTATGACGTATCAGCGTCGTCACGCACGCATCGCTCTCGAACACGCCGCGCTCCGGGGTGGGGCGTAATGGTGGACGCGGACGCCTTCCGCACCGTCCTCGGGAACTTCGCGACGGGCGTCACCGTCGTCACCCTGCCCGGCGAGGAACCGCACGGCATCACCGTCAACGCCTTCGCCAGCCTCAGCCTCGACCCGCCCGTCGTCCTCGTCTCCCTCGACCACGGCACCGAAGCCCACCGCCTCCTCCAGGAGACCGACACCGACGCCTACGCCGTCAACGTCCTCACCACCGACCAGCGCGGCCTCGCCGAACACTTCGCGGGCATGAGCGAGGACGGCGACCCCTTCACCGAGGAATCGACGACCACCGAAGCCACCGGCGCACCCGTCTTCGAGGACGCACTCGCCACCGTGGACTGCACGCTCCACGACACGTTCACCGTCGGCGACCACACCATCTACGCCGGCCGCGCCGAACACGCCGCCGTCCGCGACGAGACCGCCGACCCCCTCACCTTCTACCGGGGCGACTGGGGAACCATCACCGACGACCCCGTCGACGACTAACGTCCTCTCCTGTTTTCACAGCGTACGCGTGGCTATCCGGACGTGAGACCGATGGAACCCGCGTGGGGTTCCGAAAAGGTGCCAACCGTGGGCCGACTGTCACCGCGGGCGGACTGGCGTTCGCTTATTCGAAGCGCTCGACCGCGTCCGCGAACCGGCTCGCGGGTTCCTCCCAGTCGACGACGTCGAAGAAGTTGCTGATGAAGTCACCGCGGTCAGGTCCATAATCGTAGTAGTAGGAGTGCTCCCAGACGTCGAGCGCGAGGATGGGGTGGCTGCCCCAGAGCGCGCCCTGGTCGTGCTTGTCGACCACGACGTTGCGGAGCTGCTGGCTGTGGCTGTCGTAGACGAGGAGCGCCCAGCCGCCGGCGGCGGACGCCGCGGCTTCGAACTCGCCCTTCCAGGCGTCGTAGGAGCCGAAGTCCTCCTCGATGCGGTCTCGGAGGTCGCCCTCGGGTTCGTCGCCGCCCTCGGGGCTCATCGACTCCCAGAACAGCGTGTGGAGCACGTGCCCGCTCCCGTTGTGGGTGACGTCTCGGATTGCGCCCGCGGAGCTGGAGAAGTCGCCGTCCTCGCGGTTCTCGGCGAGCGTTTCTTCTGCGGAGTTCCAGCCGTTCACGTAGCCCTGGTGGTGGGTGTCGTGATGCCACGTGAGCACCTGTTCGCTGATGTGCGGTTCGAGCGCGTCGTAGTCGTACGGCAGCGCGGGAAGTTCGTAGTCGCTCATAGTGCACTCCGTCCTACCGTCGCCACGGGTATGAACGTTCTCTGTAGCGCGTTCAAGTAGAAAAACCAACTCTTATGAAACTGGTCTATAGTGGCTTATTGAGTCCCAATTCGGGAAAGCTCGGAATAATGGTCTCTATAACGACACGTTTTGACTTCCGGCTACGTGATGCTTATCAGTATTGGGTGGGTTCGTTTCGGTATGTCTACTGACGACCCCGAGCGACGGCCCGAACCGGTCGCCGGACAGACCGTCCGGCACGGAACCGGCGTGAACTCGAACCGCGCGTTCCCCACCAACAACTACCCGCACAACCTCGACCCCTTCGTGCTGTTCGAGCGGTTCTACATCGACCCGGACAAGGGGTTCCCGATGCACCCGCACAAGGGGTTCGAAATCGTCTCCTACATGATAGACGGCGGGATGGAACACGAGGACTCCCTCGGCGTCAGCCACACCGCCTACGAGAACGAGGCGATGCGCATCACCACCGGCGGCGGCATCGAACACTCCGAGTTCCCCGCCGACGGCGACGCCTGTAACGGCCTCCAGCTCTGGGTGAACCTCCCGCGCGAGAAGAAAGAAATCGACGCCGACTACGAGGGCGCAGACCAGAGCGACCTCCCCACCGACGAACGCGAAGGCGCGACTGTCACGACCGTCGTCGGCGACGGCTCCCCGCTCAGCCTCCACACCCACATGGAGTACCTCGACGTGCGCGTCACCGACGAGTGGACGTGGAGCGTGCCCGACGACTGGACCGGCTTCCTCTACGGCGTCGCCGGCGACGGAACCGTCGACGGCGACGACTTCGCGGACGGCGACGCGTTCCCCACCACGACCGGCGGCGACTACCACGTCGAGACCGACGACGGCCTCCGCCTCGTCGCCGTCTCCGGCGAACCCCACGACGAACCCATCCGCCAGCAGGGCCCGTTCGTCTTCTAACCCCGCCTTCTATACTCGCGCCGCCCGACACTCGCGTCGTGAACGAGGTCGAGTGGTACGCCGTCACGCCGCCCTGCAGTCACGACGAACTCCTCGCCGCCGTCCGCGTGTACGCCCGCGACCTCGTCGCCCACCACGACCTCTCCGTCAATGTCTCCGACCTGGAGTGGTCGGTGAGCACGCGCGCGAAACGCCGCGCCGGCCTCCTCCGCTACCGCGACGACACACCCCTCGAAGTACGCCTCGCGTGGCGGCTCTTCCAGAACCAGGGCTGGCACGCCGTCGCCAGCACCGTCCGCCACGAACTCGCGCACGCCCACCTCGTCACCGAACACGCAGACCCAACCCACGGCCACCGCTTCCAGCGACTCTCCGACCGCCTCGACACCACGACCCACTGCGAGCGCTTCACCGACCCCGACTGGTGGGTCGTCTGCGCCGACTGCGAGAACCGCCTCCCCCGCTACCGCGAATCCCGCCTCGTCCGCAACCCCGGACAGTACGCCTGCGGCCGCTGCGGCGGCCCGCTCACCGTCCACGCGCCCGAATAACCCGAAACGGCCTGCCTCAACGCTTATCCGTCCGTGCGACGAAGCACTCCCAATCGATGGCCAGCGTCTCCGCCTCCCACGTCATCCTCTTCATCGCCGCCGTCGCCGTCGCCGCGATGCTCGCCGGCACCGCCACCGGCGTCGCCAACGACGTCTCCACCGCCATCCGCGACACCGGCCAGGACTACGGCGAGACGCTCGACACCGACTTCGCCATCATCAGCGACCCCGGCTCCAGCGCCATCTACAACGCCTCTGAGACGACCGTCACCCTCCTCGTCAAGAACACCGGCGAGAACGTCCTCTCCACCAACCCCGACCGCGTCGACACCCTCATCGACGGCCAGTTCGTCCAGGAGACCGACATCACCGTCCTCGACGGCGACTACTGGCGGCCCGGCAACGTCGCCCGCATCACCCTCAACACCACCATCGACGAGGGCGCACACCGCGTCGTCGTCCGCTCCAACGAACGCCGCTCCCTCCTGACGTTCCCGTTCTACGGGAGCGCCGCCGACCTCAGCGGAGACGTGGTGTTCTCCGGCTCCGTGAAACTGTACGACGCGGACACACAAGCCGTCACCACCTACCTCAACGAGACGGTTCCCGAAGGACTCGGGCCGTCCCAGGACTTCGACGAGGACGGCGCGGCAGACATCCCGTACGTGAACCAGTCCGGCGCGCTGAAGATCGCGTACGGGAACGGCACCAACGTCACCCTCCCCGGTCAGCCGTTCACCAGCGACAGTACGAACGAAGGCACCCGGGTCGCGGTCGGCACGTGGAACGGCTCCGACCGCTCGATATTCTTCGGGAACAACTCCGGTATCTACGGCGTCACGCTCGACAGCCGAGACGTGTTCACCGTGGCCGACCAGTCGAACGCGCAGGCCAACGGTATCATCGGAATCACCGACTTCGACGGCGATTCCGCCGACGAACTCCTCTTCGTCACGTCGAACCCCGGCATCACCTTCCTGGACGACGACGGCACCGTCCACTCGTCCTCCCAGAGTCTCTCTTCTCCCCTCGGCGTCGGGACGCCCGGCGACTTCGACGATGACGGAAACGTCGGCGTCCCCTACCGCGACGGCTCGGGATACATCTCGATTCTCGAATTCACGTCCGGCTCGCTCACCTCCTACCAACCCAACGGGGTTCAGGAACAACCGGAAACCGGGACGGGTATGGGAGCGGCGGACATCGACGACGACGACACACCCGAGATAATCTACGTCGAGTACGCCTCGAACGCCGGCGACCCGGCCCCGATACGGTACATGCAGGGACCCAGCGGAGACATCGGATACATACTCACCGAATCCGGTGAACAGGTCATCGTCGATACGGACACGACGATCGGCGTCGCGTAACCTCCTCTCCGCCTCCACAACCCGGCCGAACCCGGGCTAAACCACCCATTAAAATGTCGGACACATGTCTCGAAAACACCCGCCTCAACCCCTGATTTAGCCAACGCGTTTATGTGTATGTCCCGTATGTGTAGTGGTACAGGCGGCGCGCAGCTGTGTGACTGCGTCGCTGACGGACCGCCAACAAAACCCAAATCCAATCATGGTAGACATCAGCATTCCCCGCCCCGACTTCGAGAAAGACCGGGGCCAGATCGGTATCGAAACGCTCGTCGTGTTCATCGCGATGATCCTCGTCGCCGCGCTCGCGGCCGGCGTCCTCATCAACACGGCCGGCCTGCTTCAGACATCCGCGCAGTCAACGAGCCAGGACGCCCAGTCCGGCGTCACCGACCGGCTCGACGTGAGCGCCGCAACCGGCATCGTGAACAACAGCACTGATGGAAAGGTCATCAACCAGACGACCATCTCGGTCAGCCTCGCGCCCGGTTCCGACTCCATCAACGTCAGCAAGACCACGATTCGGTGGACTGGTCCGAGCGGCGCTACGACCCTCACCAACGAGGACTTCAGCGTTAACGCAGTGACGGACGAGGGCGGCACGGTTCCCGTCCTCAACTCGCAGAACGACCGCTTCCAGGTCGTCATTAACATCAGCGACGGCACCAACCCCGTCGCGGAGCTTGAAGACCTTGAAGGCGGTGACGAAGTCCACCTCACCTTCGTGACCTCCTCCGGTGCTGAGACGGTCTTCCAGCTCAACGTCCCGGCTTCCCTCGCGGACGCTGAGGACGGCGAAGCAGTCCGCCTCTAAGCCGGACTTCCACTTCCGAACACGCCGCGGTTTTCTTTCGAACCAACACCCGATAGCCGTGAGGCTACACACTGGCGATTCCGACTCGTACTCTCCGTGTATTCCATACGCGCCGCCGATACACGCTGCTGAGTTTCGTCGCGTGACACGCTTTCGACCGTCTTCGTTCCTCACGTGTGTGCGATGACGCGGTGGCTGTTCTTCGCGTTCTTGCTGTTGCAGTGCCGTGTCTCGGGCGTCGTCGCTTCCGGCCGGACGAAGAACATCGTCTCACGCTATGGCGCTGTTGTTCCGTCTGCTCGATGTGGGTTCGCGGAGGGTGTCGCTGGTGGCGTTCGAGTAGTCGTGGGGTGGCTTCGTCGGGGCGTGCGTGTCGGCGGTTGCCTACACGTACTGGTTGAGGAAGCCGAGGAAGAGCGCGCCGGCGAAGACGACGAGCGCGAAGAGCACGGCGAACGCGGGGTGGGTGAAGGCGGTCTGGACGCTGCCGTCTGCTTTCTGCGCGGCGACGAACATCGCGCGGAAGACGACGAGGCTCGCGCCGAGGAACAGCAGGAAGACGACGGTGGCGAGCACCGGGATGACGTGACCTGGTTCGATGCCGGCGACTGTCGCGACGGCGGCGACGGCGATGCTGACGACGAACGCCGAGAGGACGACGAGCGCGGCCTGGTTGCGGGGTTTGATGTCGCGGAAGCCGGGGAGCCTCTCGGGGAGGTAGTCTTTCGTGTCGGCCATTGACGCTCGCTACACCGCCCGACGCCTTAAATATCAAGGGCTGTCGGTTACGAGGGAAGGACGACGCGGACGACGCGCTCCGCGTACCACCGGAAGGGATAGAGGAAGACGAGCAGGGTCGGGGTGCCGATGGCGACGTAGAGCAACGTCCAGACGTCCACGAACACCGTCTGCGCGTCGAACAACCGCGCGGCGTCACCCGTCACGGGCAGGGGGTCGACGCCGAGCGCGAGGTACCACACGAGCACGACCACGGGGAGCGTCCAGAGGTAGTGCCAGGCCGCGGGCAGGACGTGGAACCCGCGCTCGTAGCGGTCGGTGGCGGTGCGCTGGCCGAGCTGGTAGACGAGTATCGGGTAGCTCACGGGCACGACGAGCCCCGCGATGCCGACCGCGAGGTACGTGAACTGGTCGGTCGTCGCGACCAACAGCGGGAGCGCGACCCCGGTCGCGATGACGCCGATGACGGAGAACGCCGCGACCGTCGTCATCCCCATCAGCGAGGCGTCGCTCACTATCGAGAGGTCGCCGCGCGCGACCGCCGCGTCCCGCCGCACTTGCGCGAGCACGAACGCGAGCGCGCGAGCGAACAGGACGATGTAGAGCACCGCGATGGGGTTCGACGCGCTCCGCCGGAACCCCCGCATCAGGGGCGCGTCGTACAGCACGACGCCCGTGAGGGCGATGAGCACGACGAACACGCCCGCTATCACGGCCGTGCTCGCCCAAATCTTCCGGGAGACGAGCCAGCTCACCGCCTCTACTTCCTTCGTGCTCGGCGTCTTCGAGGACATCTCAGAACGCCGCCGTGCTCAACACGCCGAGAACGAGCAGAATCATCCCGACGAGGAGCATGGGAGCCACTCGGAGCGGGAGGTGTGCGCGGCGTCCGGGCCACAGCCGACTCGGGACGCGCGCCGACACGCTCTCGAACGATACGTTCATCGTCCAACTCTGGCGACCACGGGGGCTTATAGCTTATCGCCCCGGATTGAGGTGTTCGCGCCGCTCCCGGTCGTCGTCTCCTCGAACGTCGAGACGATGTTCCCGATGTACTGATTCCCGGACATCTCGCCCGCGTTGTACCGCCGCGCCCACGCCCGCGCGATGCCGAACGAGGACGGCTGGCCGTCGTACCCGTCCGCCACGGTGACCGTGAAGTCCGTCGCCGCCTCCCCGCCCGCGCCGACGTACGTCGCGTAACTCCGCGCGAACACGCCCACCTCGTTGATGAAGTCGCCGCGGTCGCTCGCCTGTGAGTCGTAGGTCGCGGTGACGTACGTGAACTCGCCGTCGTCGTTGCTCGCGGTGCCCGTCGCCATCCGCGTGAGCTGTATCGCGCGGTCGTTTTCCCCCTGCTTCGTCTCGATGAGGTAGCGGAGCTCCCCGAGCGTCCCCTCGCCGTCCGCGTTCGGCTCCGTCGCCGTCACCGTCTCCTCGCTCCGCCCGCCGTCGCCGGTGAGCGACGAACAGCCCGCGAGCGCGCCCGCGCCCGCCGCACCCAGGATGCCGGCGAACGCGCGTCGTCCGAGTTCCATACCAGTACGCGGCCCCTGACGGGGAAAAGCGTTGTTGCCTCACGTGAGCATCTCGATGACGATGAGGCCGAACCCCGCGATGAGGAGCGCGAACGCGAACCCGTATTCGAGTACCACGAGGTGGACGGCGTCGGTCTCGTCGCTGTCCGCGAGCCGGAGGAACGCCGCCGCCGCGACCACCAGTCCGAGGCCGGCCGCGACGATGGAGAGCGAGACCATACCCGAGAGACGCGGGCGCGCGCCCTGAATGCTTCGCCCACGAGATTATGTCGCTCGCGCTCCACGCTCCCGTATGGCCGACGATTCGAACCCCACGGTCGAGGACGTGGAGGACGTTCCGCCCGAAGACCTCGCCGAGGACGGCGTGCTCTCCCCTGAAGACCTCGACGTCGAGGGTCGCGAGGAAGTCGAGGAGATAGGCGACGGTCGGTACGTTGTCTCGACGAGCGAGGGCCGGTCGCCCGACCCCCGGCCCGCGGACGACCTCCCGGGTGAGACGGACGACTCGCCGACGCCAGCGGAAACCCCGTCCGCGGCCGCGGCGCTCTCCGCGGTTCCCGAGCAGTACGCGGCCGCGCTCGCCGTGAAGACCGACCACGGCGTCGCGGACGAGCGGTTCGCGTCGAACAACGTCGTCGATACGTTCGAGCGCGCGCTCCGCTGGTACGCCCATCGAATCGACCCCTCGGAGCCGCCGGAGGACGTGCTCCGCGTCCTGCTCGCGGAGTCCGACCTCGACCTCTAGACGGGGATGCGCTCGTAGATGAACACGAGCAGCGCGGACAGCACGACCACCGCCGCGAGCGTGAACTCGGGGCTCGGCGCGACCCCGCCGAACGCCTGGTAGAGGATGGCGAGTTCGATGCCGATGACGATGCTGAGGAGCGCGACGACCGCGATCGCGAACCGCCACACGCGACTCGGCCACCCGTGCTCCTCGACGGTCTCCGTCTTCGGGTCGCGCCGCAGGAACGTCACCTCGTCCAGCCGCAACCCCATCGCCTCGTACTTGAACTCGCCCATCCGCCAGCGGTCGAGGTCGCGCTCCGGGAGCAGGTAGCCGAACACGACCAGCGTCTCCACGCGCTCCCGGATGCGGTCGCTCTGCGAGCGCAACTCGATGGTGTCGGCGTGACTGAAGTCGGTGAACACGAGCACGCCCACGTCGCCCACGACGATGTCGCAGGGGCCCTGCGCCGTCCGCTCGACGGCCATGTCCAGGCCACGGTCGGCGAGTTCCTCCGAGAGGTAGGTCGTGAGCCGCCGGGTGAACACGCGCTTGTCGGCGACCGGGCTCTCCCATTCCGAGAGCAGGTCGACGACCATGTCGTGCACCGCGTTCTCGTCAGCCATCCGTACAGTCTCCGTCTGGTGGTCTCCCCGAGCGGGCTTAAACCCAGTCCTCTCTGCCCAAAGGTTCTTCCTTACCGGCCCCGAATCCGTTTACGAATGAACCTCGGCGACGTGATGCGGGAACTCGGCCTCGACTCCCTCGTCCCGAACACGCAATCGAAGGACGAGGAACGGGACGCCGAGGCGGACGCGGAGCAGACGGACGCGGACTCGGAGACCGACGACGAAGCCGCCGACTCGGGAGAGACCGAGACGGAATCGGAACCGGAACCTCAGCCGCCCCGGATTTCGACGGAGGCGTTCGAGGGCGACGTGGGTGACGCGGTCGAGGAACTCCAGTACAACCTCGACGAAGTCCGGAACCGCGTCGGCACGAACGAGTCGGCCATCGAGTCCCTGGAGAACGACCAGGAGTCGATGGAGGCCCGGCTCGACGAGATTCAGGAGACGAACGCGACCCTGCTCGGCGTGTACGACCGGCTGACCGACGACATCAACCCCTTCTCGTCGTCGAGCGAGCGCGACGCCGTCGCGCCCGACGACGAGACGTACGGCGTGATGTCCGGCGAGGCGTCCGACGACATCGGCCACGAACGCCACACCACCGAGGACGCCGACGAGGACGAGAGCGACGACGAGGACGTGGTGAGCTTCGAAGACCTGAAGGCGAACCTCGACGCGGACGCGGATGCGGACGAGGAACCCGACGCGGAAGACGACGAGGCGGCGGACGAACCCGTGGAACCGCCGGCGCGCCCGGTGTCCGCGTCACAGTCCGGGGACTCGCCCTACCTGAACGCGCTCGCGCCGACGTACGCGACGGACGTCCTCCTGATGCAGTGGGTGTCGATGCTCGTGGACACCGCGGGGCCGGCGGGCGCGCTGAAGACCATCGACTACTACGCCCAAATCGACTGGATAAGCCCCTCCGTGAAACGCCAACTGGAGACCGTGCTGTCGGGCGCGCACGACCTGGACGAAGACCAGCCGTCCCGGCCGCCGAGCGAACTGTCCGTCGAGGCGCACAGCGAGAGTTTCGAACACATCCAGAAGCTGGCCCAACAGACGGAGCTCGCGGGGACGTAGCCTCGCATGGGGTTCAGTACGAACGGCGCGGCCGCTATCCTGTTCGTCGCGGCGTTCATGGTCGTCGGCGTCGTCGTCCCGGCGGCGCAGGCCGGGTTCGAGGACATCTCGGACTCGATGGGCGCACACGAGAACCGCGCGCTCGCGACCGGGAACACGGACATCACGCTCGACGACGTGACGTACAACAACACGTCCGACGAGCTCACGGTGCGCGTCGCGAACACGGGCACGACGAGCCTGCACGTGAACGACACCGACCTGCTCGTGGACGGCGTCTTCACGAACCCCGGGACGGCCGTCGAGGGCGCGAGCGCGCGAACCGTCTGGGCACCGGGCGAGAACCTCACGCTCACGCTGTCGCTCGCGAACGAACCCGCGCGGGTCGTCGTCGTGACCGAGTACGCGGTGAGTGAGGGGACGAACGACGTGACGGTGGTGTCCTGATGGCGAGCGTCTCCGTCGACAAACTCGTCATCTTCATCGCGTCCCTCCTCGTCGCCGCGACGGTCGCGTCCACGCTCACCGCGAGCGTCGTCGACCTCGACCAGACCCTTCAGGGGTCGGGGCTCGCCGCCGCGGACAAAATCGAGACCGACATCGACATCGTCGGCGACACGGGGAGCGACGCGTTCTACAACGACTCCACCGGAAACGTCACGCTCCTCGTGAAGAACACCGGGCAAAAGGACTTATACGCCCAGACCTCCCAAATAGACGTATTCATTGACGGCCAGTACGCGACGGTTGACGCCCTTTCGAGACCCGACAACGCGACGGGCGACGTGTGGGCGCCCGGCGAAATCCTTCGCCTCACCGTCTCCCACACGCTCGATGCCGGCGAACACACCATCTCGGTGCACGTCGTCGGAGACGAGGAGACCGTGACCGTCTACGTGTAGGCCACCCACCACCATGCCAGACCTCTACGAACTCGGACTCGACACCCGTGACCGCGTGAACGCGCAGCTCGGCGGCGGCATCCCCGCGGGCAGCCTCGGCATCATCGAGGGCGAACACGGATCCGGGAAGAGCGTTATCACGCAGCGGTTCGCGTACGGTATCGCGGAGACCGGGAACACGGTCACGTACGTCTCCACGGAGGAGACGGCGGCGAGCTTCATCGACCAGATGGAGTCCCTCGACTACGGCGTCGTCAAACACCTCACTCGCGAGAACATGCTGTTCCTGCACGCGGACGTGGACACGACGAACACGTTCAGCGAGGTGGACGCGAAACGCCCGCTCCTCCAGCGATTGATGGAGGCGGAGACGATGTGGAACAGCGACGTCATCATCTTCGACGGGTTCGACTCCGTCCTCCTCCACGACCCCCACTACGAGTCCATCCGCGAACACGGCGACGAGGACGACGTGATGCAGAACCTCATCAGTTTCTTCCGCACGATAACCGCCCGCGGGAAGACGATTCTCCTCACCGTCAATCCCGACTCGCTGACGAACGCGGCGCTCCGACCCGTCCGCGACGTCTCCGACATCTACCTCAAACTCTCCTCCGAGGAGGTCGGGAACGACATCCGCCGACAGATGGTCGTGAAGAAGTTCGCGGGCATGGGGAACCAGGTGGACGACACCATCGGGTACGAGGTACAGACGGGTCGCGGCCTGACAATCGTGACGCGGACGGTGGCATAGATGACGGAACTCGGCTCCCAGCGCGCGAGCGCGGAACTCCAGGCGCTGATGGACGAACACACCCACCTCCGCGACCACCTGGAGACGTTCCGGGAGGAACACGGCGAGTACCCGCTGTACGTGGACGAACTAGCGGACGAACACGAGATGCACAACCCCCACGTCATCTACCCGACGGCGTCGGAACACCCGACGTTCTGCCACATCCACGGGGACGTGGGTATCGACACCACGTACTACGTCGTCGAACCCTCCCTCCGGCCGAACGAACACCAGCAGTACGAGACGATTCGCCAACTCCTCCTCGACAAGAGCGTCACCAAGCCCGCGCCGAGCGAGGAACGCCAGTTCGACGAACACCTCGACGACCTCCTCGACGACATCGTCTCCGTCGGCGGCGTCGCGTCCGGCATGGTCGGGTCGTTCATCGGAACCACCGTGAACGTCGACGAGGAGACCTACCGCCGGGTGCGGTACCGCCTCCAGCGCGACATCGTCGGACTCGGCCCGCTCGACCCCATCATGAGCGACCCCGAGAACGAGGACATTCACGTCATCGGCCCCCACCAGTGCTACGTCGACCACGCGACCTACAGCATGCTCCCGACCACGGTGGACTTCGGGTCGAGCGAGGAGTTCGAGAACTGGATTCGGAACATGGGCGAACGTATGGACACCCCGGTGTCCGACTCGAACCCCATCATCGACTCCACGCTCCCCGACGGCTCCCGTATCAACATCATCTACTCGGACGACGTGTCCGTGCAGGGGCCGAGCCTCACCATCCGTCAGAGCGAGGAAGTCCCCCTCTCCATCTTCCAGATTACGAAGTGGGGGACGCTCAGCCCCGAACTCGCCGCCTACCTCTGGCTCTGCCTGGAGAACGAACGCACGGTGTTCGTCGTCGGGGAAACGGCGTCCGGGAAGACCACGACCCTGAACGCCTCCATCTCCCTCATCCCCCGCGACTCCAAAATCTACACCGCCGAGGACACGGCCGAGGTGAACGTCCCCCACTCGACCTGGCAGCAACTCCTCACCCGCGAGGGACAGGGGAGCGACGAGAACGCGGACGTGGACATGTTCGACCTCGTCGCCGCCGCGCTCCGCTCTCGGCCCGACTACATCATCGTCGGCGAGGTTCGCGGCGCGGAGGGCCAGATGGCGTTCCAGGCCGCACAAACCGGCCACCCCGTGATGTTGACGTTCCACGCGAGCGACATCGTCTCGATGATTCAGCGGTTCACGGGCGAACCCATCAACGTCCCCGAGACGTTCATGGACAACTGCGACGTGGCGCTCTTCCAGAACCGCGTGAAACAGGGCGACCGCGTGCTCCGCCGCGTCACCTCCGTCCAGGAAATCGAGGGCTACAGCGACCACGACGGCGGCGTCATCACCCGACAGGCGTTCAACTGGGATCCCCGCGACGACGAGGTCGTGTTCACGGGCATGAACAACAGCCACGTGCTCGAAGACCAGATCGCGGAACTCCTCGGCTACCAGGACACCCGGGAGATTTACGACGAACTCCGGCGGCGCGCCGAAATCATCCGCCGGCTCATCGACGAGGACGTGCTGTCGTGGTCGGAGGCGAACAACGCCATCTCGACGTTCCAGCGCGACGGCGTCGAGGCGCTGCCGATAAATACTGGTGGGCTCCCGGACTCACCGGAAGCATAGATGGCGACGGAGACCGGGACGGGAACGCAGGTCGGGGCCGACGACGACGAGTTCGACATCGGGAACGTCGTCCGGTCGCTCCTGCGGGACTACGAGTACATGGGGATGCCCGCCCAGCGGTACGCGCTGGTCGTCATCCTCCCCTCGGTCGTGCTCGGGTTCGCCGTCATGCTGTTACCGTTCTTCCTCGGTCTCCCGCTGTTCGTCGTTCCCGTCACCGTCCTGTTCGGCCTGTTCCTCCCGCTGGTCGCGCTCATCTACCCGAAAATCCTCCAGGACAGGAAGCGCAAACAGATCCGGGAGCACTTCCACCTCTTCATCACCCACATCACCATCCTCTCCACGACGAACATCGACCGCGTGGAGGTGTTCCGCACGCTCGCCAAGGAAGACGAGTACGAGGCCATCGCGGAGGAGATGGGGCACATCGTCGGATTGATCGACACGTGGAACCAGAGCCTCGAAGACGCCTGCCGGATGCGCGCGAAACGCGTCCCCAGCCCCCTGATGCAGGACTTCCTCGAACGCCTCGCGTACACCGTCGGCGCGGGCCAGACCATCGACGACTTCCTGCTCTCCGAACAGGACTCCATCATCCAGAGCTTCGTCACGCGCTACGAAGCCCAACTCGACCGCCTCGCGCTCATCAAGGACGTCTACATGAGCATCGTGCTCTCCACGACGTTCGGCCTCGTGTTCGCGCTCGTCGTCCCGTTCATCGTCGGTATCGACCCGATGACGCCCGTGATGGCGGTCATCCTCCTCTACCTCTTCCTCCAGGTGGTGTTCGTGTACGCGATGAACAGCGTCGCCCCGAAAGACCCCGTCTGGTTCTACCGCACCGAAATCGCGCTCGACCGGAACGCTCGCCTCCGCACCGGCCTGCTCGTCGGCACCGGCCTCAGCCTCGCGCTCACCGCGCTCACGTACGGCATCCTCTCCGGACTCGTCCCCGTCGGGAACGACATCCCGCTCCCGCTCTTCCTCGCCGTCCCGTTCACGCCCTTCATCATCCCCGGCCTCATCGCCCGCCAGGAACAGAACCGCATCAAGAACCGCGACGAGTCCTTCCCCTCCTTCATCCGCGCGCTCGGCGCGGTCGAATCCGTCAAGCAGAGCTCCACCGGCTCCGTCCTCCAGAGCCTCCGGAAGAAGGACTTCGGGAACCTCACCACGAACGTCGACGACCTCTACAAGCGCCTCTCGATGCGCATCGACTCCAACCTCGCGTGGCGGTACTTCGCCGCCGAAACCGGCTCCTACCTCATCCAGAAGTTCAGCGACATGTACGTCACCGGCCGCCGCATGGGCGGCGAACCCCGCCAGCTCGGCAGTCTCATCGAAGCGAACATCAGCGAAGTCCTGAACCTCCGCCGGAAACGCAGTCAGGAAGCCGGCACCGTCGTCGGCACCATCTACGGAATCACGGGCGCGAGCGTGTTCGCGATGTTCGTCGGCCTCGAAATCTCCCGGCTGTTCATGACCATCGCGCAGGACATGGACCTCAGCAACGCCCAACTCGGCGGCCTGCTCTCCGTCAGCCAGTACGACATCCCCCAACTCCAGTTCATGCTGTTCGTCATCGTCCTCCTCAACGCCCTCCTCACGTCCGTGATGATTCGCATCGTCAGCCGCGGCCACTCGCTCACCACGCTCACGCACTTCGTCGTCCAGGTGTGGATAAGCGCCGTCGTCGCCGTCGCCACGGGCTACCTCGTCGGCGCGCTCGTCTCCGTCTAAAAACTCACTCCTCGTCCTCGTCGCGCGCCGCGGCCTGCGCCGGCTCCGGGATGTCCTCCTGGAACTCGCCCGCCGCCGCGGCGGCCTCGCGCGCGGCCGCGCTCCCCGAAATCGTCGCGAGCTGGTGCGTGATGTTGTCGTTCGCGATGGCCGCGACGTACTCAAGCGACTTCGCGTGTGCGTCGAACGGCGACTCTCCGAGGTCGTCCAGTTCCGCGCTCAACTCCGGCTCGTACTCCGGGTCGGATTCGAGCGCGTCGAGCGGGAGGCCGCGCACGTAGTCTGCCATCGTCTCCTTCACGGCCTCGCTCACCCAGCCGACCTCCTCGTAGTAACGGAGCGCGCTGATAGCGCCGGACGCGCCGAACGCGCGGCCGAGGTGTCGTCCCCACTCCATCGCGGTGACGCGTTCGGCCGCGCTCCCGTCGAGCGACGTGAGGTACGGCGACGCGTCCCGGCGTACTCGTCCGTCAGGCATACGTTATCCCCTCTTTCGCGCCCCATCTTATTGGTTTTCCGGCCCGGTTGCACAATCCTTAAGCGTCGTTTCGCCTAGTTACAGGTAATGTTGGACTTCGTTGGTCTGGAGGACGACCTCTCAGCCGAGGAGCGGATGATTCGGGACACCGCCCGCGACTTCGTCGAGTCCGAAATCAAACCGGACATCGGCGAGCACTTCATCGAGGGGACGTTCCCGACGGACATCATCCCGAAGATGGGCGAGATGGGCTTTTTCGCCCCGAACCTCGACGGCTACGGTCTCCCCGGCGTCTCGGAGACCGCGTACGGCCTCCTCATGCAGGAACTCGAAGCCGGCGACTCCGGGCTTCGGTCGATGGCGAGCGTGCAGGGCGCGCTCGTCATGTACCCGATTCACGCGTACGGGAGCGAGGAACAGAAGGAGGAGTGGTTGCCCGCGATGGGTCGCGGCGACGCCGTCGGCTGTTTCGGTCTCACCGAACCCCAGCACGGCTCGAACCCGTCCGGGATGGAGACGCACGCTGAGAAGCGCGGCGACGAGTACGTGCTGAACGGCGCGAAGACCTGGATTACGAACTCACCCATCGCCGACGTGGCCGTCGTGTGGGCGAAAGACCGGAGCGACGACGACACCGTCCGCGGGTTCCTCGTGGAGACCGACCGCGAGGGCGTGACGACGAACAAGCTCGACGAGAAGCTCAGCCTCCGCGCGTCCATCACGGGCGAAATCGGGCTGAACGACGTGGTCGTCCCCGAGGAGAACGTCCTTCCCGGCGTCTCCGGGATGAAGGGTCCGCTCTCGTGTCTCACGCAGGCGCGCTACGGCATCGCCTGGGGCGTCATCGGCGCGGCGCGCGACGCCTTCGAGGAGGCCCGCGAGTACGCGAAGGGCCGCGAGCAGTTCGGCCAGCCCATCGCGGGCTTCCAGCTCCAGCAGCAGAAGCTCGCGGAGCAGGCGACCCAGATTACCACCGCACAACTGCTCGCGCACCGGCTCGCCGACCTGAAGGAGCGCGGCGACCTCGAACCCGCGCACGTCTCGATGGCGAAGCGGAACAACGTCCGGATGGCGCGCGACATGAGCCGGGTCGCCCGCGAGATGCTCGGCGGGAACGGCATCAGCGCGGACTACTCGCCGATGCGGCACATGGCGAACATGGAGACCGTCTACACGTACGAGGGAACCCACGACATCCACACGCTCGTCCTCGGCCAGGAACTCACCGGCATCCAGGCGTTCCAGTAGACCGACGGAAGGCTTTTTCATCGCGTACGGGGTACCGGGGGGCATGCAGGACTTCTCCGAGTCTGATTCTCGATGACCGTCAGCGACCGCCTCAACGGCGACCTCCCCCTCCGGGACGCCGACTCGGTCGCCGCCGACATCGCGCCGGACGCGACCGTGCTCACGAGCGGGTTCGGGAGCGTCGGCTACCCCAAACTGGTGCCGCTCGCGCTCGCCGCCGACGACCGCGACCTCGCGCTCACGCTCGTCAGTAGCGGGAACGTCGGCGACGAAATCGACGTCGAACTCGTCGAGTCGGGCGCTATCGCTCGCCGGTTCACCTACCAGTCCTCCGAGGTGGCGCGCGCCGCGACGAACCGCCGCGACATTGCGTTCAGCGACCGGAACGCGTCCTCGATGGGCGACGACGTGCAGTACCGCGGCGTGGTAGACCCCGACGTCTGCGTCGTCGAAGCGGTCGCCGTCGGCCCGGACTGGTTCGTTCCCTCCACGTCGCTCGGGCAGGTGCCGGCGTTCGTCGAGGCCGCGGACGAACTCGTGGTCGAAGTGAACGCCGCACAGCCGCTCGAACTCCAGGCGCTCCACGACATCTACCGGCCGGACGCGCCGCCGAACCGCGACCCCGTCCCGCTCACCGACCCCGGCGAGCGCATCGGGAGCACGCGCGTCGAGTTCGACCCCGAGAAACTCACCGCGGTCGTGGAGTCCGACCGCCCCGACGACACCTACACGTTCCGCGACCCCACGGAGGACGACCTCGCCATCGCCGAGAACCTCGGGGACTTCCTCACCCGGGAGTTGGAGCGCTCGCCCGTCTTCGAGGACGCCATCCACCTCCAGTTCGGCGTCGGGAGCCTCGGGAACGCCCTCATGGGCGAACTGAAGGAACTCGACTTCGGCGGCCGCGACGTGGTGTACTTCGGCGAACTCATCCAGGACGGGCTGTTCGACATGCTGGACGAGGGCCGCCTCGAAGCCGCGAGCGCGACCTCGCTCGCGCTCACCACCGAGGGCCAGGAACGTCTCTTCGACGACGTGGAACGCTACGCAGAGGACATCGTCCTCCGGCCCGCCGACGTCTCCAACCACCCCGGACTCATCGACCAGTTCGGCGTCGTCGGCGTGAACAGCGCCATCGAGTTCGACATCTACGGGAACGTCAACTCCACGCACGTCAACGGCAGCCGCATGATAAACGGCGTCGGCGGGAGCGCGGACTTCAACCGGAACAGCCTCGTCTCCGTCTGCGCGCTCCCCTCCACCATCAAGGACGGCGAGATATCGCGCGTGGTGCCGATGGCGTTCCACGTCGACCACACCGAACACGACATCGACGTGTTCGTCACCGAACAGGGCGTCGCGGACGTACGCGGCCTTTCCCCGGTCGAGCGCGCTGAACGCATTATCGAGAACTGCGCGCACCCCGCGTTCGTAGACGACCTCCGCGACTACCTGGCGGACGTGAAGACGCAGGACGCCCACATCCCGATGGACGTGGAGCGTGCCGCGAACTGGCAGTAGAAAAGAAAATCCGGTTTTTAGCCGAGGTAGAGGACGAGCCACCAGACGTAGCCGATGGCGAGTCCGAGACCGAGCACGAGCTCCATGATGCCCGTGTACGTGTCACCCCAGGTGTCCCGGAACTCCTGAATCCGCTGAATCGGCATCCAGAACGGCTTCAGGGGTTCGGGGAGGACTTCGCCGAGGCCGCCGACGTCGGTCGTGTCGACCTGGTCTTCGGGGTCCTCGCGGCGCTCGCTCATTGCGCACCACCCGTGGTGGGTTTCTCCATGTCTCCGTACAGCATCTTCTCACCGAAGAACACTGCGGCGAACACGGCGATACCCGCGAGCTTCACGATGTCGTTCGGGTACACCATCACGACCACGCCGACGGCCGAGAGGCCGATGCGCGCGAGCACGGTCTGCCAGAACCCGAGCGAGAACGGGTAGTTCAGGCCGTAGATGATGGCTATCGCGCCGAGCAGCACGAGCAGGCCGACCCAGATGGTCGTCAGGCCGAGCGAGAACGACACGAGCGAGGTGTTGTAGACGAACGCGACCGGCAGGACGAACAGCGGCGCGGCGATCTTGATAGCCGCTCCGCACGTCCGCCAGAAGTTCGCCTCCGCGATACCCGCGGCGACGACGGCCGCCGTCGCGACCGGTGGCGTGATACCCGCCAGGATGGCGGCGTAGAACACCGTGTAGTGCGAGGCGATCTGGGGGATGTCGAAGTTGTTCGTCAGCGCCGGTGCGATGAGCACGGAGACGATGACGTACGCCGCGGCCGTCGGCATGCCGACGCCCATCAGGATGCTCACGGCCATCGCGAGCAGGACGGCGAACAGGAGAACGCCGCCCGAGATACCCATAATCATGATGGCTATCTTGCTCGGGACGCCGGTGACCTGAAGGATGCCGACGACGCCGCTGACCGCGACGAGGATGATGGCGATGGGTGCGAGAATCACCGCGCCGCGGCGGAAGCCGTGGACGGTGTTCCAGAACTGATTCACGAACTCGGCGACCGGCGAGTCGCCCGTGACCACGGCGCGGATGATCGGGAGAAGCACGCCGAACGCGACCATCGAGAAGATCGTCCACATCGCGGACGTCGTCACCGTGTACTGGAGGACGCCCAGCAGGCCGATGAGGACGAGGAACGGCACGCCGAACCGGATGGTTTCGACGATTTTGTCAGTCGTGGTGAGAGCGTCGTCGAAGAAGCTCTCGAAGTCCATGTTCTGCGTGCTCTGGTCGCTGATGGCCGTGTAGTGGACGGCGATGCTGATACACGCGACCAGAATCGCGGCCGGCACGAGCCCGGCGACGACGATGTTGATGTAGCCCGTCTGGAGCGTGGACGCCATGATGAACGCGGACGCGCCCATCACCGGCGGCAACACTTGGCCGGACGTGGACGCGACCGCCTCGATGGCGGCCGCGCGGTGGCCGGACATCCCGGACTCCTTCATCGTCGGAATGCTGAACGACCCCGTCATCGCGGCGTTCGCGGTGTACGAGCCGTTGATGGAGCCGATGACCGCGGACGCGAGCACGGCGGTCTGCGCGACGCCGGACTCGATGTACTTCGCGGACTGAATCGCCACCCGGAGGATGAGGTCGAACGCGCCGTACGCGAACAGGAGGCCCGCGTACAGGAGGAACGGCGCGATCCAGGACGCGGTGAGCTGGGTCAGGCTCCCGTAGAACCCGCCGAGGTCGGTGACGAGGGTCTGCAGGAGCGTGAGCTGATCCATCCCACCGTGGCTGAGAATGATGCTGTCGGCGATGTAGTTCCCGTACAGCCCGTACAGTATCATCCCGCCGACGAGCCCGAGGAAGAGGTTCCCGAACTCGCGCCACGTGAGGTAGAGGATGGAGAGGATGATGAGGCGCGCGAGCATGTACTGGTGTTCGGTCGCGTACCCCTGCTGCTGGAGGTAGACGAGCTCGAAGTTCGTGGCGAAGAAGACGGCGGCGCTGATGAGGACTATCGAGGACGGGAGGAGGACGATACCGTCGATCCAGTTCCGTTCCTCCACCGCCTCCTTCGTCTCGTTCAACGCGTAGACCGTCATGATACCGCCGACGAAGACGACGCCGTACTGCACCGTGGACGGCAGGAAGCCTTCCGTGTACGATCGGTAGAGGACGATCGCCCAGAATAGGAGCGCGCTTACCGTGACTGAAATGTCGAGCCCGCGGCTGACGAGTGTGTTAGGTGAGCTTTGATTCGATTGAGTACTCATGTGTGGTATTGCTTGGTGTCGTGCATGCGACTAAATCTCAAAAATGCGCGGTCGATCCGCGCGCCGGCTACGCGGTTAGTCTCGCGACGCCTCGGTGAGGCTGTCGTCCCACGCGTCGTTGTCCTTGTAGTACTGGGCCGCGCCGGGGTGAACCGGGAGCTGTTCGCGGGCGGACGCGAGCATGTCGCTCGTCGACTCAAAGTTGTTGAACTGCGGTTCCGTGTCGTTGATGCTCTGGTTGTTCTCCTCGACGACCCGGCAGAGCTCGTACACTGCGTCGTCGCTCGCGCTCGGGTTGAACGTGTAGTTCACTTCGAGGTTCCAGGTGAACACTTCGTCCGTGCCGATGTCCGCGTTGCCGAGCGTCCACTCGCTGTACGGCGTGGTGGACGTACCCGCGCCGCCGTAGTTCTCGGCGGACTCGATGAGCGCGTCCGTCGGCTCGACGTAGTGCACGTCGATGCGGGACGCGATCTGGGTGACGAAGCCGGTGTAGCTCACGCCGGGCGTCCCGTACGCGATACACGCGTCGATCTCGCCTTCCTCCATCGCGCCGGGCGCGTCCTCGACGCTGAGGTCGACGATGTTCATCTGGTCGTAGACGTCCGCGGTCGGGTCCTGCGCCCAGACGTCGAGCGTCGTCGCGCGCGTCGAGTAGCCGGGTTCGGCGGGGTAGACGTTCTTGCCGGCGAGGTCGTCGAACGTCTCGATGTCCGTGCCGTCACGCGCGACGATGTAGATGCTGTACGGGAACGCGTAGAACCCGTACCAGGGGACGCTGTCCACGCCCTGTTCTTCGAACGTGCCGCGGCCGTCGACGGCCTTGAGGAGCGAGTTGTTGTCCGTGATACCGGAGTTGAACTGGCCCTGCGCCATCCGTCGGATGGTACCGATGTATCCGGGACTCTCGACGGTCGAGTAGTCCAGGCTGTCGCTGTGGTTCGATGCTGCCTGTTCGACCGCGAGGCCGACGTTCTTCGTCTCGCCGGCGGACGTGCCGACGCGAAGCGTCATGTCGCTGCCGTCGTCCCCACTGCCGCCGCTCGTACACCCGGCCAGGCCGAGCGCACCAACAGCTGCTGAGCCGTACAAGAACTCCCGTCGGTTCATGCCATCATCCGACATAGTCGTTCATAACACTCACGACCATATATAATAATCTGTTCCTTTCAGACTATTAGTGGCACTAACTGGACTAAATAACGTGAATGTTAACGATAGTTAAGTAGGTTACTCGCTGGTGATAACCGTCACCGGACGGTCGACCGACAGCATCGTCGCCTGGGTCGTACTCCCGAACAGGAGCTTCCCGGTGGGACTGCGCTTGCGAGCGCTCATCACGATGTTGTCCACGTCGAGTTCCTCCGCGACGGACGGCACGATCTCCTCTGGTTCGCCCTCCTCCCGGCGCTTCGATACCTCGACGCCCGCGGCCTCCAGGTGTTCCACGGCGGCGTCGACGCTCGGCGGGAACTCGTTCTCGTGTGCGTCCGTAATCTCGCCCTCGAACGCGCTGTCGGACGACACGTGCCCGGCCTCCCCGGACACCTCGAAGTCTTCGAACACGTTCAACACGACCACCGAAACCTCGTCGGCGTCCCCCGGGAAGTCCGTCACGACCTCCGCGGCCCGCTTTGCGCGCGATTCGCTCTCCCCGACCGGCAGCAACACTTCGTACATACAGGGTGCACTCGCCTCGCCCGGTATAAAGATTCGGTGGCCCCGCCAGCCGCCGGCAACCATTGCCGGCATACGCGTCTCTTTCCTCGGGGGGAGTAGCGTCCACGTATGGAGATAACCGAGGTGGAATCCTTCCCGATACAGATTCCACTTGAAACCCCCGTATCGTTCTCCAACCGAACCCTCACCTACCGCGACCACGCCATCACGTACGTCCGGACGGACGAGGGCCACGAGGGCGTCGGGTACTCCCTCGGCTACGACGGCGCGGGCCTCATCGCCGACGCCGTCAACGACCTCCTCGAACCACTGCTCGTCGGCGAAGACCCCCGAGACACCGAGCGCCTCTGGCACGAGATGTACAACGGGAACGTCCAGATCGGCCGCCACGGCCTCTTCCTCCGCGCCATCTCCACCGTGGACATCGCGCTCTGGGACGTGAAAGCCAAGGCGGCGGGCGAACCCCTCCACAAGCTCCTCGGCGGACACGCCGACGCGGTTCCGTCCTACGGGAGCGGCGGCTACTACCGCGACGAGAAGGGCCACGAGGGCCTGCGCGCGGAGATGCGGCGCTACCTCGACGAGGGCCACGACGTGGTGAAGATGAAGGTCGGCCGGAAGTCCGTGCAGGAAGAGGAAGCCCGCGTCGCCGCCGTCCGCGACGAAATCGGCGACGGCGTTACCCTCCTGCTCGACGGGAACGGCGTCTACCCGAACACGACGGAGGCCGTGCGCGCGTGCCGCGCGTTCGAACCCTACGACCCCTACTTCATCGAGGAACCCGTGATGATCGACCGCGTGGACACGATGGCGGAGGTGAACGACGCGCTCTCCTACCCGGTCGCCACGGGCGAACTCGAAGGCACCCGCCACCAGTTCGCGAACCTCGTGGACTCCGGCGCGGCGACCATCCTCCAGCCCGACGTGACCGTCTGCGGCGGCATCACGGAGTGGCTGAAGATAGCGCACTACGCGTCCGCCTACGACGTCCCCATCGCCCCCCACTACAACTGGAACATCCACGCCAGCCTCCTCGGCGCAATCGAGAACGGCCTCTGGATCGAGTACTTCTACCGGGACATGGACGTGAAGGTGTTCGACGACGTGGTCGAGGAACCGCTCGCGCCCGACGACGACGGCATGATTCCGCTCCCCGACCAGCCCGGCCACGGCGTGCCGCTCGACAAGGACGCCCTCGCGGAGTACCGCCTATGAGGGACTACTCGCTCCAGACGACCCGCGCGGACGCCCGCGACGTGGAAATCACGGACATCAAGACCGCGGTCGTCGAGGGGAACTTCGAGTGGAACCTCGTCAAAATCGAGACCGACGCCGGCGTCACCGGCATCGGCGAGTCGTACCGGGGCGGCGGCGTCCCCGAGATAATCGAGTACACGAAGCGCTTCCTCATCGGCGAGAACCCGCTCGACGTTGAACGCCTCACGCGCTACATCTTCCAGGAGATGAGCGGTCACGGCGGCACCACGGGCAAGGTCGTCACTGCCGCGTCCGGCATCGAGGTGGCGCTCTGGGACGCGGCCGGGAAACTCCTCGACCTCCCGGTCTACCAGCTCCTCGGGTCGAAGTACCGCGACGAAATCCGGATGTACTGCGACTGTCACGCCGGCGAGGCGTACGCCGTCGAGGACGGCGCGACCGCCTACGCCGAGGCCGACGCGTACTCCCCGGAGGCGTACGCCGCCGAAGCCCGGCGCGTCGTGGACATGGGGTTCAGCGCGCTGAAGTTCGACCTCGACCTCCCCCGGGACAACGACCCCGACCCCTACAACGGCCGCCTCTCCAACACGGCGATTCGGGAGAAGCGCGAAATCGTCGAAGCCGTTCGCGACGAAATCGGCGACGAGGTCGACCTCGCGTTCGACTGCCACTGGGACTACTCCGTCGAGAGCGCGAAACGCCTCGCGTACGAACTGGAGGAGTTCGACCTGATGTGGCTCGAAGACCTCGTTCCCCCGGAGAACATGGACGCCCAGACCGAGGTGACGAAGGCCACCCGCACGCCCGTCGCCACCGGCGAGAACCGGTTCCGGGTGTTCGAACTCACCGACCTCATCTACGACCACGGCGTGGACGTGCTCACGCCCGACCCGACCACGGTCGGCGGCCTCGCGGAGACCCTGCGGGTCGCCGACCGCGCTGAAGAGAACTACATGCCCGTCTCGCCGCACAACGTCTGCAGTCCCGTCGGCACGATGGCGTGCGTCCACCTCGCCGCCGCGATGCCGAACTTCGACGTGCTGGAGTTCCACGCGCTCGAAGTGGACTGGTGGGACGACCTCCACACCGGCAGCGACCTCATCGAGGACGGCTACATCGAGGTTCCCGAAGAACCGGGTCTCGGCATCGAACTGGACGAGTCCGTCGTCGAAGAACACGTCCTCGACGGCACGACCGCGTTCTAACGCTTCTTCCTTCTCTATTCGAGCGATTTCAGCATTCCCTTGAGGTAGCCGACGGTGTAGGAGCGCCCGAGCGTGCTCCCGAACTCCCAGTCGGACTCGCCCTCCATCAGGGGGACGTGGTCGGGCGTCATCACGCCGCCGAACCCGACGCGGTCGAGCGCCTCGACGACCTCGTACTCGTCGAAGTTCCCCGCGGGGTCGTCCACGAACGTCTCGTGGAACCGCGGAACCGTGCCGACGACGTCCCGGAAGTGCGCGTACACGATCTGGTCGCCGCCGAAGTGCTCGATGACGTCCACGAGGTCTTCGCCCATCTCGGACCAGCACCCCATCCCGAGTTTGAGGCCGTGGTTGTCGCTGGGATGGATGTCGAGCGCGCGCTGGAAGTTCTCGCGGTTCCGGAACAGGAGGGGAATCCCGAACAGCTGTTCGACCGGCGGGTCGCTCGGGTGGACGCCGAGCGTCACGCCCGCGTCCTCCGCGACCGGCACGACCTCGTGCAGGAACGCCTCGTAGCGCTCCCACATCAGGTCTTCCGACACGTCGCGCTCGACGTCGTCGTCGTCGCGGTCGAGTTCGTGGAGGTCGTCCACGTCGTAGGCGGACGCGAGCGCGCCGCCCCGCACGGGATGCTCGCGGGTGGTGCGCACCGCACCGTCCGGCGGGTGGCCGCTGTACCCGAGGACGGGGACGCCCGCCGCGCCCATGTTCGTGATGGTCTCCGTGATGATGCTCGTGAGTTCGGCGCGCTCGTCGGCGTCGTCCGTGAGCAGAATCTCGTAGAGCGGGACGGGCATCTTCTCCACCGCGTACAGCCGGAGGTCAGCGCCGTTCGCGCGCGACTTCAGTTCCGCGAGCGCGTCCTCGCTCCACGCTTCGCCGAGCGGGAGCGCGGACTCGAAGCCGGGGTGGCGGTGGGGCGTGAGGAGGATGTCGTCGACGCCGAGTTGCGCGGCGAACCGCAGGAAATCGTCGGTCGCGGGTTTGTACGTGCCGATGGCGACCCGCATCTCGTCGGGGAACTCCGTAGGCATTGTCACCCCAAACCACGGGTCGGTACTTAACGTCTAGAGTTTCTCCTCGACGAGGCTGGCGATGTGGTCGCCGAACGGCAGGGAGGACGTGAACCCGGGCGAGACGGCGTTCAGGATGTGGACGGCGTCGTCCGTCTCGACGAACAGCGGGTCTTTCACGAGCTCGCCGTCCTCGCTCAGGAGCTGGGCGCGGATGCCCGCGTAGCTCTTGTTCAGGTCGCGCTCGCGAACCTCGGGCACGAGCTTCTGGGACGCCTCCGCGAACTTCTCCTTCCGGTAGGACTTGTTGAGCTCGTCCCACGCCACCCGAATCATCATCGGGTCGGCGATGAGTTTCCAGAACCCGTCGTAGGTGAGGGTTTCCTTCAGGTCGGCGAGGTCGAAGTCCGTGTTCTCGTAGGCCTCGCGGCCGAACGCGAGCACGGCGTTCGGCCCGACGATGACCTTCCCGTCGGAGCGCCGCGTGTAGTGCACGCCGAGGAAGGGGAGGTCGGGGTCGGGCGTCGGGTAAATCATCGACTGACAGAGGTGCGCGCGGTCGGGCGTGACCTCGTAGTACTCGCCGCGGAACGGCACGACCTGGTACTCCTCGCCGACGCCGACCTGGTGGGCGAGCGTGTCCGCGTGCAGGCCCGCGGCGTTCACGAGCACGTCCGCGTCGATGTCGCTGTTCGACGTGGCGAGCCGGTAGCCGTCGCCGGTCTCCCGGACGCCCGTCACTTCGTGGCCGAGGTAGAGCGTCACGCCTTTGCGCTGGACTTCGCGGCCGAGCGTGTACACGTACTGCTGGGAGTCCACGGACGCCGCCTCCGGCGCGCGGAGCGCGGCCTGCCCGACCGCGTGCGGCTCGTACTCCTGAATCTCCTCCTGGGAGTCGAGCATCTCGTACTCGACGCCGTTCGCCTCCGCCTGCTCCGCGAGTTCGCCGAGCCGGGCTTCCTCGCTGTCGTCCGTCGCGACGACGAGCACGCCGAGTTCCTCGCAGGGGATGTCGTGCTCCGCGCAGTACTCCTTCATCCGCCGCGTTCCCTCGGTCGCGAACCGCGCCTTCTCGGACTCGGGCGGATAGTTGAACCCGGGGTGGAGGACGCCCGAGTTCCGGCCGGACTGGTGTTCCGCGAGGTGGTACTCCTTCTCCAGGACGGCGACGTCGAGGTCGGTGCGTTCCGCGAGGTGCTTCGCGACCGACAGCCCGACACAGCCGCCGCCGACGATTGCCACGTCGTGTGTCGTCATCACGTAGGTCTTCTCCGCCCCGGGTTTTGGTGTACCGTTTTCCGGCAGAGTTAGCGCGACTTCTCAATACCTAAGTCCCGGGAGGCTATGCTGTGCGTATGGACCTCGATATCGAGGGGAACGCGGCGCTCGTAACGGCATCCAGTAGCGGTCTCGGCCAGGCTTCCGCGAAGGCGCTCGCCCGCGAGGGGGCGAACGTCGTCGTGAACGGCCGCAGCGACGAATCCGTCGAGGAGGGCGTCGCGGCGGTCGAGGAGGTCGCGACCGGTGACGTGGTCGGCGTGAAGGCCGACCTCACCGAGAAGGCGGACATCGAGAACCTCGTGCAGACGACGGTTGACGAGTTCGGCGGCCTCGACCACCTCGTCACGTCCGCCGGCGGCCCGCCGTCCGGCCCCTTCCTCGACACCACCGACGAGGACTGGTACGACGCCTACGACCTCCTCGTCATGAGCGTCGTCCGCACCGTCCGGGAGGCCACCGAACACCTCCAGGCAGGCGACGGCGGCACCATCGTCAACATCACGTCCCGGAGCGTGAAGGAAGCCATCCCGTCGCTCGTCCTCTCGAACTCCGTCCGCATGAGCGTCATCGGCCTCGAAAAGACGCTGTCCACGGAACTCGCGCCCGAGGTGCGCGCGAACGCCGTCCTCCCCGGCCCCCACGAGACCAGCCGTATCCAGGACCTCATCGAGCAGGGCGTCGAGCGCGGCGAGTACGACTCCTACGAGCACGGCCTCGAAGAGCGCGGGAAGGGCAACCCGCTCGGCCGCATCGGCGACCCGATGGAACTCGGTGACACCGTCGCCTTCCTCTCCTCGCCGAAGTCCGGCTACATCAACGGCACGGCGGTGCCCATCGACGGCGGCGCGGGCAGTTCGAACCTCTAGATTACGGGTTCCGTCATCTACTTATCTCGGCCCCGGGTTGGGTTTCGCATGGAGCCAGTCGACTTCGACGACGCGGAGACGTACGAACCCGACGAAGGATGGGGCCGGAAGGCCCTCGCCGGCAGTGATAAGTTCACGTTCGAGTGGTTCGAGAAGCCCGCGGGCCACAGTTCCCCGATGCACGACCACGAGAACGAACAGGTGTGCGTCTGCCTCGAAGGCGAACTCACCATCTACACGGAGGACGACTCCGTCACCCTCCACGAGTACGACTCCGTCCACCTCGACTCCTGGGAGGAACACCGCGTGGAGAACACGGGCGACGAGCGCGCCGTCGGCCTCGACGTGTTCGCGCCGGGCCGGAGCTTCGACTTCTGGACTGACCGCCAATGAAGTACATCGCACGCGCCGCGGACGGCACGCCCCTGCTCGGCGACGACGACGGGTTCGTCCCGCTGAACGCGGCCGACCCCGCGCTCGAAACCGTCGAGGACGCGCTCGCGCAGGCACCCGACGGGCTTCCGAGTCCCGCGGACGCCACCGCCGAACGCGTCGCCGCGGCCGACCTCGCGTTCGGCTTCCCGCTCGACCAGCCCGGCAAACTCTGGGGTATCGGCCTGAACTACGCCGATCACGCCGAAGACCTCGACGAGGTGCGTCCCGAGGAGCCCGCGAGCTTCATCAAGCCGCCGTCGGTCGCCGCCGGCCCCGACACGCCGATTCGCCTCCCGCCCGCGGACGTAACCGACCGCGTCACCGCGGAAGCCGAACTCGGCGTCGTGCTCGGCCGCACGTGCTCGAACGTCCCCGAGGACGACTTCGAGAGCGTCGTCGCCGGGTTCGTCCCCATCATCGACATGACCTCCGAGGACATCCTCGAACGCAACCCGCGCTTCCTCACGCGCGCGAAGTCCTTCGACACGTTCCTCGTCGCCGGCCCCTACATCGCCGTCCCCGAGAACGTCGAGGAGTTCTTCGACCAGGTCGCCGTTCGCACCGTCGTGAACGACGAGGTCGTCTCCGAGAACACCCTCGACGGGATGCTGTTCAAGCCGCCGGAACTCCTCAATTACCTCTCTCAGTCCACCACGTTCCAGCCCGGCGACATAATCAGCACGGGCACCCCGGGTGCGGGCGTCATCGAGGACGGCGACACCGCGCGCGCCGAGGTCGAACCCATCACCGACCTCGAAACCGACGTCGTCCGACAGTAATCCACACCTTCTTCGTTCCGACCCCCCTTCTCCCGCGTATGACTGGCGAAGCCGAACACGCGAGCGGCGAGACCGGGCCGCTGGACGGCGTGACCGTGCTCGACGCGTCGCGCGTGCTCGTCGGACCGTTCTGCACGATGCAACTCGGCGACCTCGGCGCGGACGTCGTGAAGATAGAACGCCCGGGAACGGGCGACCAGACCCGCGGCTGGCACCCGCCGCGGTACGGCGACGCGGAGGAGTCCGCGTACTACATGAGCGTGAACCGGAACAAGCGCTCCGTCACGCTCGACCTCCAGAGCGAGGAGGGCCGCGAGGTGTTCCGCGACCTCGCCGCCGAGGCGGACGTGGTCGTGGAGAACTTCCGCGTCGGCGCGATGGAGGACTGGGGGCTCGGCTACGACGACCTCCGCGAGGACAACCCCGAACTCGTCTACTGCGGGCTCTCCGGGTACGGCGAGTGGGGGCCGCAGAAAGACCGGCCCGCGTACGACATCATGATGCAGGCGGAGGGCGGGATGATGTCCATCACGGGCGAGGAGGGCGGCGCGCCCGTCCGCGTCGGCGTCGCCATCGCGGACATCGGCGCGGGCATGTACGCCGCGCAGGCCATCCTCGCCGCGCTCCTGGAGCGCGAACTCGGGGACGGCACGGGACAGAAGATAGACGTGAGCCTGCTCGACGGCCAGGTCGCGTGGATGTCCTACATGGCGTCGAACTACTTCGCGACCGGCGAGTCGCCCGGCCGAATGGGCTCCAAGCACCCGACCATCGCGCCGTACCAGGCGTTCGAGACTGCGGACGGCTACGTGGTCGTCGCGTGCGCGAGCGAACACATCTGGCCGCGCTTCTGCGACGCCATCGGGCGCTCCGACCTCGCGGACGACCCCCGGTTCGCGCAGAACGCCGACCGCGTCGAGAACCGCGAGGAACTCGACGCCATCCTCGACGAGGAGTTCGCGGCGCTCGAAACCGCGGACGCCCTCGACGCCCTCCGGGAGCACGACGTGCCCGCGAGCGACGTGAAGGACATGGAAGCCGTCTTCGAGAACCCGCAGGTCGAGGCACGCGGCATGCATCAGTCGGTGCCCCACCCGACCGCGGGCGAGGTCGAGATGCCGGGCAGTCCGATGCACTTCTCCCGGACGCCCACGAGCATCCGCCAGTACCCGCCCCGCCTCGGCGAACACACCGACGACGTGCTCGCGGAGTACGGCTTCACCGAAGCGGAACTCGCGGAACTCCGGGACGCCGGCGCGTTCGACTGACGCCTGCCGCGACCGTCCGGCTTTACACCCCCCGACGTGCAAGGGTGGCGTATGGCAATCGACCCCGCCGCCGACTCCCGGGCGGCGTACGACTACGCGAGCGAGGACGTGGAGCGCCCCGACCTCGTGGACGCGCTCTCCCGCGTCGTCGAGGGCGACGTCCGCTTCGACACCTACACCCGCCAGCTGTACGCGACCGACGCGAGCGCGTACGAGGTCACGCCCATCGGCGTCGTCTTCCCGGAGAGCGCCGCGGACGTGGAGGCGACCGTCTCCTACTGCGCCGACCACGGCGTGCCCGTCCTCCCGCGGGGCGGCGGCACGAGCCTCGCCGGCCAGACCGTGAACGAGGCTGTCGTCCTCGACTTCTCCCGGTACATGGACGCCGTGCGGTCGGTCTCTCCCGACGACCGCCGCGTCACCGCACAGCCCGGCATCAAACTCGGCGACCTCAACGCCCAGCTCGCCGAGCACGGCCTGAAGTTCGCGCCCGACCCCGCGTGGGGCGATAAGTCCGCGCTCGGCGGCGCGATCGGGAACAACTCCTCGGGGTCGCACTCGCTCGTCTACGGGAAGACGGACGCTTACGTCGAGTCCCTGGAGGTCGTGCTCGCGGACGGCACGCGAACCACGTTCGGCCAGGTCTCCGTCGCGGAACTCCGAGAGCGCGCCGACCCCGACGGCGACCGCGAAGCCCGAATCTACGCCGAACTCGAACGCCTCCTCGACGAGGACGGCGAGGAAATCGACGCCCGGTACCCGGACATGAAGCGGAACGTCTCCGGGTACAACCTCGACTACGCGTTCCGGGACGCCGACCCTGACGGCGGCGTCGTGAACGTCGCCGCGCTCCTGGCCGGAAGCGAGGGAACTCTGGGCGTCATCACGGAGGCGACCGTCTCCCTCGAACCGGTCCCGGAGACGAAGGCCGTGGCGCTGTTCGCGTACGACGACCTCGTTGACGCCGTCTCGGACGTCGCGCCGATGCTCGAACACGACCCCGCGGCCGTCGAACTCGTGGACGACGTGCTCCTCGACCTCGCCGCCGACACCGAGGAGTTCGCGGACGTGGTCGGGATGCTCCCAGAGGGCACCGGCTCCGCGCTGCTCGTGGAGTTCTACGCCGACAGCGACGACCACGGCAAACAGCAGGTCGCCGACGTCGTCGCCGACCGCGCGCCCGGCACCGACACCGAGTTCGACGCGACCGCCGACCGCGCGACCGCCGACGCGCCCGTCTTCGCGACGCACGCGATGGAAGCCCACGACGAGGAACAGCGAAGCCGGTTCTGGAAGATGCGGAAGGCCGGGATGCCGATTCTGCTCTCCCGGACCTCCGACGAGAAACACATCTCCTTCATCGAGGACTGCGCCGTTCCGCCCGAGCGCCTCCCCGAGTACGTCCAGGACTTCCAGGACGTGCTCGAAGCGCACGACACGTTCGCGTCCTTCTACGCGCACGCCGGCCCCGGCGTCCTCCACGTCCGCCCGCTCGTCAACACGAAAGCCATCGACGGCGCGGAGACGATGGAGTCGATTTCGGACGCCGTCACCGACCTCGTCGTCGAGTACGGGGGGAGCGTCTCCGGCGAGCACGGCGACGGCCGCGCGCGCACCCAGTGGAACAAGAAACTGTACGGCGACCGCCTCTGGCGCGCGTTCCGCGACCTCAAGTCAGCGTTCGACCCCGACTGGCTGCTCAACCCCGGACAGGTGTGCGGGTTCGACGACCCCGCGAGCGCCGAGTCCGCCGGGCTCCCCGAGCGCGCGACCGCCGTGTCGATGACGGAGAACCTCCGGTACGGCGCGGACTACGAGTTCGACGCGGGCTTCGAGCCGACGCTCTCCTGGGAGAACGAGAACGGCTTCCAGGGGATGGCCGAACTCTGCCACGGCTGCGGCGGTTGTCGTGGTAGCCAGGACACCACGGGCGGCGTGATGTGCCCGACGTACCGCGCCGCAGACGAGGAAATCCAGGCCACCCGGGGGCGCGCGAACCTCCTCCGGCAGGCGATGAGCGGCGACCTCCCCGAGGACGAACAGTTCTCAGAGGAGTTCGTCACCGAAGTCCTCGACCTCTGCATCGGCTGCAAGGGCTGCTCGCGCGACTGCCCGAGCGAGGTGGACATGGCGAAGATGAAGGCCGAACTCACGCACGAACACCACCAGCGCGAGGGCGCGAGCGTCCGCTCGAAACTGTTCGCGAACATCGACACCTTCTGCAAACTCGGGAGCGCCACCGCGCCCGTCTCGAACCTCGCGACGAAACTCCCGGGCGCGCGCGAAATCGGCGAACGCGTCCTCGGCATCTCCAAATCGCGCACGCTCCCCTCCTTCACGCGGGAGACCTTCCAGGACTGGTTCGGGTCACGGGGCGGCAGCCGAGTGCCCGAAGCCGACGCCGACCACGCGGTCGTCCTGGTGGCGGACACGTACTCGAACTACTGCACGCCCGCCCCCGCGAAGGCCGCCGTTCGGGTGCTGGAGGCCGCGGGCGTCCACGTCTCCGTCGCCGACCGCACCGACGTGGGCCGCCCCGCCTTCTCGAAGGGCTTCCTCGACCGCTCCCGGGAGCGCGCCGAAGCCACCGTCGACGACCTCGCGCCCGCCGTCGAAGCCGGGAAGGATATCGTGCTCGTCGAACCGTCGGACGCCGTCATGCTCCAGTCCGACTACCGCGACCTCCTCGACGGCCCCGAGATGGAGCGCGTCAGCACGCACGCGTACGGCGTCCTCGAATACCTCGACCGCCACCGCCTCGACGAGGCACTCGACCTCGCGGGCGACGGCAGCCTCGCCTACCACGGCCACTGCCACCAGAAATCCACGAAGAAAGACCACCACGCCGTCGGCGTGCTCCGCCGCGCCGGCTACCGCGTGAACGCCCTCGACTCCGGCTGCTGCGGGATGGCCGGCTCCTTCGGCTACGAGGCCGAACACCACTCGATGAGCATGGCCATCGGCGAACTCCTCGAAGACCAGGTGTCCGCGACCGACGTGGACGAGGTCGTCGCGCCCGGCGCGTCCTGCCGCACCCAGCTCCACGACCTCCCCGACGCCCCCGACGACCCCCGGACGCCCGTCGAGGCGCTCGCGGACGCGCTCGACGCCTGACCACCGAACCCTTATTTTCCCGTCACGTGTCCATTCGGCGTATGGTCGAGACGCCCTCCACCTCCCGCCGTCGCCTCCTCGCCGCCGCTGGAGTCGGCGCGTCCGCCGCGCTCGCCGGCTGTGCCGCCACCGCGCCCGACACGCTCACACCGAGCGTGGACGCCGCCGGCTGGCCGATGGCCGGACACGACCCCGGACACACGAGCCACAATCCCCACGCGACCCCGCCGACGGACCCGCCCGAAGTCGCGTGGCGCACCGAGTACACCGCGCCCTACCCCCAGTACGCGCGCACCCCGAACCCCGTCGTCGCCGACGGACAGCTGCTCGTCGGCGGGGAGATGCTCGACTGCTACGACGCACATACCGGCGCGCACCGCTGGACACACGACCCCGTCGACCCCGTCTACGGCCTCGCCGTCCACGACGAAACCGCCTACGCCACCCGCTGGACTCGCGAGCGCGGCGCGACGCTCGCGACCTACCGCCTCCCCGACACCACCCCGGAGTGGTCGGTGTCGCCCGACTGGGGCCTGCTCACGCCGCCGCTCGTCGCGAACGGCGACGTGTTCGTCGCCGACACCACCCGCCTGTTCGCGCTCGACGCCGACGCGGGCACCGTGCACTGGACCGTCGAGAAGTCCGGGTTCGCGTTCGCGCCCGCCGTCACCGCGGACAGCGTCTACATCACGCGGCCGGTTCGCCGCGTCACCCGGCTCTCCCGCGCCCACGGCATCCTCGACAGACTCCTCGGCAGTCCGCCGAACACCCTGTGGGCGGACCACGTCTCGGGCCGCCTCGCGTTCACGCCCGCCGCGCGCGACGACACCGCGTTCGTCCCCGTCTCCCGGTTCGGTCGGTTCGAGTCCGAGAACGACGGGACGCTCACCGCGTACGCCGCCGACGGCACCGAGCGCTGGCAGCACGTCGTCGGGTCGCGGTGTCTCCCTCCCGCCGTCACCCCCCAGGCGGTGTACGCCGTCACGCATCGAACCACCGACACCGCCGTCCAAAACGACGTGCGGTATTCGGCGCGCGACGCGACGATACGGGCGTACGACCCACGAACCGGCGAACCGCGCTGGTCGGAGCACTACCCCGGACTCGGCGGCGGGGCGGCCCCGCCGGTCACCGCCGACGGCGTCGTGTACGCCGCGCTCGACGGCAACCCCGCGCCCGCGGACGACTCCCCGAAACGACCGGTTCTCGTCGCCGTCGACGGCGACGGCGAGCGCTGGCGACGCACGCTCCCCGCGCCCGCCGTCAGACTCGTTCTCGCGGGCGACTTCCTATACGCCGCGCTCCGAGACGGCACGCTCCTCGCGCTCGCGTCCGGCCCCGACGCTTAATCTCCCCGCGCACCCAGCCAGGGGTATGCGCGCGGAGTCCGCGGTCGGCGACACGCCGCTCGTCGTCCTCGACCTCGACGTAGCGCCGACGGTGTACGGGAAGGTCGAGTGGCTGAACTTCCACGACCAGCCGTACGGCGGCGGGAGCGTGAAGTCCCGAATCGCCGTGTCGATGCTCGACGCCGCCGAAGCCCGGGGCGAAATCGGCGACCGGACGATCCTCGAACCATCCAGTGGAAACACCGGGCTCGCGCTCACCCGCGTCGGCGTCTCGCGGGGATACGACGTGGAAATCGTGAGCTACGAGGGGACGAGCCGGACGAAACTCGACGCCATCCGGGACGCCGGCGGCACCGTCCACCTCGCGGAAACGTACGAAGGGATGCTCGCGAAAGCCGAGCGCCTGCTCGATTCTGATGACTACTATCGGCCCGACCAGTACGCGAACCCCGCGAACCCCCGCGCGCACGAGACCGGCACCGGCCCCGAACTCCGCGCGCAGACCGACGGCGAGGTGACGCACTTCGTCGCCGGCGTCGGCTCCGGCGGCACCATCACCGGCGTCGGCCGCGCGCTCTCGCCCGACGGCGTCGAAATCATCGGGTACGAACCCCGGAAACCCTACCACGCCATCGACGGCCTGAAATACGTGCGCGGGAGCCGGTTCGAGAAACCCGAAATATACGACGAGTCCGTGCTCGACGACCGACTCGACGTCTCCACCCGCGAGGCGTACGCGCACGCCCACCGCCTCCGCGGCCGCTACGCCGACCGAACCATCGACATCCGCGACACCGGCCGGTACGACGAATCCGTCGTCCGTGACCGCCTCCGGGTCGACGGCGACTTCCTCGTCGGCGCGTCCGCCGGCGGGGCCGTCGCCGCCGTCCACGAACTCGACCGCCGCGGCCGCTTCGCGTCCGACGACACCGTGGTCGTCCCGCTCCCCGACCGCGGCGACCGCTACCGGACGCTCCCGCCCTGGGGCCGGTTCTGCCACCGATAGTCGTTAGGCCGCCCGCCGACAAACCCGGGTATGAGCGGCCTCGACCTCGACCCCACCCAGCTCGACCGGTACTCCCGGCACATCATCATGGACGACGTGGGCCCCGAGGGACAGCGACGCCTCCTCGACGCGAACGTGCTCGTGGTCGGCGCGGGCGGCCTGGGCGCGCCCGTGATTCAGTACCTCGCCGCCGCCGGCGTCGGCCACCTCGCCATCGTGGACGACGACGCCGTCGAGCGCTCGAACCTCCAGCGCCAGGTGATTCACGCGGACAGCGACATCGGCACGCCGAAGGTCGAGAGCGCCCGCGACTACGTCCAGTCCCTCAACCCCGACATCTCGGTCGAAACCCACCACGCCCGCCTCACCGTCGAGAACGCCCACGACCTCGTCGCCGACCGCGACTTCGTCGTGGACTGCTCGGACAACTTCGCCACCCGCTACCTCGTGAACGACGCCTGCAAGCTCGAAGCCGTCCCGTTCAGCCACGGCGCAATCTACCGCTTCGAGGGCCAGGTCGTCACGTTCGACACGACCGACGACTCCCCCTGCTATCGGTGTCTGTTCCCCGAAGCCCCGCCCGAGGGAACGGTTCCGGACTGCGCGACCGCGGGCGTGCTCGGCGTCCTCCCCGGCACCGTCGGATGCATTCAGGCGACCGAGGCCGTGAAGAGCCTGCTCGACCACGGCGACCTGCTCGACGGCCGCCTCCTCTTCTACGACGCCGCCGACACCACTTTCGAGGAAATCGACTTCGAGAAGAACCCCGACTGTCCCGTCTGCGGCGACCACCCCGAAATCGAGAGCGTGCGCGAGGTCGAGTACGCCGACGGCTGCAGAGTTTAAGTAGGAAGCCGCGGCCAGCGGCCGGCGTGCCCTGACTCGGGCCGTGCGCGGGCTACTTCGGAACGGCGGCGCGCCGCGCACGGACGCGGACGCGTCGCCTGAACGCCCCCAGCACGCCTACAGCTGTGACTTCGCGTCCCGGAACAGGCCGTCCAGAATCTCGGGCGTCGTCGGGTGGTACGCGCGGTCGGGGAGGTCGCGCACGTCCAGCCCGTTCTCCACGACGACCTGGAGCGTCTTCGCCATCACGTCCGCGTGGTGGTGGAGTCCGTGGTAGCCGAGGACGGTTCCATCCGCGGCGACGACGAGCTTCGCCCGGCCCCACGGCACCTGCTTCGACTTGAAGATGCCGTCGCTGCTCGCCGCCCGCGACGCCGTCACCACGTCCTCGTAGCCTCGGGATTCGGCCTCCTCGACGGTGTACCCGACGGACGCGTACGGGTAGACGCCCGCGCCCGCGAACATCACGTAGTGCGGAATCGGGTCGTACGACTCCAGCGACTCGCCCGCGTGATGCCGCAGGACGTTCTCGCCCGCGAGATACCCCTCTTCTTTCGCCATGTGGAGTATCATGCGCTCGCCGAGCACGTCTCCCGCCGCGAACACCCACGGCGCGTCCCGCGACTGCATCGTGTCCGCCACCCACTCCCCGGTGGCATCGATACCGGCGTTCTCCAGGCCGACGCCGTCGGTGTTCGGCGCGCGGCCCGTGAAGCAGAACAACTGGTCTGCGTCCACGTGACTGCCGTCGTCGAGGAACAACCGCACGCCGCCGTCGTCCCGCTCCTCCACGGCGGTCTCCATCACGCCCGTCTCCACGGTCACGTCGAACTCCTCGCGGTAGAGGTCGAGGAGTTCGTCACCGATGCGGTCGTCCGCGCGGTCGAGCGGCCGCGCGTCGTGCTCGATGACCGTGATGTCCATCCCCGCGGCCTCAGTGAGGTAGGGGACGAGTTCGACGCCGACGTACCCGAACCCCATCACCACCCCGGAGTCCGGGAACGCGGTCGCGTCGAGCACGTCCCGGCTCCCCATCCAGTCCACGTCCTCGATACCCGGGACGGCGGGGACGTTCAGGCTAGAGCCGGTGGCGACGACGACGTAGTCCGCTTCGACGGTGTCGCCGCCGATTTCGACCTCGTGCTCGCCGACGATGCGCGCGGTGTCGTGGACGAACGTCACGTTCTCGCGCTCCGCGAGGTCGTGCACGGCGTTCCGCCGGTGCTCCGCGAACCCGAGCACGCGGTCGTTCTTCGTCTCGACCGTGTCCGCGAGGTCGACGGAGAGCGCGTCCGCGCCCTCGATTCGGTGGTCGTGGCGCGCCTGATGCGCGTGCTCAGCGACGGAGAGCAGTTCCTTCGACGGCATGCACCCGCGGAGGATGCAGAGGCCGCCGCCGGGGTCGCCGTCGTCGACCAGCGTCACCTCGAAGTCGGAGTCCGCGAGCGTCTCCGCCGCCGCGACGCCGGCGCTCCCGTACGCACCGATGACGACTACGTGGGGCATACGCCGAAAACGGCGGCGGCGAAGTTAGGCGTTCGGCCCGCGGCGGTCGTCGCGGTTCCGGAGGTCGGCGTACGCCGGCCAGAAGGGGTCGGAGTCAGGTTCGGGGAGCGGACTGCCGTCCACGCGGACGCCCGATTCGGTCACGCGCCCCGCGTCGGCGGCGGGAATCCCCTCGTCGGCGAGCGCGTCCACGACGGGCATGCTGTCGCGCGCGGCGAGCACCACCGTCCCGGAACTCGACGCCGTCCACGGGTCGATACCCAGGGCGTCGCAGACCTCGCGCACGCCCGGCGAGACTGGTACTGCGTCCCGGGCGATGTCGACGCCGACGCCGCTCGCGGCGGCGAGTTCGTGCAGGCCGTTCGCCAGGCCGCGCTCCGTCGCGTCGTGCATCGCCGTCACCTCGCCCGTCGCCGCGGCGGCGAGCGCGTCCCGAACCGGCGAGGCGTCCCGGAGGCGGTCGCGCGCCCGATTCACGGTCTCTTCGGGGAGGTCGAGCCGGTCGCCGAACACGCTCGCGACGACGCCCACCGTCTCGATGGCGGGGCCTTTGGTGACGACGACGCGGTCGCCCGGGGTCGCGCCCGTCGGGAGGACGAGGTCGCTGTGGTCGCCGAGCGCGAGCGCCGTCGCGCCGCCGACGGTCGGGAACGAACAGTCCTCGTACGCGCCCGTGTGGCCGGTGACGATGCTCGCGCCGAGGTCGCGGGCCTCCGCGTCGAACACGGAGAACACCTCGCCGACGAACGCGGGGTCGGCGTCGAGCGGGAGGTTCCAGTCCACCGCGAGGTGCGTCGGGGGCAGTCCGGAGAGCGCCACGTCGGAGACAGCGATGTGGAACGCGAACCACGCCGCGTCCCGCACGCCGAGGTCGCCGAGCACGAACAGGGGGTCGCTCGCGAGCGCGAGTACGCGGTCGCCGAGGTCGAGCGCGCCGAAGTCAGCGCCGTGCGTCGGCCCCAGCAGCACGTCGTCGCGCTCCGCGCCGAGGTTCGGCGCGACGTGCCGGTCGAAGAACTCGCGACTCGCCTTCCCGTGATCCATACCGAGTCGAGCGCGTCCGGGATTAAGAACCCTCAGTAGACGCGGTCGAGGAAGCCGTCGAGCGCGGCGTTCACCGCAGCGGGGTTCTCGCAGTTCGAGGAGTGGCCCGCCTCCGGAATCGGCTCGAACGTCAGGTCGGGAATCCCCCGATAGGACTCTCTGGCTTCCTCGATGCCGAGGGTGGCGTCCTCCTCGCCGTGCACCGCGAGCACGGGCGCGTCGATAGCCGCTACGTCGTCGCGGAGGTCGTCGCGGTCGAGCCACGAGTACACTTCGCCCTTCACGGCGTCCCCCGGGTAGGTCGTCCAGCGCGCCACCCAGTCGTCCACGAGGTCGGCCCGCTCCTCGCGCGTCGTCTCCCCGAACAGTTCGTGCGTGACGGGTCGCGCGGCCTCCTCGGGAAGGGTCGGAAGGCCTTCGAGCGCGTCCACGGTCTCCCGGTGGCGTTCGCGGTCTGCGGGCGAGTGCGGTTTCGCCATCGAGTCCACGAGGACGAGGCCGTCGAGGCGGTCGGGGTGGGTGAGCGCGAACTTCAACCCCATGAACCCGCCCATGGACATGCCGGCGAGGACGCAGGAGTCGATGCCTTTCGCGTCGAGGAACCGCTCGGTGTCCGCGACGAGGTCGTCGAGGTCGTAGTCGTCCGCGTACCGGTCGGTTCGCGCGCGCAGGTCGAACGCGACGGTTCGGTAGTCGTCCGCGAACGCCTCTATCTGGGGCGCGAACATCGTGCGATCCATCAGGGTGCCGTGCGCGAACACGACGGCGTCCCCGCTCCCGCGGTCGGTCGAGACGGTTTCGGGTCGGTGCGTGTACAGTGGCGCGCCATCACGTGACATACTAATTCTTTAATTATTATAATGTATATAGGTGGGTGTCGGCGAACCGTTATCCGCGCTCGCCACGCAGTCTCCGCCGTGACCGACGCCGACGCCGTGCGGGACGCGATGACGCCGCTCGAACCGTACACCACCGAGGAAGTGGCGTCCCGCCTCGACCGCACCCGGGACGCCGTGAAGCGCGCGCTCCGCGCGCTCGTCGAGTCCGACGACGTTCGACAGAAGTCGGTCGGCGGCCGCTCCGTCTGGATTCGCCGGGCCCCCACCTACGCGTGCTCCGACTGCGGCTACGAGTTCCAGGTGAAACCCCTCCACCCCGTGCTCACCGCCGCGACGTACTGCCCGCGGTGCGGCGCGCGCGTCGAATAGCGTAAACCCCCGCACGCCCACGCTTCGCGTATGTCAGACGCGGCGTTCCTCGCCGACCCCTCGCCCGCGGAGGCCGCCGACGCCCTCCGGGACGCGGACGACCGCGCCGTCGCGCTGTACGGCGCGTGCGAACTCGCGTACGACGGCCGCGCCACCAGCACGCTCCCCGTCGGCCGCCGGCACGTCCTCCACAAGCCCGACGGCACCCTGCTCGCGCACGCCGCCACCGGCCACCAGCCCGTGAACTGGCTCGCGCCCGGCGCAACCCTCTCCGTCTCCGTCGAGGACGACGAACTCCGTCTCCACGGTGAACGCGACGGCGAAACCCTCGACTGCCGATTCACTCACGTTTCTCACGTCTCGCTCCTCCCGCTGGACGACGCCGACGCCGAAGTCTCCGGCACCGAAGACGACCTCCGCGAGCGCGTGCTCGCCGACCCCGACCTGATTTCGGAGGGCTTTCGCCCGCTCGCGACCGAACGCGACACCGCCGCCGGCCCCGTCGATATCTACGGCGAGGACGCCGACGGCACCCGCGTGGTCGTGGAACTGAAACGCCGCCGGGTCGGCCCCGACGCCGCCAGCCAACTCGACCGATACGTCGACGCGCTCGCCCGCGACCTGCACGCGGACGCGGCCGTGCGGGGCGTGCTCGTCGCGCCATCCGTCACCGACCGCGCCCGCCACCTGCTCGCGGAGGCCGGCCACGACTTCGTCCCGCTCACCCCCTAGAGCCGGCGCTTCAGTTCCTGCAGGACGGTCATCGCTTCGAGCGGCGTCGTCTGCGCCAGGTCCACGTCCCGGAGCGCGTCCTCGATGTCGCTCGGCGCGCTCCCGCCGTCGGCCTCCTGCGCGCCCCCGCTGGTCGCGCCCTCGACCGCGTTCCGCTCGCGTTCGCGCTCCACGAGTTCTCGCGCGCGCCGCACCACGTCGTCCGGCACGCCCGCGGCCTTCGCCACCTCGATGCCGTAGGACGCGGTCGCCGCGCCGTACGCCACGTCGTGCCGGAACGCCACGCCGTCGCCGGTCTGGGTCGCGGGGAAGTGGAGGTTCACCGCCTCCCCGAGGTCGTCCGCGAGGTCGGTGAGTTCGTGGTGGTGCGTCGCGAACAGCGTCAACGCGTCCGTCTCGTCGTGGATGTACTCCGTGATGGCGCGCGCGATGGCGAGGCCGTCCGCCGTGCTCGTCCCCCGCCCGACCTCGTCGAGGAGCACGAGCGACCCGTCGTCGGCGTCCCGGAGGATGTCCGCGAGCTCCGTCATCTCCACCATGAACGTCGAGCGGCCGCCCGCGATGTCGTCGCTCGCGCCGACGCGCGTGAACACGCGGTTCAGCACGCCGAGTTCCGCGGACTCCGCGGGCACGAAACTCCCGACCTGCGCGAGCACGCAGACGAGCGCGACCTGCCGCATGTACGTGGATTTCCCGCTCATGTTCGGACCGGTGATGACCGCGACGCGCTCGTCGCCGCCGAGGTGGACGCCGTTCGGCACGAACCCCTCCTCGGTGCGCTCCACGACCGGGTGACGGCCGCCCTCGATGTCGATGGGCGCGCCCGCCTCCCGCATCTCCGGGCGCGCGTAGTCGTACTCCGCCGCGACGGTCGCGAGCGAGCAGAGCGCGTCGAGTTCCGCGACCGCGGCCGCCACGTCCTGCACGCGCTCGGCCTCGGCCGCGACCGACTCCCGCACCCCGACGAACAGCTCGTACTCGCGGTCGTCCGCCCGGCCCTCGGCGCGCACGATTTCGTCCTCCCGGGCCTTGAGTTTGGGCGTCACGTACCGCTCTGCGTTCTTCAGGGTCTGGCGGCGCTCGTAGTTCTCGGGGACGTGTTCCGTGTTCGCCTTCGTCACCTCGATGTAGTAGCCGTGCACGCTGTTGTGCCCGACCTTCAGCGACTCGACGCCCGTCCGCTCTTTCTCCGCGGCTTCGAGGTCGCGAATCCACTGCTTGCCCTCGCGCTCCGTCTCCCGTAACTCGTCCAGCGTCTCGTCGTAGCCGTCCCGGATGACGCCGCCCTCGGTGAGTTCCTGGGGCGGGTCGTCCACGATGGCGCTCCCGATTTCCTCGCGCACGTCCGAGAGGTCCTGGAGGCGCGCGCGGAGGTCGCGTAGCTTCCCCGAGTCGGCGTCCACGAGCAACTCGCGGAGGTCGGGAATCACGTCCAGCGTCGTCTCCAGGGAGCGGAGGTCGCGGGCGTTCGCGCGCCCCCGGGACACCCGCGAAATCAGGCGTTCGATGTCGTACACGTCCCGCAGGGCCTCCGCGAGCTCCTCGCGCGTCCGGAGGTCGCCGCGGAGTTCCTCCACGCCGTCCAACCGGGCGTCGATACGGTCTCTGTCCACGAGCGGGCGGCGTAGCCAGTCCGTGAGTTTCCGGCGGCCGAGCGCACACGAGGTCTCGTCCAGCACGTCCACCAGCGTCGTCCCCTCGCGGCCGTGGACGCTCCGCGGTTCGAACAGTTCGAGGCTCCGCAGGGCGACGGCGTCGAGCACCATGTAGTCGCGGGGGTCGTAGCGCGTCAGGTGGTTCAGGTACTCCAGGGTGTCCTGCTGGCCGGCGCGCGTGTACTCGGCGTACGAGAGGAGCGCGCCGCACGCCCGAATCTCGCTGTCGCCCGCGAGCCGTCGCTCGGGCGCGCCGAAGTACGCGTCGAGCTTCTCGCGCGCGCTCGCGGCGTCGAACGCGTCCTCGCGGAACCGCGTCACCATGCAGTCCGCGCCGAACAACTCGGCGTCAACGCCCGGTTCCACCACGGCCTCCGCGGGCGCAAACCGCCCGAGTTCGTCCCTGACCTGCTGGCGCGAGTCCGCGCTCGTCGCGACGAAGTCGCCGGTGGACACGTCGAGGAACGCGAGCCCGTAGGAGTCCCCGCCGGTGAGCGCGGCGACGAAGTTGTTCTCGTCGCCCCCGAGGAGTTCGTCCTCCGTCACGGTACCGGGCGTGACGATACGGGTGACCGCGCGCTCGACCAGGCTGTTCGTCGCGTCCGCGTCCTCCACCTGGTCGGCGACCGCGACCCGGTAGCCGGATTCGAGGAGGGTCTCGATGTACGGTTCGGCGTTGTCGATGGGGATGCCCGCCATCGGATAGGTGCCCGTGGAGTCCTCGCGGGCGGTGAGCGTGATTTCGAGCACGCGAGCGGCCTCCTCGGCGGCCTCGCAGAACGTCTCGTAGAAGTCCCCGACCTGGAAGAGGACGAGCGCGTCGTCGTAGCGCTCGCAGAGGTCGAGGTACTGAGAGAGCATCGGCGTCAGTTCCTCGCGGCGCTCCGCCATCTTCTCGGGAGCGCCGAGCGCCTCAGTCATACCCCAGATTCAGGGGGTTCTGCCGGAAATAGTCGTCGCACTCACGCGGTTTTCCGCCCCAGAGACACCGACGCGCAACCGACGACCGCCGCACCCGTTAACTGTCCGGCGGCCGAGACGCCGCGTATGGACTACGCGCGCGCCGAAGCCCGCATCCACGAGTTCCTCCGCGAGCGCCTGGACGACGCGAACGCCGAGGGCTACGTGCTCGGCGTCAGCGGCGGCCTGGACTCCGCGCTCGGCGCGCGGGTCGCCGCGGACGCCGTCGGCCCCGAGAACGTCCTCGGACTCGTCCTCCCGGGCGCGCCGAGTTCCGCGGCGAACATGCGGGACGCCCGCGAGCTCTGCGAGTCGCTCTCCGTCCCATACGAGGAAGACGACATCCAGCCCGCGGTCGCGTCCGTCCGCGAGGGACTCCCCGGCGACTTCGACGAGAAGACGGTCGGGAACGTCCGAGCGCGCGTCCGGATGACGTACTGCTACGAGGCCGCGAACGCCCGGGACTTCCTCGTGCTCGGCGCGGACAACCGCTCCGAGTACGAACTCGGCTACTTCACGAAGCACGGCGACGGTGGAGTGGACGTGGCTCCCTTCGCCGACCTCTACAAGACCGACCTCTACGAGTTCGCGGAGTACGTCGGCCTCCCCGAGACGTTCGTGGAGAAACAGCCGACAGCGGAGCTCTGGGAGGGCCAGACCGACGAGGGCGAACTGGGCGCGTCCTACGAGACTATCGACGCCGTGCTCCGGCGCTACCTCGACCACGAACTCACCGTCCCGGAAATCGTCGCCGACACCGGTATCGAGCGCGACCTCGTCGAGCGCTTCGTCTCCCTCCACGACTCCACGGAGCACAAGCGCCGGCGGCCGCCGACGCCCGGCCTCTAGAGGCCGAAGTCGCTCGGCTCCGCGTCCCGAACCGGCGGGAGGCGGCGGAGTCGCGGGCGCAGGAGGACGTAGGCGGCGGTGAACGCGAACCCGGACGCGGCGAGCGCCATGGTCGCCCGAACCCCCGCGAGGTCGCCCAGGAGACCGCCCAGCAGGGAGCCGAGCGGGAGCGTCGCGCCCGACGCCGTGCCCTTCGTCGCGGACACCCGGCCGAGCGCCTCGGTGGGGAAGACGCGCTGGTTCAGCGTCGAGGACACCACGCCGCTCGCGCCGACGGGCACCCACGCGAGACAGAACAGGGCGACGGTGAGCGCGGGGGACGGCGCGAGCACGGCGGCGAGCCAGCAGGCCGCGCCGACGCCGTGCGCGACCAGGAGGCGGCCGAACGGCACGCCCTCGACGTACGGCCCGGCGAGCGACCCGAGGAGGCGGCCGACGCCGAGCGCGCCCAGCAGCAGGCCGTAGTACAGGGGGCCGCCGAGCGACGCGCCGAACGCCGGCAGCACCGCGAGCGTCACTCCCGTGGTGAAGTTCGCGACGGCGGTGGTGAGGACGAGTTCGACGAACACCGTTCCGCGAAGAATCTCGACGCCCTCCCGGAGGTCGGCGCGGTACGACCCGAGAACCTGGCGGACGGACGGGTTCTCATCGCGCGATTCGGGCGCGTCGAGGCCGACGCCGGCGAACAGGACGGCGGCGAGCGCGAACGTCCCCGCGTCCGCGAGGAACAGCGCGGTCGCGCCGACGGTCGCGACGAGCGCGCCCCCGACGGCGTCGAACACCATGTCGAGACCGAGCGTCACGGTGGCGAGCGCCGAGTTCGCCGCCGAGAGCCGGCCGTCCTCGACGATTCGCGGGAGGACGGCGGTCTCCATCGGTGCCATCGCGAGCGACGCCAGCATCAACAATGGCGCGACCGCGAACAGCACCTCGACGCCGAGGACGCCGGTCGCGGCGGCGACGGGGAGCGCGAGCACGACGACGCCCTGCGCGAGTTGCGCGCCGACGAGCACGCCCTTCAGCGGGAGGCGGTCGACGAGCGGCCCCGCGAGTATCTGGAGGAGCCACGGCAGGAGGAGAATCGCGTTCAGCGCGCCAGTCACTCCCGTGGAGCCGGTGAGTTCGAACGCCAGCCAGAGCACCGCGACGGTGTAGAGGCTGTCCCCGGCGTTCGTCACGAACTGGCCGGCGAAGAACCGGCGGAAACTCCGGTTCCGCCAGACGGAGTCGGTCACGACCCACCACCCCGCGTTCGCGAACGGCGAGCGTGGCTGTGGCTAGCGAGCGGTGCGCTGTCCGGTGCGTCCCGGGGGGACGCGGCGTGTGTCTGCATTTCGTGCGGTAGACGGCGAGAACTGCGACTCCCGGTCGGTAGCGGGGAGCGTGGCGAACCCGAGTGCTGCGGCTATCGGGCCGCCCGCGCGGCGGGGGGAGAACGAGGGTCGTAGACCGGCCGCGGCCGTCGAACCATCACCGGGCGTTCAGCGACGACCGGTAAGTGCTTGGTGGTTTCAGGAACGCGCCACCACGGTCTCGGGTGGACAAACGTCTCGTAGGGAGTCGTGGTACCTTGACTCTCGGAAGTGTTATCCGGGGGGCGGCCTACTGTTTGGTTGTAATGGCAATCGGTACCGTTGACTTCTTCAACGACACAGGCGGCTACGGTTTCATCTCGACTGACGACGGCGACCTCGACGACGGCGAAGACGTGTTCTTCCACATGGAGGACGTCGGCGGCCCGGACCTCGAAGAGGGTCAGGACGTCGAATTCGACATCGAGTCCTCCCCCAAGGGCCCGCGCGCGGCGAACGTCGTTCGCCAGTAACACTTCCTGTCGCGAGAGCGACGGACAGCACTCCAGATTTTCCCGTTATTTTACGCCTGAGCCACCGCTCTCCGGCGAACCGCTCTCTCACAGAGGGTGGTTCGGAAGCCGGTGAACGGCCCCGGGGGCGCGCCGCCTAAACGCGTTCGCCTCCAAGAACGAGTATGTCTCTCACCGAGAAACCCCGACAGCTGGAGACGGGCGGCGACCTCGACGCGCTCGTCGCGTCAGAGGACGTGGTGCTCGTGGACTTCTACACGAAGGGCTGTACGCTCTGTCAGTCCATCGAACCCATCGTCGGGAACGTCGCGCGCGCCACCACCGCGACCGTCGCGATGTGCAACCCTCAGACCGACCTCGACCTCGTGGACGAGTACAACATCCGGAGCGTCCCGACCCTCCTCCTCTTCGAGGACGGCGAGGTCGTCGGCCGATTGGCCGAGGGCTTCCAGGGGACGGAAGCGGTCGTCGAGTTCGTCACCGAGAACAGTTCCGCGGAGCGCGTCGAGTAGTTAGCGGCCGTTGACGAGGCGGTCGAGCTGTTCGGGTGGGACGGAGCCGCGGGCGGCGTGGTCGTCGTAGACGAACGTGGGGATGCCGGTGATGCCGACGTCGGTGGCGTCCTCGAACCGGTCTTCGAGTTCGGCTTCGAGCGTCTCGTCCGTGATGGCGTCCCGGATTTCGTCGCCGTCCACGCCGACCGATTCGGCTACGTCCGCGAGCACGTCCGGGTCGTCGATGGGGCGGCCGTCCACCCAGTGCGTGTCGAAGAGCGCGTTGTAGAACTCCTTGAAGGTCTCGTCGTCGTAGGACTGTTTCACGTAGAGCGCGGCCTGCTGGGCGTCCCATGAGTCCACGTCCGGCACCTCGTCGAGGCCGAGCATCTCGTCCGCGTCGTACTCCTCCTTGAGGCGTTCGACGTTGTCCTTCACGTTCGCGAAGTAGTCCTCGTCCTTCCCGTCCTCGACGCTGTCGTCGATGTCGCCGTCGGGCCCGCGCTTGTACCCGCGGAGGTCGAAAAAGCGCCACTCGACGGCGGGCGGGTCGTCGGACTGATCAAGGTACTGCTGGAGGCTCGCACGGCCGAGGTAGCAGAACGGGCAGACGAAGTCGGAGTACACCGCGAGGGTGTCCTCGGGAACGATGTCGCTCATACCCCGACTACTCTCCGGTAGCCGAAAAGGGACGCGGTGGCGGCACGGGACTCTGGGAACCACTCACACCACCACAAAACATTTAACCGAAACGAGTCGCAAGCGTGAGGACACGAATGGAGCGCATCGAGACCGCACTCGCGTCCGCCGTTCGCGGGACGTTCCTCGCCGAGTACGTCGCGCCCGAGCGAGCGGTTCGCGTCGCGGAGTTCGGCGGGGTGGGCGCGACCGGCGCGCTCGTCAACCTCCTCGTCCTCCTCGCGCTCGCGGACGGCGACGGCATCCTCCTGCCCGCGCTCGCCGCGTTCCTCGCGGGCGTCCTCTGGACGTACGGCCTCAACCGCCTCGTGACGTTCGACTTCGACGGCGGCGCGCTCGAACGCGTCCCCCACTACGTCGGCGTCTACGCCGTCGGCTACGTCATCTACGCCGGCTTCCTCACCGTCGGCCTGGCGCTCGCGCTCCCCGCCTGGCTCTCCGGCCTCGCCGCCACCGGCGTCGGCGGCGTCTGGAACTACTGGGGGAGCGAACGCATCGCGTGAGAAACACCTAACCGGACTTCTCCTCTCTCCTCCGGTATGCGACTGGAGGACTACTGGGGCGTCGGCCCGAAGACCGCCGCGCTCCTCGACGACTCGCTCGGCACCGAGGCCGCCGTCGCCGCCATCGAATCCGCGGACAGTCGGACGCTCGTGGACGCCGGTCTCTCCCGGGGCCGCGCGACCCGCATCCTCCGACGCGCGAACGGCGGGGACGGCATGGACGTGCTCGCGACCGAGGACGCCCGCGCCGTCTACAAGGACATCGTCTCGCTCGCCGAATCCTACGCCGTCACCGACCACGCCGCCGACCGCGTCCGCGTCCTCACGCCGCTCCTCGACCGGGACGCTGTGGAGGCGCGCCTCGACCGCGTGACCGCCGCCGTCGAATCCTGGCGCGCGCTCGACGACGCCACGCGAACCGACGTGCTGGACGCGTTCGAGCGCTACGACGACGCGGGCGGCACCGACCGCGCCGCTGTGGACGCGGCGCTCGTCCTCCGCGAGACTGGCTTGCACGACGGCGTGTTCGCGCCGCTCGCGGACTGCGACCCCGACGCGCTCGCGGACGCCGCGGACGCCCTCCAGTACCTCGACGGCGAACGCGTCACCGCCGGCGCGGACGCCCGCCTCGACGAACTCCGGGACGCTCACGCGGACGCCGAACGCCTCGAACGCGACACGTTCGACGTGCTGGAGGAGATTCGGGGCTCGGGCGTGCGCGGCACCGAGGAGTTCCGGGAGGCGTTCGTCGCGTACGTCCGCGAGCAGACCGCCATCGACCCCTCGCGGGCGCGCGAGGCGATGGGCGACGGCGCGACCGACGCCGCGGACTTCCTCGCCGCCACCGCCCGCGCCCTCGAAACCGACCTCGCCGCGGCGGTCGAGTCCCGCGAGGACACCGTCCGAACCGACCTCCGGGAGCGCGTCGATGCGGCGCGCGAGGACGTGGACGCCGCCGTCGAGGCCGTCTCCAACATCGCGTTCTACCTCTCGATCGCCCGCTTCGCCGACGCGTTCGACCTCACGCGGCCCGACATCGTCGAGACGGATACGATCGCCGTCGTCGGCGCGCGAAACCTCTCCCTCCGCCGGGACGGCGTGGACGTCCAGCCCGTCACGTACGGCGTCGGCGACCACTCGACCGGAGACGCGCCGAGCGGCGACCGCGTCACCGTGCTCACCGGCGCGAACTCCGGCGGGAAGACGACGCTCCTCGAAACGCTCTGTCAGGTCGCCCTGCTCGCGCAGATGGGTCTCCCCGTCCCCGCTGACTCCGCCGAGGTCGGCCTGGTGGACGCGCTCGTCTTCCACCGCCGGCACGCCAGTTTCAACGCCGGCGTCCTCGAATCCACGCTGCGCTCCGTCGTCCCGCCGCTCTCCGGCGACCGCCGCACCCTCATGCTCGTGGACGAGTTCGAAGCCATCACCGAACCCGGGAGCGCCGCCGACCTCCTCCACGGCCTCGTCACGCTCACAGGTAGAGAAAACGCGCTCGGCGTCTACGTCACCCACCTCGCCGACGACCTCGCTCCCCTCCCCGGGAACGCCCGCATCGACGGCATCTTCGCCGAGGGCCTCACGCCCGACCTCGAACTCGCCGTGGACTACCAGCCCCGCTTCGACACCGTCGGGAAGTCCACGCCCGAGTTCATCGTCTCCCGGCTGGTCGCCGAAACCGAGAACCGCGAAGAACAGGCCGCGTTCCGCACGCTCGCGGACGCCGTCGGCCACGACGCCGTCCAGCGCACGCTCGCGGACGCCGAGTGGACGCAGTAACTTACAGTCCCTCCCCACCACGGCCCTGTATGGACTGGACACTCCTCCCGATAGTCGGCGGCGTCGCCCTCTTGCTCGCCGTGAGCGCGTTCTTCTCCAGCGCGGAAATCGCACTGTTCTCCCTCCCCATCGAACGCGTCCGCGAACTCGCGGACACCCCCACCGGCAAACAGCTCGCGGAGACCCGGGAGAACTCTCACCGCCTCCTCGTCACCCTCCTCGTCGGGAACAACGTCGTGAACATCGCCATCTCCAGCATCGTCACCGTCGTCCTCGTCACCTACCTCCCGCCGAGTTACGCCGCCGTCGCCGCCACCCTCACCGCCACCACGTTGGTTCTCGTGTTCGGCGAAATCCTCCCGAAGACCTGGGGGCTCGCGAACGCCGAAGCCTGGTCGCTGCGCGTCGTCGGTCCGATGCGCGTCATCGAACTCCTCCTCTACCCGCTCGTCGTGTTCTTCGACACGCTCACCGGACTGCTCGCACGGCTCGCGGGCGGCGAAACCGAAATCGAACGCGAATACCTCGACGAAAAGTAGGCGGTTAGTCGGAGTTCACGCTCGGGCGCGTGCGCTCCGTGCCCTTGCCCTTCTTCGAGAGACCGCGCCCGCGCTTGCCGGCGGCGGTGAGACCGCGGTGCGCGCGGTTCTCCTGGGAGTCGTCACAGATCCAGTTCAGGTCGTCGTCGTTCTGGATGGCGGGATGCTCGGGGTCGAGGAAGATGACCTCGAACCACTTCTGACTGCCGTCCTCACCCACCCAGTACGAGTTCAGGACGCGGAGGTTCCGGTACTTCCGGGTCGCGCGCTCCTCCGCGATGCGCTGGAGGTTCTTCGAGCGACCGATACGGTTCACGCCCTGGCGCTTCGTCCGACGCCCGGCCTTGAACCGCTGCTTGCGCGCCGTCCCCTTCCGCACGGAGACGCGCGCGACGACGACGCCCTGCTTCGCCTTGTAGCCCAGGTCGCGGGCCTTGTCGAGGCGAGTCGGGTTGTCGACGCGGACGATAGCGCCCTGGTCGCGCCACTCCTGCTTTCGCTGCCACTGCAGTTCGGCGAGCTTGCCCTCGCCGGGCTGCTTCCACGCGTCCCGGATGTGGGAGTAGAAACTTCGTGCCATGGTTATCAGTCGGGCGCTTGCGATTCAGTTCGCGGACGCGAACCACATTTCGTCCCGTCGAAACGGGTGCCCGCTGGAGCCCGTGGCCAGCGAGTTACCCAACGTTCGGGGAGCGCGAGTAAAAGGACTACGGAACGTGCCCGGCTACGCCGCGAGCAGTCGAACGTTCAACACCGTGAGGAGGAATCCGACGCCGGCGAGCGCGACGGGCGGCGTCAGGTAGACGAACCGGTCTTTCCACGCGTGCATCGCGTACACGCTCAACGCGAGACACGCGAAGAACGCCGCGAGCTTCACCCCCACCAGTCCCGCCAGCCCCAGGCTGTCGAGCGCGAACGCCACCAGCGGATTCCCCTCGCGAACCGCCGGCGCATAGTACACGAGCGCCACCGTCGTGACGATGTCGCCGACGCCGTACCCCGTCGTCGCGAGTATCCACAGCCAGTAGAACTCCTGCTCGCTCCCCACGTCTCCGTCGACGGTCAGCCACCTCATCGGGCGAACGCTCGCGTTCGACCTACAAAAACCTCCACCGTCAGTCCTGCTCCGGGAGGTCGGGCGGCGCGCCGTCCGAGCCGAGCTGGCGGCGCGCGTCGTAGTAGGTGTCTACCGCCGCGGACACCGCGAACAGCGCGACGATGACCGCCGCCCACGTGACGTCCGAGAGCAGGTCGAACGGGAACACGTCCACCCACGCGACGGCGAGCAACGCGGCCGCGAACGCGCTCAACCCGAGGTAGTACTCGCTGCGCGGTATCTCCTGTTCGGGAACCACGTCGAGGTAGACCTCCACGTCCTCGAACTCCTCCGCGGGTTCGACGTGCCCCCGGTTCGGGTCGTAGTCCACGACGTTCGCGTCGTCCATCTTCGGCAGGTGGGTCTGCCGGAGCGACGTGTACACGGTCTTCCGGTCGCGGTGCGTGATTTCCGCGGGCGGAACGCCGTTCTCCCACGCGGAGAGTTGCTGGGAGAGTTCGCGGAGGTCGACTTGTTCGCCGTCACGCTGGCGGAGGTAGTGAAGGGTGTGTCGCCGCCGCCGGTTGCTCAACAGGTGGAACACGTCCTCTCTGGTCGGCTCGGTTCGCCCCTCGTTCCCGGCGTCTCGTAGCACGCCCGTCATACACGTGTTGCCTGGAATACACTCGATACTGTCATCTCATAACTCTACGGGTTCTCGACATGAATTACCACGCCCGGCCGGCGGCCGTAGATATCGAACACCTTCCGAACGAAAAATATGTATTAGTATCTACAAATCAGTCGTTAAACCCGGAAACCGCGCGAAGGCGTCGGTATGAGGATGCCGCCGGTAACCTCGAACTAAGCGAATTATGGCCGGCGTTAGGAAACATCTCGGAGCGCATACATACGGGGGTGTAGGAGAGAGGGTGTCCTGTCGATGGACGACGTGACGGAAAACACCGCGCGAGTCCGATCGCGCAAGCACACCAATGCCGTCCGATTGTCCATCGGGTGACCACCAATGTCACGCACGATCAAACTCACACGGCGTAGAGTACTGGCGTCGCTCCTCGTCATCAGTCTTGCGGCCGCAGGCGCGGGCGCGGGAACGATGGCGTACTTCAGCGACACCGAGACCAGCACCGACAACACCGTCAGCGCAGGCACGCTCGACCTCCAGCTCGACGACGGCGACAGCGACGTCACGCTCGTCGAGGTCAGTGAAGCCGCGCCCGGTGACTCCGGTAGCACGACGCTCAACGTCTCCAACAACGGCACCATCGACGGCACCCTCAGCATCGACTTCGACGTTTCGAGCGCCGAGAACGGTATCGTCGAACCCGAAGAGGGAGTCGACAACAGTCCGTCCGACAGCGAGCTACCGGAGAACCTCCAGGTCAAGCTCACCTCGGACGACGCTCCGAACGTCGGCTGGGTGAACGCCTCCGACCTCGGCACGTACTCCGAGTTCGCGACGCTCGAAGCGGGCGAGGAAGTCGAGTACACCGTCGAGTGGCGCATCGTCAGTGACGCCGGTAACGAGATTCAGTCGGACAGCGCCACCGTCAACGCCACCATCACGCTCGATCAGGAGACCGACGAATAACTCGGTGACTCCAGATGAGTGACGACACAGACGGAATCGAACTCACGCGGCGTCGCGCGCTCGGCGGGCTCCTGACGCTCGGAGCCGCAGGGGCGGCGAGCGGCGCGGGAACGATGGCGTACTTCAGCGACACCGAGACCAGCACCGACAACACTGTCAGCGCGGGCACGATGAACCTGGAACTCGGCACGCCTGGCGGCACCTACGGTGATGGCGTCTCCGGCGTGTTCTCGGTAGGAAACCTCGTGCCCGGCGACACGCTCGGCGGAACCGTCGTCGCCCGAAACGATGGCTCTCTCGCAGCAGATCACCTCGAACTCAAAATCGAGGCGAGCGGAACCGAGGCATCCGGGAACGGGAGCGACGACGGCGACACCATGCCCGAGAGCGCCGACGGGATGGCGAGCTTGTTCGAAGTGGACACGCTCAGCTATCCGGAGGAAACTGGCGGCGGAGAACTCCTCGACAACCTCGACGGCGACGGAGACCTGAACGACAACGGCATCATCGACCTCGACGATGTCGTTCGACACGGGGTTTTCGACGACCTCCAACCCGCCCCCCAGTCAAACATTCCCCGCGACCTCACGATGGACTTGAAATTCGTCAGCACGGAAACACACCCGGAGTACACGGGCGACTTCGACGACGACGATTTCCAGGGCGACGAACTCTCTATCACGGTCACGATGGCGCTCGCACAGGAACCCGGACAGGACGTCCTCTAGGGGACGAACCACACGCTCCGACCCACGCCGGTGCATCGCGGGCGGTTCGACTCCGCCCGTGGGTCTTCCCCACACGGGGATGCACACCAATGTCAGACGACGACCAACGCACGTTCGAACTCACGCGGCGTCGCGCGCTCGGCGGCCTCCTGACGCTCGGAGCCGCAGGGGCCGCGGGCGGCGCGGGAACGATGGCGTACTTCAGCGACACCGAGACCAGCACCGACAACACTGTCAGAGCGGGCACGCTCGACTTGACGGTCAACGGCGCGTCCGATATCGGCGGCGCGAGCCTCTCGGTCGCCGACATCGCGCCCGGCTGGTCTGACTCGTACGGCCTGGAACTCGGGAACGACGGAACGGTCAGCGGCGACCTCTACATCCAGTTCGGCGTCAGCGGAAGCGACGGCACCGCGACGAACGGCGACAGCGACGGCTCCGGCCTCGAAGACGACCTCGACCTCACCTGGAACCTCGACAGCGGAGGGAGTGGCTCCGTCGACCTCGAAAACGCACCGACCTCGTGGCTCGACACGGGGCAAACCCTCGCCGGCGGGGACACCGTGAGCGGCGACATCGGCCTCGAACTCCCGACGTCCGTCCAGAACGAGGCGCAGGGCGAGTCCGTCACCATCGACGTGTACATGCAGCTCGTCCAGGACGGCGGAAGCCCGTAACACGAGCACACTCTGGCCCACGCTGGTGCAGTGCGGGCGGTTCGATTCCGCCCGTGGGTCGTCCGGTGACGAATCGTAGTGGACGGCCGGATTCGGCGGTCACAGGGGTCGCGGAGCCGCGTGTCCATCCCCGGGACACACGAGGTGGTTCGCGGTGAGGGGGTTCGCGTCCAAGGTGGCCGTGTTGCTCGTCGTCGCGTCCGCGCTCACGATGACGGGCGGGTACGGCACGACCGCGAGCTACCTCTCCGACACCGAAACCGCGTCCGGGAGCATCGACGCGGCGACCGGCGGCGACATCACCCTCGAGAAAATCACGCCGAAGAAACTCAACGCGAAGAGTAACGCCAAATTCACGGTTCATCTCGATATCTCGGGCGACGCGAGCGTTCGGTGCGGGGAGACAACGCTCCGCGTTCTGAAAACGGGGGATACGATTACGTCGCTCAATCAGGCGTGCGATTCCTCGAACGCGAAGTTCTCCCGTGCTGACCTCGTGGACGCCGTGAACGGCTCCGGTACGTACGATGTCACGGTCACGGTCAGATTCGAGTCGGGGTTCACCGCGAGCGCCACAACCACCCTCGACGTGCAACACGCATCGCCCGGAACGCAGACCGTGGGAGGGACGAACACCGGCGACGACTCCGGGTTCACGGAGACGGACTCGGACGAGTCGAGGGTCGTCGAGAACGAGACCGACCGGCGGAACGAGACGAAGGGCAACACGTCGAAGCAGAGTGACGGCGAGCGCAACGCGTCGGAGAACACACTCAACGAGAGCGAGTCTCTGGAGAACGACTCGACGCCGTTGGAGAACGAGAGTGAGTCTCTGGAGAACGACACCAAGTCCGGTGACGCCGGCAACGAGTCGGCGAACGCCGGCGAGGACGCGGACGACGGTTCGACTGACGGGAACGCTGACGGGGGAGAGACCCGCGGGGAGAACGACGGAAGCGGCGCGGACGCCGGGGATGCGGACGCCGGCGAGAGCGACGGGGAAAGCGACGACGCGCCCGGCGAGGAATCGACGGCGGGCGGTGGAGCAGGAAGTGAAGACGACGGGGGCGGTGGTGGTGAGCAATCCGGCGACGACACCGAGCGCGATGACGACGACGGCGGAGGTGGTGCGTCGTGAACACGTCACGGGAGGCGACGCGGCGGCGCGTCGTCGTCATCGCCGTGTTGCTCGTCGCGGCCGCCGCGGCGGGGTTCGGGCTCTCGCAGTTCGAGTCGGCCGCGAGCGACGCGAGTGACGGGGACGCGCCCGCGCCGCCGACGGTGACGCCCACGCAGAACGGGAGCGGGAGCGCGGGCGGCGACGCGAACGCCGGCGCTCCGGCGTCCACAACCACGACGACTACGACGACCAGCGGGGCGACGACTACGACGACCACGACGACGCCCGGGTCGGTCGGCGTGCAGTTCTCCGCGGAGAGCCCGGAGAACGTCGAGAACACGCTCGGCGAGGTCGTCCACCTCGACGGCCGACTCACCGGCACGCTCTCCTGGAACGTCTCGGACGCCCGAACCCTCACCGTCGTCGTGTCGACGTGGACGCCCGAAAGCGAGTGGGCGCGCCAGCGAACCGTCGAGCGCGCCGTGAACGACACCGGCACCCTCGCGCTCTCGCGCGTCCTCGACGCGCCCGTCACGTACGCCTCGGGCGAGCGCGCGGACGAGTTCAACAACTCGAACGACGACACCACCGTCCTCCGCGAGGGCTACGTCACCGTGACCGCGTTCGTCGCCGCCGACGGCGCGACCGTCGAAGCGCAGTCCATGGACTCGTACGCGTTCTCGGTCGCGAACCTCGCCACCCCGAGCACGCCGAACCTCTCCGTCTCGAACCCCGGCGTCCTCGGCGTCTCGAACGCCGCCCCCGGCGCGTCCGGCCGCACCGAAACCGTCGTCACCAACGACGGCGACGCCGCCGGCGCGCTCGACGTGGTTCTCACCGGCGTCGACTCCGCGGAGAACGGACTCATCGAACTCGAACGCGGCGTCGACCGCCCCGGGAACGGCGGCGAACTCGCGTCCGCGCTCGAACTCCGCGTCGCGCTCGTCCGCGACGACGGCGCGCGAACCTACCTCGTCGGCGGCCCCGACGCCTACGTCACCGCCGCTACCCTCGACGAGACCGTTCTCGCCGCGGACTACCCGCTCGCCGCCGGCGAATCCGTCCGCGTCGTCGCGCAGTGGCGCGTCCCCGCCGCCACCGGAAACGCCATCCAGACCGACTCGGTCACCCTGAACGTCTCGTACGTTCTCACGTCCACGACATAGATGCTCACCAGAGACACCCTCACGAGAGTCGCACAGTACGCCGGAGTCGCACTCCTCCTCGCCGTCGTCGTTCCGTCCGTCGTGTTCGCGGTTCCGCAGGTCGCCGGCGCGGACAACAGCTACGTCGTCCTCTCCTCCAGCATGTCCCCGACGATTCACGCGGGCGACGCGGTCGTCGTCGACGGCGTCTCCCCGGACGACATCGACGAACGCGACATCATCACCTTCCACGCGACCGGCGCGACCGCCGACACCGGCCTCGTCACCCACCGCGTCATCGACGTCGTCGAACGCGACGACGGCCGGTACTTCCGCACGCAGGGCGACGCGAACGAGGAACCCGACGGCGAACTCGTCCCCGCCGAGAACGTCGTCGGCGTCGTCCGCTTCCACATCCCCTACTTCGGCTACCTCGTCCAGTTCGTCAACACCGGCAACGGCATGCTCCTGTTCGTCGTCGTCCCCGCCGTCCTCCTCGTCCTGAACGAACTCTGGAACTTCCGAACCGCCCTCACCGACGACGAAGACCCCGACACACCCGCGGAAAACGACTAATCCCGCTCCGCCTTCCCGCGAACCCCGATTCGATATCTCGACTATCAGTTTATCCTCGCTGTTCGGCGCTCTCTCCCGAGACACGCGACTGCCGCGAAAACAGCCCGCTCAGTAGTTCTCGATACGCTCGAAAGAATCGGCGGCGACGGCGTCCGCGACCGCGTCGACGTCCGGTTCGGAGACGGCGTTCGGGTACTTCCGCTGGAAGTAGGAGACGATGTTCTTCACGTCCCGGCCCAGCAACTCGCGCGCGTTCTCGTGTTCCGTCGGAACGGACTGCGGCCAGTCGAACAGCGTGATACCGGACTCGTGGACGAACACGTTGTACTCGGAGATGTCCGCGTGCACGAACCCCTTCGCGTACGCGAGCGCCATCTCCTGCAGGACGAGGTCGAGCACGCCCTCCGCCTGGTCGGTGTCGAGCTTCGCGCGGTTCAGCTCCACGCCGTCGATCTTCTCCATCACGATGGCGTGCCGGTTCTGGTCGACGGGCCGCGGCACCCGCACGTCGGGATACAGGGTTTCGAGCGCCTCGTGCTCGCGTTCGGCGGCTTTCCGCGCGGTGTAGAACCACGAGACGTGTTCTTTCTCGCTCGTGTAATCGCGTTCTTTGTTCACCTCGCGGAAGTTCGTGTACCCCTCGCGGTGGAACTTGAGCGCCATCGGCTTGTACGACTGCACCTCGAACACGTCGGACTCCTTCCCGACGCCCAGTGGCGCGCCGAACCCTTCGACGGTGTCGCGCTCCGCAAAGGACTTCAGCGCGAGCACGTCGTACCCCTCGAAGGTCAGCCGGAACCCCTCGTACTGGATGGTCTGGCGCTCCACCAGTCCGCGGTCTTCCACGCGGTCGAGTCGGTAATCCACCTCCTCCTCGGTGAGCCGCGCGAACTCGGGGAGCTTCTCCCGCGCCACCCACTCCGAAAAACGCATCCCGTGCTCCACGCCCGAGAGGAGGTTGAAGTCCTCCTGCTCCAGTTCCGCGACCTCCTGGGCGACGTTCTGAACCATCTACCACGAACGTGGGTCGCGCCGGGTAAAAACACCCCGGAGCCATCGATAAACTCCATGGGGCGATATAGAAACGCGTTCTCGGGTTCGGACTGCGGTCGCTCTACCGAGATTCGAGCCTTAAAAGCGTATAGTGACTCTTGGACAGTACTAATCTATATACGTTACCAACGTTAGAACCCTGCACGGGTATGACTGCCAATCTGAACTCCAATCGCAGAACCTTCTTGAAAGGCTCCGTCGGAGCGCTCGCACTCACCACCGCCGCCGGCTGTCTCGGAGACAGCGGAAGCGGGAGCGGTGACGCGCCGGGCGCGGACGGCGAGATGATAATGACCACCTCGACGGAAACCACGTCCGCGTACGCGATGAGTCAGGCAATCGCGAACCGCGTAAACCAGAACACGGACGCGGTCACCGTCGACGCTCGACCGAGCGAAGGAACGAACGCCAACATCGGCCGTCTCTCGCGCGACGAAGCCGACATCTCCTACATCCAGAACTGGACCGCGAGCAAGGTCGCGAACAACGAAGCGCCCTTCGAGGACATCGAGTTCACGCCGACGCAGGTCTTCCACCTCTACGACCTCGCGTGGCTCCTCACGTCCCCGAACGACGGCTGGACGTCCGTCTCCGACATCCAGCCGAACAGTCGGGTGTCCCCGACGCCGCGCGGATCCGGTACCGCCGAGATGCTCCAGCACTCCCTCGACTACGTCGTCGACGACTACGAGCGCGTGAGCATCAGTTACGGCAACCAGGCGAGCGCGATGAGCGAGGGTCGCCTCGACGTGGGCGCGGCGACCTTCATCAACGAGTCCGTCGAACCCGGCTGGGTGCAGCAGATGAAGAGCACCGTCGACCTCCGCGTCCTCCAGTGGCCGGAGGACGCGGTCTCCCAGCTCGAAGACGACCCCGCGGTCATCATCTCCGACATCGACATGGGCGGCTTCGAGGGTTACGCGTACGCGCCGGACACCCTCCACACGCCGACGCTCGCGTACAACTTCGTCGTACGGAACGACTTCTCCTACGACACGCTCTACTCCTTCCTCGAAACCCTCTGGGCGCAGCGCGAAGCCCTCCAGGAGGACAACGCGCTCCTCGGCGGCCTCGCGGACGGCGAGTTCTGGACGCAGAACGCGTACGACACGCTCCCGTTCCACCCGGCCGCCGCCGACTTCTACCAGGAAAAGGGCGTCTGGTCGGACGAGTTCGAGGTCGCTGACGAGTAGCGCTCTCGATGTTCGACTCCCTTCGACTGACCGACGGCACGACAGTCGCCGAACTGCGCGAATCCTTCAGTAGCCGCCCGGCCAGCGAGCGCGTCATCCTCGCCACGGTCTCGGCGCTCGCCGTCCTGCTGACCGCGTCCACGCTCGCGTTCGCGTGGTTCCGCCCCATCGTCCGCGTTCGCTGGGCGAACATCTTCCTCGGCCTCGGCCTCGTCATCTACTACCTCAACCTCTCCGTGCAGGCCCAAGAGGGAGACTCGCGGCTCCTCGGGTACGTCCCCGACCGCTACCACGACCACGTCGGCCGCATCGACTCACACCTCTGCGTGCTGTCCGCGCTCGCGGCCGCCGCGGCGAGCATCTACGTCGAACTGAACTTCATGCGGCTCTACGAGAGCGCCATCGTCGTCGGGTTCCAGCAGACCGACATCGTCGTCGGTCTCGTCGTCGTCGCGCTGGTCATCGACGCGACCCGGCGCGCGTACGGCTGGGCCATCGCGCTCGTCGGCATCGGCTCCGTCCTGTACGCGCTCGTCGGCCCCGCGCTCCCCGGGTTCCTCTCGCACTCCGGGTTCTCGTGGGCGGACGTGGCGACGTACGGCGCGATGCGAATCAACGGCGCGTACGGCTTCATCACCGAAATCGGCTCGACGTGGGTCGCCGTCTTCATCATGTTCGCCGGCCTCGCCCGCGTCTACGGCGCGCTCGACGTCATCCTCGGCCTCGGCGAACGCCTCGGCCGGAACCTCAAGAGCGGCGTCGTCCACGTCGCCGTCCTCTCCAGCATGGCGATGGGGTCTATCACGGGGAGCGCGGCCGCGAACGCCGCGACCACCGGGAGCTTCACGATTCCGATGATGAAGCGTCAGGGCGTCCGCGAGGACTACGCGGGCGCAATCGAGAGCGTCGCGTCCTCCGGCGGCCAGATAATGCCGCCCGTCATGGGGGTCGCGGCGTTCCTGATGGCTGACATCCTCGGCGTCTCCTACTTCCGCGTCATCCAGGCGGCGTTCCTCCCGGCGCTCCTCTTCTACTTCAGCGTCGGCATCGCCATCCAGTTCGCCGTCCTCCGGCACGGCTGGACGACCGAGCGCGCGACCGACGACAGCATGCTCGCCGCCCTGTTCAGCGTCCGCACGCTCACGACCGTCCTCTACACGGCGCTCACCGTGGGCGCGTTCCTGCTCGCGCGCGACACGCTCGCGCTCGGCCCCGTGCAGTCCGCGCTCGTCGCCGGCTTCACGCTCCTCGTCGCCCGCCTGATTCAGGCGGTCGCGTTCTCGGACACCGCGACGGACGACTTCGTCGGGGCGGTTCGCCGGTTCTTCGAGGGCACGCACTTCCTCGTCCCGATGGCGGTTCTCCTCTACACGCTCGTCGTGATGCGGCTCTCCCCGCTCGCCGCCGGACTCTACACGACCCTCACGATGGTCGGGACGATGTACGCCCGGAACGTCCTGCTCGCCGCGCTCGGCGACGCGTCCAGCGAGGACGCAGCGGACGCCGACGCCGCGTCCCGGGACGTCCTCTCCGCGGTGCTCGCGACGACCGTGGACACCCTCCGCGGGTTCAAGCGCGGGTCGCTCGACATGGCCCCGCTGGTCGGCGTGCTCGCGTCGATGGGCGTCATCATCGCGATGCTCACCCAGACGGGACTCACGCAGACCATCAGCCTCCGCATGATTTCGCTCGGCGGCGGCGTGCTCGTGTTCGTCCTGCTCATCGCGATGGTGTGCAGCATCCTCTTCGGCATGGGGATGCCGACGCCCGCGGCCTACATCCTCGTGCAGGCGCTCATCACGCCCGCGCTCGTCGACCTCGGCGTCGGCTCCATCACCGCCCACCTCTACGTGTTCTACTTCGCGATGCTCTCCGCCATCACGCCGCCGGTCGCGGTCGGCGTCGCGGTCGGCTCCCGCATCGCAGACAGTAGCTTCATGCAGACCGCGATGCAGTCGCTCCGCATCGGCGCGGCCGGATTCCTCATCCCGTTCGCGCTCGTCACCAACCCCGCGCTCATCGACTGGACGCTCACGGGAACCCCGCTCGCCGTGTTCGGCGTGTTCCTCGGCGTCGTCTCGCTCACCGCCGCCACCATCGGCCACGACGGCGCGCAGACGCTCACGACGTTGCGGCGCGCGGTCTTCCTCGCGCTCGCCGCGCTCTGTCTGTTCGGGCCGGCGGCCGAGATGGTGCTCGGTAGCTCCGCCGCGCTCGCCGTGCAGGCCGGCGCGGCCGTCGCCGCGCTCGCGCTGTTCGCCGTCGCGAACCTCCGGGGGTCGGAGACGCCGACGCCCGCGGGCACGTAGCGACCCGAACCGTTTTCTCCCCCTCTCCCGTTCGCCCCCGTATGTCACCGCTCGACACGGAGGTGCGCGTCGGCACCGTCGAATCCGCCGAACCGTTCCCGGAGACGCGGAAACCCGAGATGGTGAAACTCACCATCGACCTCGGGGACGACACCGTGCAGTCCGCCGCCCAACTCGGCTACCACCACGACCCCGACGCGCTCCCCGGAACCCAAGTCCTGTGCGCGCTCGGCCTCGGAACCGTGAACATCGCGGGCTACGAGTCCGAAGCGCTCACGCTCGGCGTCCCCGGCGACGACGGCAACCCCGTGCTCGTCCGGCCCGACGACGACGTGCCGGCCGGCGGCGAACTCTACTGATTAAGTCCCGCGGGCCGAACACCACCGCATGACCCTCGCCGACCGCGAGTGGCGGCTCATCACGGAGGAGACCTGGCACGGCCCGACGAACATGGCGCTCGACGAGGTCGCCGCGCGCACCGCCGCCGCGGACGGCCTCCGCACGGCGCGCATCTACCGCTGGGGGCCGAGCACGCTCTCCCTCGGCTACAACCAGAGTCCGGAGAGCGTGGACTGGGCGTACTGCGAGGACGAAGGAATCACCGTCACCCGCCGACCGACGGGCGGCGGCGGCATCTACCACGACTACACGGGCGACATCTCCTACACCGTTGTCGCGCCCGCGGACGAACTCCCCGGCGACCTCATGGACGCCTACCACGTCCTCTGCCGGCCGATTCTCGACGCGCTCTCCCGGATGGGAATCGACGCCGACTACGTCTCCGAGTCGATGCCCGAGATTCATCGGCCCGCGTGCTACCTCCGCGAACTCCACCCCGCCCACGACATCGTCGCCGACGGCAAGAAGATAAGCGGGAACGCCCAGTACCGACAGCGAGACGCCGTCATCCAGCACGGCTCGCTCTCCTACTCGCTCGCCACCGACCGCCACCTCGGCGCGTTCAGCGACCCGCCCGCGCCCGACGAGTTCGAGGGACGCGTCACGTCCATCCGCGACCTCACCGGGATTTCGCGCGACGACGCCGTCGCCGCCGTCGAGAACGCGCTCGCGGACTGGGCGGACGCCGACCCCGGCGAGTGGCGTGACGACGAACTCGCGGACGCCCGCGACCTCGCCGCCGAGACGTACGCGACCGACGCGTGGACGCGCGAGAAAACTACTTGAACCCGAACGACTCCTCCTCCAGCGGCCCGAGCACGTCCTCCAGCGCCCGCTGAATCTCGCCCAGCGGCGGCGAATCACGGGTCGGGTCGAGCGGATGCTCGCCCACCCAGCGATACTTGATGACGCCGTCCCGGTCGATGAAGAACACGGAGCGCTTCGCGCGCGCCGCTATCTTGAACGCCCGGTACTTCACGCCGTACGACTCCGCGATGCTGAGGTCGCGGTCGGTGTACAGCGGGAACCCGAGGTCGAGGTAGTCGATGAACTTCTTGTGCGTGTACGTCCGCGACCGACTCACGCCCACGACCTGCACGCGCTCCCCCGTCGCGAACCAGTCGTAATCCCGGAACGAACACCACTCGTTCACGCAGTCCGGGCTGAAGTCGTTCGTGTAGAACGCCAACAGCACGGGCTTCTCCCCCAGCAACTCCCCCAGCGCCGTCTCCTCCACCTCGCCGTCCGGCGTGACGAGCGGCGCGCTGAACAAGGGCGCGTCCGCGCCCACCGCCAGCGGCGACTCCGGCATACCTCCACGAAGGGCGGGGACGGCCTAAAGCGTTCGTGCTCCGGCGGTTCCGAAGCGCTTTCGTCCACCCGCCACGCACTCCTCGTATGCTCAGAGTAGGCGCACACGTCTCCATCGCCGGCGGCGTCGACAACGCCGTCGAGCGCGAGGTCGACGTCGGCGGGAACTGCGGCCAGATATTCACGCACTCCCCCCAGGTCTGGCAAGACCCCAACATCGGGGACGACGAAGCCGCCGCGTTCCGCGAGGAAACAACCGCGGAACTCGACGGCCCCTGGGTGATTCACTCGTCCTACCTCGTGAACCTCTGCACGCCGAAGGACGACCTCCGCGAGAAGTCCATCGACTCCATGCAGAAGGAAGTGGACGCTGCCGCCGAACTCGGCATCGAGTACGTGAACGTCCACCTCGGCGCGCACACCGGCGCGGGCGTCGAGAACGGCCTCGACAACGCCGCGAGCGCGCTCGACGAACTCAGCATTCCGGACAGCGTCACCGTCCTCGTCGAATCCGACGCCGGGTCGGGAACCAAACTCGGCGGCGACTTCGCGCACCTCGCGGGCGTCCTCGACCGCTCCAATCAAGACCTCGACGTGTGCCTCGACACCGCGCACGCGTTCGCCGCCGGCTACGACCTCTCCACGCCCGCGGGCGTCGACGAAACCCTCCAGGCGTTCGACGACGAAATCGGCCTCGACCACCTCGCGTGCGTCCACCTCAACGACTCGAAACACGAGTGCGGCACCAACAAGGACGAACACGCCCACATCGGCGAGGGACACATCGGCGACGACGGCATGACAGCGTTCGTCAACCACGACGCCATCCGCGACGTGCCGCTCGTCCTCGAAACCCCGAACGAGGACGGCCGCGGCTTCGCGTGGAACATCGAGAAAGTGCGGGAACTACGCGACGCGTAAGCGTCGCGGAACGACTGAACGCTGAGCGGTAGCGAGGCGTGAGATACTACGCGACGCGTAAGCGTCGCGGAACGACTGAACGCTGAGCGGTAGCGAGGCGTGAGATACTACGCGACGCGTAAGCGTCGCGAGCCGTCGAGCGGTGGAACCGCGAGACTACGTGAATCGTAGATTCACGAACCATCGAGCGGGCGATGCGTGGTGAGCGGTCGCGTGGAGGCGGTTCGTTTTTCTCACCAGGGGTTGTAGTCGTGGGCGTGCGACGGTTTTCGGCGGAGTACTTGACGGACACGCGGCGGGGGATGTGGGAGAACCGGGAGGCGCTCGCGCCGCTGTCACTCGGCGACCGGGAGCGCGTGCTGGACGTGGGGTGTGGAACCGGCGAGCTGACGCGCGTGCTCGCGGAGGAGTCGCCGGGCGAGGTCGTGGGGGCGGACGCCGACAGCGACCTGCTCGCGCACGTCGCGGCGGACGGTCGATTGCAGGCGGACGCGACCCGGCTTCCCGTCCGGGACGGCGCGTTCGACCTCGTGACGTGTCAGGCGCTACTGATAAACCTCCCCAACCCAGTGGCGGCGGTACGGGAGTTCTCGCGGGCGTCCTCGGATCTCGTCGCCGCAATCGAACCGGACAACAGCGAGGTGCGGGTCGAATCGACGGTTCCGGACGAGGCGTCGCTCGCGGAGTCCGCGCGCCAAACGTACATCGAGGGCGTCGAGACGGACGTGACGCTCGGCCGGAGCGCCGCCAGCGTGTTCGAGGACGCCGGCCTCGTGGACGTGCGGACGCGGCGGCACGAACACGTCCGCACGGTCGAACCGCCGTACTCGCCCGCGGAACTGGAGTCCGCACAGCGGAAGGCGACGGCGAGCCGGCTCGCCGAACAGCGCCCGACGCTCGAAGCCGGCGGAATGACGGGAAGCGAGTACGACCGCCTCCGCTCCGCGTGGCGCGAGATGGGGCGGTCGGCGGTCACCCAGATGCAGGACGAAGCCTACCGCCGGCGTGCGATGATTCCGTTCTACGTCACGGTCGGCCGCGTTCCGGACGCCACCGAGGCGTAGCGGGCCGCGTTCCGGCCGGTCCTCCCCGCGGCGAACGAGTGCGACGTGCTCGCGCTCGCGCTCGCGGGACTTCTCCTCGCGGTCGTCGTTCTGGTTCGACTACTCTCCGAAAATCAGTACGTCGCCCTTCAGCGCGGCGTTTCGGTTCCCCACTTGTCGAGGGCGGTGCGGAGTTCGGGGTGGGTGTCGGCGTACTCTTCGATGTCGATGCCGGCGACGGCGGCGTCGATGGATTGGCGGAGGGCTTTCGCGCCGGCGTGCGTGCCGTCGGGATGGCCGTGCACGCCGCCGCCGGCCTGGATGCCGATGTTGGTGCCGATGCGGTCGACGAGCTCGGGGACGAGGCCGGGGTGGAGGCCGCCGGACGCCATCGGGAGCACGTCCTTGAGGCCGTGGAGGTCGCTCGCCAGCCACTCGTTGATGCCGGCGGTGTCCTCGTTTTCGAGTTTTCCGAGGTCGGCGGTGCCGGTGTGGATGTGGTCGACGCCGCAGAGCCGCGCGACCTGCGCGAGCGCGCGCATCGACACGCCGTGGTCGGGGACGCGGTCGAACGCCGCGTGCATCGCGCGGTGCGCGTGAATCGCCAGCCCTTCTTCCTCGGTGAGTTCGCGTACTTGCTGGACGGCGGCCCAGCCGGCGGTGACGACGTCCACCATCACGAACTCGCAGCCGGCGTCCGCGGCCATCTGAACGCGTTCGAGCATCTGGTCGCCCGTCCCGGTGACGTTCACGAGGTAGCTCTTGCGCTCGCCCGTCTCCTCCTCGGCCTCGTCGCGGCGTTCGAGCGACTGGTAGAGCCGGTCTTCGTACCGATTGAACGACTGGTCGGTGAGGTTCTCGTCGTCCTTGAGGAGGTCGATGCCGCCCGTCCACGCCTCGTAGGCGACCTGGACGTGCTGGTCGGTGCTGAGGCCGACCTTGGGTTTCGGGACGGTGGCGGTGATGGGGCGGTCGGCGGCGTCCAGGAGTTCCGAGCGAACGCTCGTTCCGTACTGGGGGCCGGGGAACGAGCTCGTGAGGGGTTCCGGCCAGTCGCAGTCGAGCAGTCGGATGCGCTCGACGGCTTTCATTCCGAGGATGTTGCCCGCGATGCAGGAGAGCACCTGGGGCATGTTCCCGTGCTCGAAGAGCGCGTCCGGGTACGCGACCCTGATGCGGTCGCCCTGGATGTCGAAACAGGTCGCGCTCAAGTCCGTGATGCTCCCCTCGACCTGGAGTTCCGCCCACGTGCCGTTCGAGCTCTCGGAGGCGACCCGACTGCCCGCGGACTCCATGTCCATGTCGCTTGCGGGCGTGACGCGGAAGTCACAGACGAGTTCGTCGTCCGCCGGTTCGTAGTCGAGGTCGATGAAGTCCTCGTACGTGATTCCCGTCATAGACCCGAAACTGCACCCCGCAGCATCAAAACACTGCCGCCGCAACCGGATTTGATATCTCGACATATAGTTTATGGGGGTGCGAAACGGTGAAACGCGCGCCCCCGCAATCTGGGGCATGGACTGCACCAAGTGCGACCGCGAGGCGGTGATGCACGCCGCGTACTCGGGGACGCATCTCTGCGACACGCACTTCTTCGAGTCCGTGGAACGCCGGGTGCGCCGCCGCGTCCGCGAGGACGACTTGCTTCCGCGGGACGCCACCCCGGAGAACCCCCAGACGTGGGTGGTCGGACTCTCCGGCGGGAAGGACTCCGTCGTTCTCACGAAGATACTCCACGACACGTTCGCCGACGACCCCCGGGTGGAACTCGTCTGCCTCACCATCCACGAGGGCATCGAGGGCTACCGTGACGCGTCCGTGGACGCGTGCGAGGACCTCACCGCCGACCTCGACGTGCGCCACGAACTCGTGACGTACCGCGACGAGTTCGACCTGGAGATGGACGACGTGGTCGAGGACGACCCGGAGAACATGGCTCCCTGCGCCTACTGTGGGGTGTTCCGTCGCGACATCCTGGCGCGGTACGCCGACGAGTACGACGCGGACAAACTCCTCACCGGCCACAACCTCGACGACGAGGCCGAGACCGCGCTGATGAACATCTTCGAGGGGAACGTCGAGCAGGTCGCGAAGCACTTCGACGCCTCGCTCGGCGGGTTCGACGAGCGCGAGACCCGCGAGGAGATGGTGCCGCGCGCGAAACCGCTCCGGGACGTGCCCGAGAAGGAGGTCGCGCTCTACGCCCAGCTCCAGGACTTGCCCGTGCACATGGCGGAGTGCCCGCATTCGAGCGAGGCGTTCCGCGGCGAAATCCAAGACCTCCTGCTGTCGCTGGAGGAGAACCATCCCGGGACGCGACACTCGATTATGGCAGGCTACGAGGAGTTGGCGGGACTTGCGGCGGAAAAGTATCGTGGCGGTGAGCCGGAGTCCGAACTGGACTCCTGCGCGGAGTGCGGCGCGCCGACGACGCGCGACGTGTGCCGGAAGTGCGCGCTGGTCGACGCCGTTCAGTCGGTCTGACGCACCCCGGTGTCCCACGAACTGGGGAACTGTGCGACGGGCGCGTGACCGGCTGTTCGGTTATCGGATGACGTCGAGGCCGTTGTTCTGCTCGACTTCGTCCTCGCCGCCGTCGGAGTGCGCGCCCCACTGAGAGCCCGTGCTCCCGGTCTGGGTCTGCGCGTCCACGTCACGGGACGGGTTCGTGTCCACGTCCTGGAGTTCCTGCCGGGACTTGTCCGCCTGCTTCTGGGTGCTCGGCCCCAGCACCTGCGCGGACTGGACGCCCGTCATGATGGCCATGACGCGCACCTTGCCCTTGTAGTTCTCCTGGATGCGCGCGCCCCAGATGACGTTCGCGGACGCGTCGAGGCGTTCCGTGATGTGGTCGGCGATGCCCTCGGCCTCTTTGAGCGTGAGGTCGGGGCCGCCCGTGATGTGGACGAGGCCGCCGCTCGCGCCGCGGTAGTCCACGTCGAGGAGCGGGTGGTTCATCGCGTCCTTCACCACTTCCTCGGTCTTGTTCTTGTCCTGGGTCTCCCCGACGAGCATGACGGCGACGCCGCCCTGGTTCATGATGGCGGTCATGTCCGCGTAGTCGAGGTTGATGAGGCTCGGCTGGGTGATGGTCTCCGAGATTCCCTTGACGGTCTCGGCGATGATCTGATCCATCACGCTGAACGCCTTGCCGATCGGGAGGTTCGGGACGTAGTCGAGCAGGCGGTTGTTGTCCAGCACGATGATGGAGTCCGCTTCGTCGCGGAGCTTTTCGAGGCCTTCCTCGGCCTTCACCGTGCGCGCGCGCTCGACGTTGAACGGCGTGGAGACCATTCCGACGACGATTGCGCCCTGCTCTTTTGCGATGCTGGAGACGACGGGTGCCGCGCCCGTTCCCGTGCCGCCGCCCATGCCGGCGGTGACGAACACGAGGTCTGCGTCCCCGAGGACTTCCTTGATGGTGCCCTGCGCCATTTCGGTGGCGCGCTCGCCCATCGAGGGGTCGCCGCCCGCGCCGAGGCCGTTCGTCAGGGACTTCCCGACGAGAATCTTCGTGTCGGCCTCGATCATCTTGAGGTGCTGTTTGTCCGTGTTGATGGCCACGGTGTCAGCGCCCTCGACGCCGATGTTGTAGAGGCGATTGACGGTGTTGTTTCCGGCGCCGCCGCAGCCGACGATGACGATTCGGGGGTCGCCGAACTCGTCTCCGTCACTGCTGGCGTCGCTCATGTCTCGCTGCTCTTTCTCGGCGTTTTCGAGGGCCTCGTTGACTATATCCTGCATTGTTTACACCTTGGCCCAGTTTTTCGGGCTGTTCTCTTGCTGTTCGTCAAGCATCTCGCGGACGGCGGACCGGATGGCTTCGCTACGATTGGGGTACTTCCCCCGCTCGACCATCCGCTCGACCTCCTCGATTTGCTGCCGTGGTATCCGGAGAGTCACACGCTCCATAGTTTGTTTCCCCAGTAAGCCGTTTGTCTTACATCGCGCCCGGACGCGGCGTACTATGCCGCAGTCGATGGGTTCTGTGTAAGACGCCCGTCTTACGTACACCAACAATCTATGTAATGACGTAAATAGTTAATGGGGGCTGGGAACGAGTGACTTACCGTTCCACGATGCCCGTAGACGCCGTTCGACGCCCGCACTCCGGGCAGAACGCCCATTCAGGCCGCAGCTCCCCGCCGCACTCGCAGAACGCGCGTTTACTCGCCTTCTCCCCGCAGTTCGGGCAGTACACGTGCCCGGACGCCAGGTCGTCCCCGCACTGCGCGCACGTCCGCGACAGCTCGTCCGACGACGACTCATCCCGTTCGCGACGTTCCGCCACGTCCGTAGCGCGCCCGACAGAACTCCCCGAATCGGCATTCTGGCCGTCAACACTGACGTTTACGTTGATATCCTGCGCGCTCCTCGCGCTCCCGAGACGTTCCGCGACGAGTTCGTCCACGCGCTCCGCCACCAGCGCGTCCAACGACCCGCGCTCGCGCGACGACCCCCGCTCCGCACCGCCCGCGCGCTCGTCGAGGTACGCGCGGAGGGCGTCCCGCATCACCTCGCTCTTCGACGCGTCGAGCGACTCCACCGCCCGAACGAGGTCGTCGTCCGCCCGGAACGTTATCTTACTCATCGACTCACCAAGACCTACTAACGTCTCCCACATCAACCTACCGCCGCTGTCGGACGCTGTCACACGCCTCCCGAATGATAACCCTTTTATCCGAATCAGCGGTTACGACTGAGTACGACCGCCCTTAGCTCAGACTGGTAGAGCAGCCGACTGTAGATCGGCTTGCCCCCCGTTCAAATCGGGGAGGGCGGACTTTTTCGACGAACGGAGTGAGTCGTGAAACGCCACGTGACCAGATTTGAGCACGTCAGTCGCAGCGCGCGAGCGAAGTGAGCGCGTCGTCTGACGGAGTTCAAACTCGGGAGGGCGGACTCCTCCTGCCGTCGATTCCACGCAGAAGCCGAAGCTCCGTAAACGCCGGGTGCGTGTTCTGTTGGCCGCGAACTCTGTGTGAGTGGATGCGGGTTGAACGGGGTTTTCGGCGTTAGTTGTCGAGCCAGTAGAGGGCGGTGCCGGTGAGGAGGATGAGCGCGCCGAGGACGAACGTGCCGGGGATGGGGAGTGCGAAGAGGACTGCGCCGACGAGCAGGACTTTGGTGTGGGTGTTCACGCGTGGCGTGTGGTGGTGTGGTCGGAAGGGCGTGGTGGCGGGTTTTCCGGGAGGCGGAGTTTTTTCGGGGTGGTTGTGGTCGCTGTCGGTATGCACACGGAGGTTCCCGGGGGCGAGTTCGACCGGCGGTTGGACGCGGTTCGCGACCGTATCGCGGACGCTGGCGTGGACGCCGGCGTGTGGTTCGGCGCGACGAGTATCGAGTACGTGTCTGGGTTCGCGCACATTCGGACGGAGCGCCCGGTCGTGCTCGCGGTGACGATAGACGAGGTGGCGATTACGGTGCCGCGGTTGGAGGTCGAGCGCGTCTCGGGGAACCCGCGCATCGACGCGGTGTATTCGTACTTCGATTATCCGCAGGGTGCGCCGGTGGAGACGGCGGCGGGAATGTTGGACGACCTCGGTGCGGCGTCGGTGGCGGCGGACATGGACGGCGCGCCGGGCGTGATGGGCTACGAGGGGCCGGCGCTCTCCGAGTTCGTGGACGTGGAGAGCCAGGACTGGGTGGCGCGGCTGCGGTACGCGAAATCGAATGCGGAAATCGAGTTGATTCGTGAGTCGGCGCGCTGGGCGAACCTCGCGCACCGCTACCTCGCGGAGCACACGGAGGCGGGCGCGCATCCGGTGACGGTGAGCCAGCGGGCGTCCCTGGAGGGGTCGCGGGCGATGCTGGACGCGCTCGGCGACGAGTACGCGGTGCGGACGCGCGGCGACGGGCCCGTGCACGCGGGCTACATCGCGGGCGAGCAGACCCGGCTTCCGCACGGCCACACGGCGAACGAGCGCCTCCGGGAGGGCGACGTGCTGGTGACTGGTGCGACGGCGAACGTGGACGGCTACCACTCCGAACTCGAACGCACGATGTTCGTCGGCGAACCCAGCGACGAGCAGGCGGACTACTTCGAGTTGATGCTCGAAGCCCAGACTATCGCCATCGACGCGCTCGGCCCGGGCGTCGAACTCGCGTACGTGGACGACCTCGTCACGGAGTACTTCGCGGAGCAGGGCGTCGCGGAGCACGCCCAGCACCACGTCGGCCACAACATCGGGCTGGGCGCGCACGAACCGCCGTACATCGACGCGGGCGCGGACGGCACCATGGAACCCGGGCACGTCTACACCATCGAACCCGGCATCTACACGGACACGTACGGCTACCGGCACTCCGACACGGTCGCCATCACGGAGGACGGCACCGACCGACTGACGTACTTCCCGCGGGACATCGAGTCGAACACCCTCTAACCCGCGACTTTATTACTCGCTATCGCGTCGGGAGAACTAATGGTCGAGGTGTTCGCGGTGGCGAGCGGCAAGGGCGGGACGGGGAAGACGACGAGCACGCTCGCCCTCGGGATGGCGCTCGCGGAGCGCTACGACGTCACCGTCGTGGACGCCGACACCGGGATGGCGAACCTCCTCTTTCACGCCGGCCTCGCGGACGCCGACACGACCCTCCACGACCTCCTGCTCGGCGACTCGAACGCTCGCGTCGCCGACGCCACCTACGAGCGCTTCGGGATGCGCGTCGTCCCCTGCGGCACCGACCTCGGCGACTTCCGCGCCGCCGACCCGACCCGCCTCCGGGACGTGGTCGCGACGCTCGCCGCCGACACCGACGTGCTCCTCCTCGACTCGCCGGCCACCCTCGCGTCGCGGCGCGCCGTCCTCCCCATCGTGCTCGCCGACCGCGTCGTCCTCGTCACCCAGCCCACGGTTCCCGCGCTGAGCGACGCGCTCAAGGTTCAGGAGTACGCCGCGTCCTACGACACCGGCGTCGCGGGCGTCGTCTACAACCGCGTGCGCGACGAGGCGGGCGTCGAGCGCGTCGCCGCGCAGTCCGAACGCTACTTCGACGGCCCCGTCCTCGGGAGCGTGCCGGAGGACGACGCCGCCCGGCACGCCCGCCGCGCCGGCGAACCGCTCCTCGCGCACGCGCCGGACAGCCCCGCCGCGGCCGCCTACCGCCGCATCGCGGACGAACTCGCCGTCGAACCCGGGAGCGAGGCCGCCGTCGCCGACCGATTCCGGCGAGCGGTCGTCCCCGACGAGGTATGAGCCGCCTCGTCTTCTCCCGCACCGTCCCCGACACCGCCGCACCCCTCGAAACCGCGCTCGACGTCGCGCACACGGGCCGCGCGGTTCTCGAACCCCAGCAGACGCTCCTGCTCGACGCCGCCGACCGCCTCACTCTCTGGTTCGACGACGGGGTGCCGACGCACGCACGCCACAGCGACGGTCGCGCCGGCGGCGCGGCGCTCGCCGCGTTCGCGAATCCCGGCCCCGTCCGCGTCGAACTCCACGCCGACCCCGCGCCGTCGCCGCCCGCCGACTGCGCCGTCGCGCCCGACGCCCCCGCGTCCCACCTCGCGGGCGACGACGACCTCGCCGCCCGCACCCGCGAGCGCGCCCCCGACACGCCCGACGCCGACGCCGGGTCGCTCGACGCCGTCGAAGCCTTCCTCGCGGACGACGACGCCATCGCGGACATCCGCGAACGCGCCCGCGAGGAGGCCGAACGCCGCGCCGACGAGTGGGGGTTCGAGTAGGCGAACGCGTCCGCGGGCCGAGCGCTTTTCCGCCCGCTCTCCGTTCCCCCACGCATGGCTGGCGAATCAACCCGCGTGCTCGACCGCGGCGACTCGGCACCCGACTTCTCGCTCCCCGGCACCGACGGCGAAACGCACTCGCTCGACGACTTCCATGAGTACGACGCCCTGCTCGTCGTGTTCACGTGCAACCACTGTCCGTACGCGCAGGCGAAACACCCCGCCCTGAACGCAATCGCGGACGACTACGACGACGTGGCCGTGGTCGGCATCAACCCCAACGACGCCGACGCTTACCCCGACGACTCCTTCGACGCGATGCGTGACGCCGTCAGCGAGGGCACCGTGGACTACGACGCCTACCTCCGCGACGACTCCCAGGCGACCGCGGCGGCCTACGGCGCGGTCTGCACGCCCGACCCCTTCCTGTTCGCGAACCGCGACGGCTTCGAACTCGCCTACCACGGCCGCCTCGACGACGCCCAATCGCCCGACGCGGAACCGTCCGACGACCCCGGATTCGAGATGCGTGACGCCATCGACACCGTGCTCGCCGGCGGGGACGTGACCCGGGAGTTCGCGCCCGCCCGCGGCTGCACCATCAAGTGGAAACCCGGGAACGAGCCGGACTACTGGGGCGACCTCTAGCTTCATATCCTCACGGAGCCTATACGCAGTATCTCAGACGGGCGCGCTCGCCCGTCCACTCCCTCATGACTCGCCGCCGCCAATTAGTCTTCGCCGCCGTTGGAGCGCTCGCCGTCCTGTTCGTCGCGGTGGATCTGGCGCTTCTCGTGCTCCCCCCGGAACTCTGGCTCCTCGACGGCGTCATCGGCGCGTTCTGGGAGACGCTCCGCGAGTCGCCCGCACTCGTGATGACGTTCGTGCTCTGGCAGCTCGTCCTCCTCTACACCATCCCCGTGAGCTTCTGGAGCTACCTCTTCGTCTTCTACCTCTGGAAGCACTACCGGCCCACCCGCCGCGGCGACGACGAGGTGTCCGTCGAGTGGACGCCGGACGCCGTCCAGGTGCGCGTGCTCACCATCGACAACGAATCCGTCGTCCAGGAGACCGTGGACTCCCTCCCCGACACCCTCAGCGACGTAGTGGTCGTCGCGGAAGCCGACATCCACGTTGACGGCGCGGAGGTCGTCGTCGTCCCCGAGTCGTTCACGTGCGAGTTCGCGCAGTTCAAGGGCCGCGCCATCGAGTACGCCCGCATCCACCACCCCACGGACAAGGAGTACGTCCTCTACCTCGACGAGGACACCCGCGTCCCCTCGTTCGACGGCATCCCCTCGAACGCCGACATCGTCCAGTTCCGCGAACGCCCCGTCCGCACCGGCGGAATCCTCCCCTACCTCGCGGAAATCCACCGCATCGGCTTCAACATCGAACAGCGCGCGTTCCCCTACCTCCGCGTCCCCTTCTACGCGTGGGGCGGCGGCATCGCCATCCGCCGGTCGCTCGAAGACCGCATCACGTGGGACACCGACACCATCGTCGAGGACTCCGTGTTCGCGTGGCGCGCCGTCCTCGACGAGGACGCCACCTTCGAGGTCGTGGACACGTTCTTCGAGAACCAGGCCCCGCCCTCCATCCGAGCCATGGTCGGCCAGCGCCGCCGCTGGCTCACCGGCACGCGCTCCAAGTCACGCCTCCTCCCCTGGGACTACCGCATCCTCTACCACTTCCGCGACATCGGGTGGGCGGTGTCCGTCTTCGGGCCCGTGTTCTGGGTGACCTCCGCGCTCACCTACGTCGGCGTCGAGACGATACCCCTCACCGTGCTCGTGCTCCCCGAGGTGTACGTCGCGCTCTCGCTCGTCCTGCTCGCGCACGTCTACCTCTGGTCGCTGCTCGGCCTGCTCTACTACCGCGAACGCCCCCACATCTGGCTGGGACTGCTCGCGCTCACGCCGTTCGTCGTCCTCCTCCACTCCGCGGGCGCGCTCTACGGCATCCTCTCGCCCGCCCGGCAGTTCGCCGTCACGGAGAAGGTGTCGAACACCGTCGAGGACGCCGCCGAGACCGTCCTCGAACTCACGCCCCTCGCGGACGACGACGCCACCGACCGCCGCGACGACTGACGCGCGACTACTGTCCGACTTCGCGGCCGTACGCAGAGTACGCCGTGTACCGCTCGTCGCCCACCGAGACCACCGTGTCCCCGCGCTCGGCGTCGAACACCGCCCAGTCCGTCTCCTTGTCGATGTTGAACCAGACCGCGAGTTCCACCGGGGAGTCGCGGGCGTACGCGAAGAACTCGCGAATCCAGCGGTTCTTCGCGCTCACGTCGTGGCCATCCGCGGTCACGGACGTGCTCGCGTACTCGGGAATACAGAGCGAGTGGTCGCCTAGCTCCGCGACGCGTCCGAGCATGTCGTCGAACACCTCGCGGGGCGACTGCCACGCGCTCCACGACTCCGTCGCCCCCCAGTTGAAGCCGTCCACGCCGACCCAGTCGACGTACGCCTCGCCCGGGTAGAGCGACTCGGCGTCGTAGCCGCCCACGTCGACGTGGTTGGGGGCCCACACCCAGTTCACGCGGTCGGCGCGGTCGTCGAGCGCGAGCGCGTCCCGGACGTACCGCCAGAGTTCGACGTACGCGTCCGCGCCGCCGGGGCCGCCGGTCGCGGGCGACCACGGGTACCAGTCGCCGTTCGGTTCGTGCGCGAACCGGAGGAAGAGCCGCCGGGTCTCGTCCGCGTCCAGCCACTCGCGGAGGAACCGCGCGAACGCCGCGAGGTAATCGTCGTGTTCGCCCGCGACGATTCGCGAAGCCACGTCCGCAGGCGTCTCCTCGGGGTCGTCCGTGAACGGCTCCCACGTCAGCATCGGCGTCCGACCGGCGGCGTCGATGGCGCGCAGGCGGCGGTCGAACACGCCGTGCAAGGGGTCTACGGCCGTATCCCAGGTCGCGAACACGTTCTGCACGTCCAGGCCCGCGCCCTGCCAGCGCTCCATCGCGTCCGCCCGCGAGAACGATTCGACCGTCGACCCGACGAACGCGCCGGTGCGAAGCGATTCCGTCACACCCGGGGTTCGCGCCGCCCGAGTAAAGCCGTTAGCGTTCGACCACCAGCGTCAGGGTCGCGGTTCGCCCGTCGGAGACGACGCGCACCGCGACTGCGACCGCGACGAGGTGCGTGCGACCGTCGCGCTCCTGCACGACCACGCCGCCGTCCGCGCGACACGCGCCGAACTGGCGGTTCGGCCCGCTCGGACACCGCGCGGCCGCCCAGGAGTCCGCGACGCCGGGCGCGTACGCCACGACGGCCGCCGTTCCGCCGGTCAGGCGCGCGGTTCGCAGCGCGTCCAGTCGCGGCGCGAGCGCGCCCCGAACGGCCGCGACTGCGTCTGCTCGGTTCGTCCAGTCGTAGTCCGCGAGGACGGGCGCGCGTGCCACCGCCCGCGACAGCAACCGCTCGGCGTCCGCGCCCGGCCGCGGTTCCGCGGCCGTCCCCGACCCGGGCGCGTACCCGAGCTGGAGGTAGGCGGCGACGACGGGGACGAGCGCGAGCGCGACCACCGCCGCCGCGACCAAGACGAGCTGGCCGCGGCGGTTCACGCGTACCACACCCAGATGGTCACGGTGCCGTAGGCGGTCGCGTGCCGCGCCGTCCCGTACGCCACGCCGTCCGGCCGCGGATACCCGACCGTTCCGTGCTCGGTCTCCACCCGATACATGAGGTTCTCCGGGAGGACGCGGACGATTCGGTTCGCGAGCGCGTCCGCCTCGCGGTCGAACCCGTCGGGGGAGCGCGTCACCTCGGTCAGCCGGGTGGCGTCGCCGTGCCGCGGCGCGTCGTTCGCCAGCACCGCGCCGAGGTCGGTCGCGTACGCGTCGAGCTGGGCGTCCCCCGCGGACGCGGGGTTGCCGAGCACGAACCCCGTGGTCACCGCGAACACCAGCAGGACGCCGACGCCCGCCTCGACGGCGGAGAGCGAGAGCTGCGCCCTACGCATCGACGCTCACCCCGAGCACGCCCTTCTCGGTTCGCTCGACCGCGTACGCGACGGTGACGCTCCCCGCCGGCAGGCGGTCGGTCGCGTCGAACCCGATGCGGGTGGTGCGAAACCGCGACGCGTCGAGCGTGAACGTCCCGCGGAGGCCCGCGTCGTTCAGGAGCGCGGTGCGGCCGTTCACGCGCACCGCCCGCACCACGGTTCCCGCGGGCGGGTCGATGGTCACGGTCACGGCGTCCGTGCGCCGCGGAATGGTCACCGCCGCGCCGCGCTCGATTGCGGGCGCGAGCGTGCGGTTCTCGACGGTCGCGACGAGCACCAGCCGCCGAACCGTCCGCGGGTCGGTCACGTCCCCCGTCCGCGCGACGACACCGCCGTCGAGGCGGACGACCGCGTCGCGCGCCCCGACGAGCGAACGCACGTCGGCGGCGTCCAGCCTCCTGAGTTCGCGGGCGTCGAGCACGTTCTGACGGATGGCGAGCGGGCCGTTCGCTGCGACGAGGCGGTCGGCGAGCGCGGTCGCGGCGTGGTCGGCGACGGGGTCGCGCTCCGCGGCGTCGAACGCGCCGTTCGCCACCGCGAGACTCACGCCCGTCGCCGCCGTCACGAGCAGTAACGCGACGCCGAGCGCCGGGAGGTTCAACTGCGCCCTCATCGCGCCACCAACCGAACCACGGTCTCGCCGTGCTCCCGCACCACCAGCACGGCCGCCGGCGTCCCGCTCGACCAGCTCCCCGACACGGCGGTCACGGACGCGGGGAGCGCCAGCCGAACCCTCGCGCCCACTTCGGGGTCGGGGTGCGCGAGCACGAGCGTTCGGTTCTCCACCGCGACGGTGTACGGCCGGCCGCGAATCGTCGCCGGGAGCGTCACGTCCGCGCGGACGGTTGCTTCCCGTACCTCCGCGGGTATCGCGGCCTCCACGTCCTCCGCCGCGGCGGCGAGTGCGCGCTCAGCGACGGCGTCCCCGGCGGTCGTCCGGTAGTCGGGGACGACCGACCCGTACATCGCCGCCGCGACCGCGCCGACGTACAGCAGGACGATACCGGCTTCGAGGGCCTTCCCGACGACCGGCGCGACGCCGCGGTCATCCACGACGCGACACCTCCACGCGGTGGACGACGACGTAGCCCGCGCGCTCACCCGGGAACCGCGCGACCACGCTCTTCACGCCGTCGCCGTCGAAATCGCGCGACGTGAGCGTGGCGTTCGCCGCCGCGAAGAACCGCTTCCACGGCCCCGGCCGCGTCGTCTCCACCGCCACGCCGTACGTTCCGGTTCCGAGGTCGCGTCTGGTGTGCGTGACGCGCGTCCGGAGGTGGACGCGCTCGCTCTCGCCGCCGGCGACCACCGCGCCGTCGAGCACGGGGACGCCGACGACGAGCACGTCCTCGTCCGCAGTTATCGGGGGGTCGCGCACGAACCGCCCGCCGTCGCCGCGGCCGAGCGTCACCGCGCCGCCCAGCAGGGTCGTCGTGTACGCGCCCGCCTCGAACACGAGCGCGTTCGCCGGGCGCTCCAGTATGACTCCGGAGTCGTCGAGCACGCGTATCGAGCGCTCGACGGTGTCGAGGCGGCCGTCCGTGAACGCGAGCGACCCAGTGCGGACGCCCGTGGTTCGGACGGGCTGGACGGCCGCCGCGAGGTCGGACGCGACCCGGTTGGCGTCCGCCGCGGCCGCGTTCGTCTCGACGAGACTACCGACGCTCGCCGTCACCGCGCCGAGCGCGACCACCGTCAGGCCGAGCAGCACGGCGACGCCGACGACGTTCGACTGCGCGCGCGAGTCAGTCACGCGAACCCTCCGATGCGGAACGCGCAGAACGCGGCGAGCGCGAGCAGGCCGGAGTGGAGGAGCGCGGCGTACCGGCCCCTGCTCGCCATCCCGGCGAACCAGCCGCAGGAGAGCATCGTCGCCTGCGTCACGAGGTAGAAGTGGTGGCGGTCGCGTTCGGGCTGGACGGCGTCCGGCGCGAGCGACAGTCCGGTCGTGGCGGTCGAAACCGTCGAGAGTTGCGCGAAACTGTCGAGGACGTACGCGTTGATGGCGACGACGATACCCACCACGAGGAGCGCGGTCGTCCAGCCGACCGCGACGTACACCGCGAGTTCGGAGCGAAGCGCCTTCTTCTCGTGGTAGAGCCGGCCGACCTCGGCCTGGAGCGCGTCGAACGCGGTCTCGACCTCGCTTCCGGCGGTGAGCGCGCCCGCGACGAGGCCGATGGCCTGGTCGGCGAGCGGCGTGCCGACGCGCTCCGCGTACGCGGAGAGCGCGGCGGTTCGACGGTCGATGTCCGGGTGCGGGAGGTCGAGGCGGCGCGCGAGGTCGGCGGTGTCGGCGCGCAGCGCGTCCAGCGACCCGTCGCCGACGACGCGGCCGACCGCGTCCGCGAACGGCACGCCGAGGCTGACGTGGCCGGCGATGGCGTGCACGGCGTCCTTCAACTCGCGGTCTTTCGCGTCGTCCGCCCGCGCCCGCCGCGCCGCCACGGCCCCGACGGGGACGGCGACGCCCGCGTACGCGAGCACCAGCGCGTCCCAGACGCCGACGCCGAGCGCGGCGAACCCGGCCGCGAGCCCGGGCGCGAGCGGCGCGAGGACGAGCAGGGCGTCCGCGGGGTTCCGGTGCGCGTTCGCGACGATTCCGAGCCCGCGCGAGCGCGTCCAGTGGTCGCCGAACCCGCTCGGGCGGAACACGCCGACGAGCGCGGCCGCGATCGCGCCGATGGCGAGAACGAACACGCCACAGCCGGCGACGAGGAGCGTCCGCGGCGTCGTCACGTAGCCCGCAATCGCAACTGGCGCGCCGAGCCCGGGCGCGAGCACGCTCATCACGGTGACGGAGACGACGACGAGCGCGGGCATCACGAGCAGGACGACGAACAGCTCCGCAAGCAGTTCGAGGAAGCCCTCGGCCTCGGTGCGGGCGCGAGCCTGTCGGTTCGCGAGCATCCGGGCTTCGAGGCGCAGGAACTGCTCGACTGCGTCCGGCCCGGTCGCGGCGTGCTCGCGGAACTTCAGGAGGAAGGGCGCGAGCGCGTCCCGAGAGGGCGTGTCGCGCGCGACCACGCGGAGCGCCTGCCCGAGACTGCCGGAGAGCGCGGCCTTGTTCCGAACCGTGCCGAACGCCACGGCGGTCTCGCCGTACGCGCGCTCCCGGGCGGCGACGGCGTCGAACAGCGCGCGCTCCCCGGAGCCGGCGGACGCGAGCACGCGCAGGTAGCGCACCGCGCTCGGGAGCGTGCGGTCGATGTCCGCGCGCCGCGCCCGCAACACCCACCGGAGGTGGAGACTCCCGGCGAGCAGGACGCCGCGTTTCGCGAGCAGGCCGGCGAGCGCGCCGACGAGCGCGGCCGCCACGAACGGCGTGAGCAGGTCGGTGATGCTCGCGACGGTCGCGGCGAGCGGCGTCAGCCACGCGAGACCGCCGGCGAACGTGGCGACGAGGGCGAACGCGAGCCAGGACGCGCCGTAGAGGCGCGCGAGGTACACGTCGAACCCCTCGCTGGCGGTGGTGCCGCGGTAGCGCCGGCGGTCGGTCGCGTGCCGCCGCCGGTCGGCGTGCCCGCCGAAGAGGGCGTAGAGCGCGCGGTCGAGAACGCCGCTCACGCGTCCCCCGCGGCGCGCTCGACGGTCGCCGCCTCGTCCGTCCGCAGGTCGGCGAGGAACGCGAACAGGTCGTCGCGGTCGCTCAAATCGTCGCGCACGAAGTACTCGACGTACCGCCGTTTCCGCTCGAACTCCGCCACCACCGCCTCGCGCGGCCGGTCGGTGTGCGCGGCGAGCCGGTCGAAGAACGCCACGTCGCCCGCGTCCGCGAACGAGAACGCGCCCTCGCGGCGGCCCGCGACCCGGTGGTAGTGAATCACGGTATCGTCCTTCTCGATGCGTCCCCGCTCGTCGGCGGGGAGGCGGTCGTACGCCGCTTCGTCCACGAGTTCGAGCATCTCGCCGACGTAGCGCTCGCCCTCGACGTGCCGCGGGAAGACGACGAGGTCGATTTCGCGCAGGAGGTACGCGGGCAGGCCCTGTTCGACCACGCGGTTCACGAGGCGGTCGGCGTCCGCCGCGTGCGTCGTCCCGATGACGCCGTGGCCCGTGTTCAGCACGTCCGCGAACGTCTCGAAGCTCTCCGGTGTATTTATTTCCGCGATGATTTCCACGTCGGGATTGAGGTAGTTTGATTCGGTCATCAGGTCGGCCATCGTCACGCGCTTGTGCGGGTTCTCGTGGTCGCGCGTGGTGAGGGAGACGCCGGTCTCGTGCGGGAGACTCACCTCCCGACTCCCCTCGTCGATGCTGACGGGGCGGTCGCGGTGGGGGATGAAGGGCGCGTGCGCGTTCATCAGCGTGGTCTTCCCGACGCCGGTCGGGCCGGAGAACACGACGACACCGTGGTGTTCGTACGCCATCCAGAGCAGGGCCACCATCGCCGGCGAAATCGAGTCCGTGCGCACGAGGTCGGTCGGCGTGAGCGCGTCCGGGGCTTGTTTCCGGATGGAGACGTGCGGGCCGTCCGCGCTGATTGCGGGGAGCGCGACCGCGCACCGGACGGTCACGTCGTCGCCGACGCCGTCGGGCCGGAGGTTCACCTTCGCGCTCGGGTTGCTCGCGTTCAGTTCGACGCCGTCCTCGGCGGCGAGCTGGGTGACGAGGTCGACGAACGCCCGCTCGTCGTCGAACACGAGGTTCGTCGGGATGCGGCCGTCCTTCCAGAGCGAGTGCCGGGGGACGACCTTCACGCGCTCGCCGACGCGGTTCGCCTCCACGTCTTCGAGGTGGTCGTCGCGAACGGGGACGGTGAGTTCGCCGTGGCCGACGAAGTCGCGGAGGACGTAGTACCGGAGGTCGTCGAGGCGGTCGTCGGCGAACCGGCGGTCGACCGGCGGGAGCGCGAGGTCGTATGCAGAGAGGGCGTCGCGGGCGCGGTGTTCGAGGGTGTCGAGCCAGCGGCCGGCGTTCCTGGCGGCGAGGCGGCGCGCGAGGTAGCGGTCGGCGTGCTCGGCGACGAACGCGGCGTGGTCGTCCACGAGGTCGCCGACGCGGGCGTCCCAGACGTGGGTCTTGCAGTCGTCGAGGAGGGCGCGGTCGCCGGGGAGGAGGTCGGGTTCGCGGACGGCGTACCGCACGTCGAAGGCGTCGGTTCCGAGGACGTGTTCGCGGTAGACGACGACGGGCACGTCGAACTCGCGGAACGGGACGGTGTAGGCGTCGAGGCGCTCGGAGAGGAACCGGTCGAGCGCGTCCGCGTCGGCGGGAATGTCTGTGCGGGCGGGCGCGTACTCCGCGGTGTGGACGACGAGGCGGTCGCCGTCGGCGTCCGCGACCTCGACGCGGTCGTCGAGCGCGAGCGGGGTGAGCGCGCCGAGACACCGCACGTCCCGGAGCGCGTAGTACCGGAGGCGTCGTTCGCCCGCGGGCGTGGCATCCGCGAGGCGCGCGACGGCGCGGCGGTGTTTCTCGTCCAGGCCGGCGGCGTAGCGCTCGCGCGCGCCCTCCCGAGTGCGGGGTTGGCTGGGGTGGCCGCGCTCGAAGTAGTCGCTGACGCGGCCGCGAGCGTCCGTTTCGGCGGCGGTGAGGACGGGCTCGCGGACGCGGTAGCGGAACGCGTTGCGGTCGCGGGTGACGGTGACGACGACGCCGGGCGTCGGTTCGTACTGGCTGTGAACGTCGGGGGCGTACCAGGCGTCGGCCGCGTCGGGCGGCACCGGCGCGGGCACCTCGGGCGGGGAACTCACGGAGTTAGAATCAATCTAAATAGTATTTAAATTTTCAGAATTCCTGGTGGTGTTTGCGGTGCGATACTTCTTTAGGGGCTATCGGATAACTCGATGACGTGAAGCGGAACCGGCTCGCGCTCGTCGTCGCCCTCCTCGTCGTCGTCGCGCTCGGCCTCGCCACCGCGACCCTCGCCAACCCCACCACGAGCGGTGCCGGCGGTGCCGGCGGCGGTGCCGGCGGCGCGACCGGTCCCGGAACCGACGCGTCGAACGGAACCGACGCCGGTCCCGCACAGAACCAGTCCGGCTCCCCCCTCCCCACGCTCGGGTCGGCGTTCACCGTCTGCGTCCCGTTCCTGTTGACGCCGACGTTTCTCGGACTCGCGGCGCTCGCGTTCGTCGCGTTCTTCCTCGTCGTGCGGTGGCGGGCGAACACCGCCATCGCGCTCGCGCTCCTCCTCGTCCTCACCTTCCCGACGCTCATCCTGCACGCGCTCCTCACGAAGTGCGGAACCGCCTCGAATCCGGTTCAGGCGGCCGTCAACGAGGTCACGAACCAGACCTCTTCCGTCGGCGGGTCGCCCGGTACGAACCCCGTGGAGACCGTCACCACGCCCCCGGTTCTCCTGCTCGCGCTCGTCGCCGTGCTCGCCGTCCTCCTCTACCTCTTCGTCCGCGGGAGCGGCGACGACGAGGACGCGCCCGAGGTTCGCGAACCAGACCCCGAGGACTCCCTGGGCGCGGTCGCGGCCGCCGCCGGCACCGCCGCCGACCGCATCGAGAGCGACGCCGACGTGGAGAACGCCGTCTACCGGGCGTGGCGGGACATGACCGGCCACCTCGACACCGCGTCCCCGGAGACGACGACGCCCGCCGAGTTCGCGCGCGCCGCCCGCGACGCCGGGATGGACGCCCGGCACGTGGACACGCTCACGGACGTGTTCCGGGAGGTGCGGTACGGCGACGAACCCGTGACCGAGGAGCGCGAGCGCCGCGCGCTCGACGCGCTCCGCGACATCGAGGCCGCCTACGGGGGTGACGAGGAGTGAACACGCGACGCGTCGCGCTCGCCGTCGGCGTCACCGCGGTGGCGCTCGGCGTCGCGTTCGTCGTCGCGCCCGGGTTCGCGAGCGCGCTCGGCACGAACCGCACCGCCGTGTTCGCCGTCGGCGTGGTCGCGCTCCTGCTCGCCGTCCGCGCGGTCAGCGCGCGCCGCGCCGCGTCCCGCGAGTCCGCGTCCCTCCCCGAGGTCGAGGGCCGGGTGACGTTCGACCCGCCCGGAACCGAGTTCTCGGAGCGCGTCCGCGCGGCGTCCTCCACCCGCCTCAACCGGGACATCCGCGAACTCCGCGACGAACTCCGCGACACCGCCGTGGCGGTGCTCTCGACGTACGGCGACTACACGACCGCCGAGGCGGAGGACGCGCTGGACGCGGGCACGTGGACGGACGACCCCTACGCCGCCGCGCTCTTCGCGCGAACGCCGCCGAGCAGGCCGCTCTACCGACAGATTCGGGACGTGTTCGCGGGCCCGCCGACGTTCGACCGCCGCGTGACCCGCGCCGTAGACGAACTCGCCGCCGTCGTGGAGGACGCATGAGACGCGAGACCGAGCGCTGGCGCGGTATCGCCGCCGTCACCTTCCTCGCCGCCGCGGTCGCCCTCCTGTTCACCGCGCCCGGCGCGCTCCTCGTCGGCGTCGTCGGCGGCGCGTACGCGGGCTACGCGCGCTTCGACGCCGCGCCGACCCCCGACCTCTCGGTCGAGCGCGAGGTGTCGGAGACCGACCCGGCGCGCGGCGACGAGGTCGCGGTGACCGTCACCGTCCGCAACGACGGCGGCTTCCTCCCCGACCTCCGCCTCGTGGACGGCGTCCCCGACGCCCTCGACGTGACGGAGGGGTCGCCGCGGCTCGCAACCGCGCTCCGCGCCGGCAAGGAAGCCCGGTTCTCCTACCGCGTCGAGGCGAGTCGGGGCGACCACGCGTTCGACGGCCTCACCGTCGTCGCGCGGGACGCCGCCGGGTCGGCGGAGGTCGAAACCACGGTCGAGGCCGACGGCGACACCGCCGTCCGGTGCGTGCCCGAACTGGACGACATCGGCGGGTTCCCGTTGCGCGCGCAGGCGACCCGGCACGTGGGCCGCCTCACCACGAACGAGGGCGGGACGGGCGTCGAGTTCCACGCGACCCGCGAGTACCGCCGCGGAGACCCGCTCTCCCGCCTGGACTGGCGTCGGCTCGCGCGCACCGGCGAACTCGCGACCGTCGAGTTCCGCGAGGAACGCGCCGGCACCGTCGTGCTCGTCGTGGACACCCGGCTGGAGGCGTACGTCGCCGGCCCGGACGAGGCCGCCGCGGTCGAGCGGAGCGTCGGCGCGGCGGGCGCTATCGCGGACTCCCTGCTCGACGCCGGCGACCGCGTCGGACTCGCGAGCTACGGCCCCCGGAGGGCGTGGCTCCCGCCCGGACTCGGCCGCGACCACCGCCAGCGCCTCCGCCGCACGCTCGCGCTCGACGACGCGTTCGCCCCGCTCCCGCCGACCGACCCGTTCTTCAGCCGAACCACCCTGACGCGGCTCCTCGGCCGCCTCCCGTCGAACGCGCAGGTCGTCTGCCTCACCCCGCTCGTGGACGACGGCGTCGCCGCGTTCGCCCGCCAGCTCGACGCGCACGGCCACGCCGTCACCGTCGTCTCCCCCGACCCGACCGACGGGAGCGGGGTCGGCGAGGCGCTCGCGCGCGTCGAACGCCGCCTCCGCGTCCGGGACGTGCGGCGCGCCGGCATCCGCGTGCTCGACTGGGAGGCGGGGACGCCGCTCACCGTCGCGCTCGCGACCGCCGAACGGAGGTGGCGCGCGTGACCGAGTTCGAACCGACGCCGCCCCGGAACACCGCGACCGCCGCCACCGTCACCCTCGCGGTCGCCACCGTCCTCGTCGCCACCGTCTCGGCGGGCGTCGCGAGCGTCGCCGCCGTCGGCGTCCTCGCGTTCGCGTACGGCGCGTTCGCGGGGTCGCGGTTCCCCGTCACCGCGGGCGCGGCCGCCGTCTTCCTCTCGGTGTTGCTCGCCGCGATAACGCTCAGAACAGCCGTGTTCGCGCCGCTCGCCGCCGCCGCGCTCACCGTCGCCGCGTGGGATCTCGCGGAACACGGCATCGGCCTCGGCGAACACGTCGGCGCGGCCGCCCGCACCCGGAACGCCGAACTCGTCCACGCCGCGCTCACGCTCGGTATCGCCGCGCTCGCCGTCGCCGCCGGGTACGCCGTCTACCTCGTCGGGGTGGACGGCCGGCCGGTCGCCGCGGTCGTCTTGCTCGCCGCCGGCGCGCTCGCGCTGTTCGGCGCGCTCCGCTAATTCACCGTCGGCACCGGCACGCCGTCCAGCACGTCACCGACCACGTCCCGTTTCGACACGTTCTGCACGGACGCGTCCGGCGTGAGCACGAGTCGGTGCGCGAGCGCCGCGTCCGCCATCCGCTTTACGTCCTCCGGGGTCACGAACTCGCGGCCGCGACCTGCCGCGCGCGCCCGCGCCACCTCGAACAGCCGCTGGGTGCCGCGCGGGCTGACGCCGACCTCGACCCGGGGGTCTTCGCGGGTCGCCCGTGCCACCGCGGAGACGTACTCCAGCACGTCGTCGTTCACCCGCACGTCCTCGGGCACGGCCCGCAACGCCCGCACGCCCTCGATGTCGAGCACCGACTCGACGCTCGGGCTCTGCTCGGTGCGGCCCGCGCGCCGCCGCAACAGCTCGACTTCGCCCGCGTCGTCCGGATACCCGAGGCTCGACTTCACCACGAACCGGTCGAGCTGGGCCTCCGGCAGGGGGAACGTTCCCTCCTGCTCGACGGGGTTCTGGGTCGCGATGACGAAAAAGGGCTCGGGGAGGTCGTGGGTCTCCCCGCCGACCGTCACCTGCCCCTCCTCCATCGCTTCGAGGAGGGCGGCCTGCGTCTTCGGCGGCGCGCGATTAATCTCGTCGGCCAGCACGACGTTCCCGAAAATCGGGCCCTCCTGGAACTCGAACTCACGGGTCTTCTCGTTGAACACGTGCGTCCCCATCACGTCCGCCGGCAACAGGTCGGGCGTGAACTGAATCCGCGAGAAATCGAGGCCGAGCGCCGTCGTGACGCTCCGCGCCGTCAGCGTCTTCCCGGTTCCCGGCACGTCCTCCAGGAGGACGTGTCCGCGCGCGAGAAACCCAACCAACACTGTCTCCAACACCTCCCTGTCCGCGATAACCGCCTTCGACACCGCGTCCAGCACCGCCGACACCTCCTCGCTCGCCTGCGTGACGTTCATACAACACGTCCCCGACGGCGCGCCCAAAGGTCTGCCGATGCCACCGAACCGAAACCTACAAGCGCGAAACCCCACAAGACGCAGGTGAGCCGAGGTAGCCTAGCCTGGCCAAGGCGGTAGATTCGAAATCTACTGTCCTCACGGACTCGGGAGTTCAAATCTCTCCCTCGGCGTTTCTGTCGGAACGGAGTGAAGACGAAACGCGAACGGATAGTGTGAACCACGAGAGTCGCAGCCGAGCGAGAGCGAGGTCGTCTCTCGGAGGTTCAACTCTCTCCCTCGGCGCTCTTGTTCGAACGACGTGAGAACAGACAACGACGGTGAGTTTGAACGCAATCGGACGTGTCCGACGTTAGTTCAAATCTCTCCCTCGGCGTTTCGCGTCGCTTCTCGGTCGTGAGCGCGTGAACCGCGAAAAACGGGGTGGGTTAGTCTGCGCGGGGGAAGTTGTCGATGGTTTCGCTGCGGAAGGCGTCCTCGTCGAAGCCGTAGTCGCCGAGGAAGTCCATGATCTGGCGGGTGTCGCGCATGGCGTTCTTGAGGCAGGTGGACGCGCCGGGGCTGGGCGTGATGTTGAAGATGATGTCGTTGCCGACGATTTTGGCTTCGCCCATGTCGAGGGATTTCTTCTCGGTGTTGACGATCTGGGGGCGGACGCCGCCGTAGCCCTTCGCGCGTTCGATGTCGTCCAGTTCGGCGGTCGGGACGACTTTCTGGACTTCGGGGAGGAACGCGCGCTTGCCGACCTCGGGCACGTCGTAGACGAGGTTCTTCAGGACGTAGGGGAGGAGGATGCGGTCGGCGAGGATGTTCCCGTAGCTGAGGAAGCTGTCGAGGTTGAGGCCGAACACGTCGAAGAAGTCGCCGACGGTCTTGAAGCGGCCGCGTTCGAGCGTGGGGACGAGTTTCGCGGTCGGGCCGAATCGGGTGATGGAGTCGTCGTAGACGTCGGCGTCGCCGTGGACGGCGGCGAACGGGAGTTTCTTCATCTGGAGCGTGTACACCTTCCCGTTCAGAGGGCCGCTGTCCGCGAGGAAGAAGCTGCCCGCGACGGGCAGGAGGCTCATGTTCTTCCCGTACCCCATCTCCTTCGCGATTTGGAGGCTGTGCGAGCCCGCGGCGACGACCGCAACGTCACCTTTCAGGCTCCCCGTGGCGGTTTCGACGGTGAAACCGTCCGGGCCCTGTTCGATGTCCTCGACTTTCGTGCCGGTGAGCACGTCCACGCCGTCCTCCTCGCGGGCGTCGTCCACGAAGGACTTCGCGGTCGCGCCGTAGTCCACGACGTAGCCGTCGGGCGTCTGGAGCGCGCGGAGTTCCTTCGAGGGGTCGCGGCCCTCGACGACTTTCGGTTCGAGGTCTTCGATTTCTTCGCGGCCGATCTGGCGGAGTTTCGGGTAGAGGTCGCCGAAGCCCTCGTCTTCGTAGCGCGCGCGGAGGCTCTCGACTTCCTCGTCGCCGACGCCGAGCACCATCTTCGAGCGCTTCGAGTGGAACTCGCGGTCGGGGTCTGTGTTCTCCAGGTAGCCCGCGAGGAGTTCCGCGCCCTCCTTGACGGACTCGGCCTTTTCGAGCGTGTAGTTCGTCTCGATGTCGCCGAAGTGGAGCGTCTGCGAGTTGTTCGTGTGGTGGGAGTTGATATCCGCTATCTCCTCTTCTTTCTCCACGAGGGCGACGCGTTCCACGTCGGTGAACTTCGCGGTGGTGTAGAGCAGGGCGGCACCGCTGATACCGCCGCCGACGATGATAAGGTCGTACTCGGATTCGGTGGTTCCGGCTCCCATCTTAGTAGTAGGCACCGCGTTCAGGCACTTAATCCCCTGACAAACCGGGCAGAAATAGTGTCACGACTCCAACCACACGCGGTCGCCGACCGACACGTCGCTCGCCGCGCCCGCCGGAAGTTCGTACAGGTCGTCCGCCACCGCCGTCCCGCGGCCCGTCCACGCCGACAGCGTCTCCACCGCCGTCACCTCCTCGTTCTCCGTCCACACCACGTCGATGTCGAACGGCACGAACACCATGTGGAGGCCTCGTTCCGCCGCGTCGTCGTGCCGGAACGCGAGCGCGTAGTCGTCCGGAATCGACCGCCGGAACATCAGGCCGAGTCCGCGGCTCACCAGGCCGTCCGCCACCTCCACCTTGCTCGCGAGCGTCCGCGCGCTGTCGTCGGGATTGTGTCGGAGTCGCACGTACTCCCCGAATCGGGTCAGCGAGGTAAGCGTTCCCCCGGCCGCCGACGCGCCTAAATCCGCGGCGTCCGAGGGCGAGGTATGGAGAAGACGCCGTCCGGCACCAGCGTCGGGGTGGACGACCCCTACGAGCACGCCGGCGTCTGCGACCACGTCACCGGCGACGGCACGTGCCGGTACGCCTTCGAGCACGCCCAGCACGACCCCGAGTTCGCCGCCGACCGCCGCGAGGACGACTACCGGTGTCCCGTCGCGGACGACGACTGGGAGTGGCGCGACTGCCCGCACTACCGCGACACGACCACGAGCGACGAGTGCGCGCGCTGCGGCCTCGAAGAACGCCGGAACGCCCACGCCGACGCCCGGCCGTTGCTCGAAGAACACCACTTGTCGTACGCGCGTGAGCGAAGCGAACGCGCGGAACAGGCGAGCGGCGACGCCGTGAGCAGCGCGGACGAGCGAAGCGAACGCGCGGAACAGGCGAGCGGCGACGCCGCGAGCAATGCGGACGAACGCGGTGAGTCGCGGGCGGGCAGTGAGGACGAACTCGCGCACGAGATTACGGTGACGTTGTGTCGGTGGTGTCACGCGAAGGTGCACGGGTCGTGGGCGGCCGTCGGCGACGACGCGAGTCCGGACGCGGCGGCGCTCGCGGAGCGCGAGGGGCGGCGGAGCGACGAACTCGACGAACTGGGGTTCGAGACGGCGGCGGAGCGCTACGAGTAGCCGAGTCGCGTGGGTTTTTATTCGGCGGCGTCCAACCACGGGTAATGACGCACATCGTCGTCGTGGACAACCACGGCCAGTTCACGCACCTGGAGAAGCGCGCGTTGCGCGACCTCGGGGTGGACGTGGACTTGGTGGAGAACACCACTGACCCCGCGGACGTTGACGCGGACGGTATCGTGCTCTCCGGCGGGCCGAGCATGGAGCGCGCGGGCCGGTCGGCGGACTACCTCGACCTCGACGTTCCCGTGCTCGGTATCTGTCTCGGGATGCAGCTCATCGCGGACGAACTCGGCGGGCGCGTCGGCTCCGGCGACTACGGCGGGTACGCGGACGTGACTGTGGACATCGTGGACGAGGACGACCCCCTGGTCGGGTCGCTCGCGCCCGAGACGCGGGTGTGGGCGAGTCACGCCGACGAGGTGAAAGAACTCCCCGAGGGCTTCACGCTCACCGCGACGAGCGACGTGTGTGACGTGGAGGCGATGAGCGACGCCGACCGCGACCTCTACGGCGTCCAGTGGCACCCCGAGGTCGCGCACACGGAGCGCGGCGAGGAAGTGTTCGAGAACTTCCTCGAACGCTGCTAAGGGATGACGGAGACGCAGGGCGACCTCGCGAGCCTCTCGCGGTACATCTTCCGCGCGCCGAACTGGTACGTCAGCGTCGCGTTCGCCCTGCTCGTCGCCGCAATCACGGGAATCGGCGCGTTCGAGACGCCGTCCGTGCTGGAGGACGCCTGGCAGGGCGTCTTCTTCGTCGGCGTCCCGACCGTCGTCGCCGCGCTCGTGACGACGCCCGTCGACCGCTGGCTCGGCGGCCAGCTCACGTACAACCGTTCCTCGCTGTTGGCGCTCGTCTGCGAGCTCGTCGTCGTCGCCATCCTCGTCATCGCGGGCGTGGTCGCGGTGCTCACGCCGCTCGCCCAGCAGTTCGTGTTCGACGCGCTCACCGCCGCGCTGGCGCTCGTGTTCGCGGTTCGGCTGGTCGTCGTGCTCGCGGTCTCACGGAACTCGCCGCTTCTCGCCGCCGTCCCCGCGGGCATCCAGACCGCGACGGCGGCCGTCCTCCTGTTCGTCTACTCGGGCGCGATGAACTACCTCGAACTCGGCGGCCCGCTCGTCGGCGCGTTCCTCTCCCGGCCCGAGCGCGCGCCCACCAAAATCCAGTACATCTTCACGCCCGGCGACTTCCTCCTCCTCCTCGGGATGACCGTCCTCTACGGACTCGTCGCGTACGGCTTCCTCGCGGTCATCGACCGCCCGTGGAAGCGCAGTCTCGACGTCAGCGTCCTCGACTTCGTCCGGGGGTTCATCGGCCACATCGCGGAGGGCACGCGCGAACTGGAGGACTTCTTCGAGCAACTCGGCGAGGACGCCGTCGTCCCCGTCACCGTGCTCTCCGCGCGCACCGAAGACGGCGAGAAGGCGCGGTTCGTCCTCCCGATGATTCACCCCGGCCCGATGGGCGAAATCGGTGGCGGGAACCTCCCCCAGCGAATCGCGGAGTCCGCGGAGGGCCTGGCGTTCCCGCCGCACGCCACCGCCGGCCACGACTTCAACCTCGTCACGGAACGCGAGGTGCGCCCCCTCCTCGACGCCGCCGACCGCGCGCACGACCGCATCGCGTACACCGACACCGCCACCCGGAGCGCGCGCGTGCAGTCCGGCGAGGCGTCCCTGCTCGGGCAGGCGTTCGGTGACGACCTCGTCCTCGCCTCCACGTTCGCGCCCGGGTTCGCGGACGACGTGGCGTACGCAGTCGGACTCACCGCCAGCACGGAAGCCCGGGTCGCCGGCGTGGACGACGTCCTGCTCGCGGACGCGCACAACTCGAACGACGGCCTGGACGGCGACGACCTCGGGCACGTCGTCCCCGGGAGCCAGCGCTCCTTCGACCTGATTCGGGGCGCGGGCGAGGTCGCGGAACGCCTCGTGGACGCCGACCAGCACGCCCTCCGGATGGGCGTCGCGTGGGACGAGACGAACTGGACGCCCGCGGAGGGAATCGGCCCGCTCGGCGTGCGCGTCGCCGTCCTCGAAACAGACGGCCAGCGCACGGGCTACGTGCTCGTGGACGGAAACAACATGAACCCCGGCGTCCGCGACCGCCTCGTCGACGCCCTCGAAACCGAGGGGCTCGACGACGCGGAAGTGATGACGACCGACACCCACATCGTGAACACCGTGCAGTCCGTGAACCAGGTCGGCGGCGCGCTCGACGTGAGCGAACTCGAAACACTCCTCCGCGACCTCACGGCCGAAGCCATCGACGACCTCGAACCCGTCGAGGCCGGGATGGCGAGCGAGCACGCGACGGTCACCGTGTTCGGGAACGACAGAACCGAGACGCTCGCCAGTCACGCGAACGCCGCCGTCTCCATGGGGGGCGCGCTCGCGCTCGTCGTCGCGTTCGCCACGATGGCGCTCAGCGCGCTCGTCTTCTTCCTCGCCTAAAAGCGCTTACTCCGCGAACAGGTCGTCAACGGCCTGGCCCGCGACGAGCGCGGCGTCGTCCGCGACCTGCTCCACGTCGGCGTCCGCGTCCGGCGCGTTCACGTACACTTCCACGTCGAGCACGCCGTCCTCGAACGTCACCGTCACGTCGAGGTCGTCCACGTCCGAGGTCGCCAACTCGGAGAGCACGTAGCCCTCGGCGGCCTCGGCCGCGGTCTCCACGACTTCCTCGTCGGTCGGTTCCATTTACGCGCCGCCGGGACCGCCGCCCATGCCGCCCGGGGCGGGACCGCCGGCACCGCCGCCGCCGAGCATCTCCTGGAGTTCCTGCTGGAGGTCTTCGAACTGCTCCTGCACGCGCTCTTCCTGCTTCTGGAGCGTCTCGACGCGGAGTTCGAGGTTGTCGACCTTCTCGGAGAGGTCGTCCTCGGCCTCGTCGTACTCCGTCTGCACGAGGAGTTCACCGACCTCGCGGTACATCGTCGTGTCCTCGTCGATGTCGTCGAGTTCGTCGAGCGCGGCCTCGGCCTCGCTCAGCTGGGTCTCGGCCTGCTGTTTCTGCGTCGAAACCGTCTGCGCGGTCTCCTGGAGGTCCTGAAGCTCTTCGAGTTTCTCCTGGGCCTCCGGCGGAAGATTACCCTGCATACGCGAAAAGTCGAGGCCCGAGAGGGAAAAAGACCCTGCATTCGGGCCCGCGGCCGGCGAAGGGGAGGTCCGCGGACGCTGGGGAGAGGGGGAGGGGGAGCGTCCGCGGGGCCGGCACTCGATACTAGCGGCGTCAGCCTCAAGAGCGCAGTCCCTAACTGGTTAGGTATCCCCGGCGCGTTCCGCGACTTCCAGCAGGGTCACCCACGTGTTCTGGCCGGCGCGGAGCGCGGTCAGGTCGCTCGCGGTGATCTCCACGCGCACGGTGTCGCCCTCGCGGGAGAGCGACGCGGACGTGCGCTCGCCCTCGATAGCGCCGGCTTCGGGGCGGACGCTCGCGGCGATTCGCTCTGCGACGGCGGGAGAAGCGTAGGAGAAACGGAGCGTCGTCGCGTGCCTATCGGACGTCAACTTCCTTCACGTCGCGCGCCCGCTCCTTGAGGAGCACGCGGTGCCCGCAGTACGGACAGCGGATGCCGCCGTACTCGTCGAGTTCGACGTCCCGCTTGCAACGCGAGCACTTGTAGGACATTATGCCTCGTTCTCTTCCTCGGAGAGCGCGGTGCGGATGGAGCGCTGCACGGACTCGCCGCCGGGCGTCTCCGGACGGTACGCGCCGCCCGCGAACTTGTAGTCGCACTTGCCGCACTGCCAGATGCCGGTGCCTTTGCGGGAGACCTTCTCCGCGCCGCACTCGGGGCAGGCGTGATTGGCGTTCGTGTCGGACTCAATCTCGGAGACGCGGCGGCGCGCGACGCGACCGTACCGAGCGCCGAATCGGCCGGCGCTCCCGGTCGTGGACTTCTTCTCGGCCATAGTACAAGCACGTAGCCACAGCGTCCACATAAGGGCTTTGAGTCGCTATCGCCCAGGGCTACGCGTCCTGCTTCAAGCCCTCGTCTTCGAGCGCGTCGTTCAGGTCGTCGCGGACGCGCTCGCCGGTCTCCCGGTCCATCGCCGTCGTCACCACGCGGTTCTCCTGCACCGAGGAGCCGTCGCGGATGAGCAGGCGGACGTTCCCGTTCGTGTCCGCGCGCGTCACCTTCGCCCGCACGCCCCCGCGCGTGCTCGCGCCGCCGGCGTCGATGGGGCCGGGGACGATTTTCTTCACGTGCGGGTGGCCGGCGACCGTCTCGATGGCGTGCCAGCCCTCGCGCTCCCCGACGAGCGTCGTGTGCGACCCCCCGATTTTCTCCGCCGCGGGTTTCTCCACGATTTCGAGGTCGCGGCCGCCCCAGCGCTCCAGCACGCTCTCCACGGGGTCGTCGCCGCTCACCCGGTAGAGTTCGTGGTGGAGGTCGCCCCGCAACGCCCGCACCACGTCGCGCTCGCCCGTCACGAACACCGTCTCCGGGCGCTTGCGCCTGATTTCGTCGGCGATGCGGCCCGCGAAGTTCCGCACCTGCGCCACTTCGCGCTCCGCGTCCGGCTCCGGCGTCGTCGTCACCACCGTCTCCCCCAGCACGGGACTGCGCGGGTCGTCCTCCACGCGCTCCTCGTCGAGAAACGTCAGCGTCGCCCGCGACGCCTCGATGGCGACCACGACGGCGTCGCAGTTCGCGGTGTCGCACAGCAGGCAGTAGTCGCCGGGCTTGTCCAGCGGCGCGCCACACTGCCGACACTCCATTTCCTCACCCTACGGCGGATGTCCGTAAAACCAGAACGGTCTTTAGACGCCCGCGCCCGTCGGCGCGTCCGGCAGCTCCACCGGCTCCGCGTCGAGGCCGAGTTCGTCGAGGGCTTCCTCCAGGTGTTCGGCTTCGGCGTAGTCCGCGCCGTCAGCCTCCCGAATCTCCTGGGTCTTCGCGAGCACTTCGCCCCGGCGGTCGTCCGGAATCTCGTACTTGTCCGTCGCGAGTTCGATGACCAATCCGTTGTGGTCGCGCGTGTAGAGCGAGTGGAAGACGCCGCGGTCGAAGACGTTGAAGCCGTGGCCGGCGTCTTCGAGGCTCTCCATCACCGTCTCGAACTCGTGGGGGTCGATGGAGACGGAGAGGTGGTGAACCGACCCGACGCGGTGGCGGTGCGGCTGGGGGTTCGAATCCCTGTCCTCGTTCACGAAGAACGTGAGGATGCGGCCGTCGCCCGCGTCGAAGAACAAGTGAGTTTGGTTCGGGTCGTCGAGGTTCGGCTGGCGGAGGACGAGCGGCATCCCGAGGAGGTCGCGGTAGAACTCGATTGTGTCCTCCTCGTTCGAGCCGATCATCGTGATGTGGTCGACGCCCGTCGTGTGGAACGGCGCGTCGGGCAGGTCGTCGCTGACTGGGTACTCGGACATACCCGGACGGACGGCCTACGCCGGGAAAAGCGTGGGTGTCGGCGCGGGGACTGCCTACAGGTCGAGCGGGCTCGTCTTCAGGTACTCGCGGAGGACGACGGTCGCGTACGACCCCTTCGGGAGCGCGAACGTGAACGAGAGGGGGTCGCGTTCGACCGCCACGTCGGTGCGGAGGAGTATCGCGCGCCGCGTTCCCTCCGAGTGGAACTCGCCGGGGAGGTCGAAGTCGCTCGGCGCGATGTCGAGGTCGGAGAGCACGTCGCGCTCTATCTCGCCCTGTTCGCCCTCGGCGAGTTCGGTGTCGGTGCCGACGAGGGGCGCGGTGACGAACGCCCGGCCGCGCTCGGCGTGCCGGGAGAGCACCGAGACGCGCTCGCTGGTCGCGCGCTGGAGGCGGTCGGGGTCGGGAATCGTGAGGTCGCCGGGCGCGTCCGCGTCCGCGAAGCACACCACGTCGCCCGTCACGGGTTCGTGGAACGGCAACCCCCGTTCGAGGCGCTCGGAGAGGATGCGGTTGAACGCGTACGACTGCGCCGCGTGCACGAACAACCGCTGGAGGTTCGACGGGAACGTCTCCAGCGCCGCCCGGAACTCCTCGTCGGTACGCCCGCCGTTCTCCGCCAGCCGGTTCAGGACGGTGCGCTCGTACCGCAGGTGGCCCGGGAACTCCTCGATGGCCGCGCTCCAGTCCCGCGTCTCCTCGACGAACTCGCGCGCCGCACGCGTCTCCGGGGGTTCGTGCTCGCTCGGGTTCCCGACGTACGCCATGACGGCGTCCTCCCAGTCCCCGCGCACCACCGCCAGCCCCACCTCGTGCGTGACCGGTCGATAGCTCCCGAAGCGCTGCTGGCCGAAGAAGTTCGGCACCCCGATCGCCCGCCCGCCGGCCGCCGAGTCGCCGCCGGCCGAACTCCCCGCGTCCGCGTCCGCCGACTGCCCGCCGAACTCGGCGAGGTCGTCCGTTATCGCGGCCGCGTTCTCGGGGCGGTCGGGGTCGCGGACGACGATTTCGAACCCGTTCCCGACGAGGTCGCCGAACTGGATGTTTCGGCCCGCGCGCCCGACCACTTCGACCTCGGCGTTCCGAACCTCGGGCACGTCGTCGGGGTCGATGTCGCGCACGGTGAACAGCTGGGTGGTGACGGCGTTCTTGTCCTTCGTGCCCGCCCAGTTCACGCGCTCGCGGCTGATGCCGAGGCGGTTCGAGAGTTCGCGCGCGAACCCGTTCGTGTCCCAGTCGGTGAGCGTCGCCCGTACCACGACGTGCGGGTAGTCGCCCGCGCGCTCGTCCGCGGGTTCGGCGTCGAAGTCCTCGATTTCGCGCACCCGGAAATCCCCGGGCGAGTCGCGGAGGCGGCCGCCGGTTCCCGGCGTACTGCTCGCGTAGCGCTCGACGCCGACGGCGCGTTCGAGCGGGTGTGCGTCCGTCATCAGAACAGGGAGAGGTCGCCCGTTATCGCGTCCACGTCCGCCTCTGGCGCGGGGCCGATGGCGAGCGCGGTCGGCGTCCCCGGTTCCACCTGCGTGTGTCCGGCGTCCTCGATGACCGCGGACGGGAGGCCGGCGGCCTTCGCCTCCTCGTTCAGTTCGTACAGTTCGCGCTCCGAGTTCGCCTTGAGCACTATCTTCTTCTGTCCGCCCTGCTTCCACGCCCGCTGCGCTCGGTCGTCCGCGTACTCGAACGCCCGGAGCGACGCGTGCGACGCCTGCGCGGCGACCTTCCCCATTCCCATCCCGAGGTCGGCGCGCACGACGATGGCTTGCTTCATAGGGTGTGGTGTCGTGGACGCGTCAAAGCCGCTACGACTCACAGCCGCCATCTACAACATATTAGGCCCCGGGCGTACAGGGGTCGGTATGATACTCTCCGACGCCGACCTCCTCGACCGACTGGAGGCCGGCGACCTCGTCGTCGAACCGCTCGACGACCCCGACTTGCAGATTCAGCCCGCGAGTATCGACGTGCGGCTCGGCCGCGAGTTCCTGGAGTTCCAGCGCGCGAACATCCCCTGCATCCACCCGAACGACGAGACCGAGGTGGACGACTACGTCACGGAGACCGTCGTCGAGGAAGAGGGCGAGTTCATCCTCCACCCCGGCGACTTCGTCCTCGGGACGACGCACGAGCGCGTCGAAGTCCCCGACGACCTCGTCGCGCAGGTCGAGGGCCGGTCGTCGCTCGGCCGCCTCGCCGTCGTCGTGCACGCGACCGCCGGGTTCATCGACCCCGGGTTCCGGGGGAAGATAACGCTCGAACTCTCCAACCTCGGGACCGCGCCGGTCGCGCTCAGTCCGGGGATGCGCATCAGCCAGCTCGTGTTCACGGAGCTCACGAGCCGCGCCGACCGCCCGTACGGGAGCGCGCGTGGCTCTAAGTACCAAGACCAGGGCGGTCCGCAGGCGTCCCGCATCCGGGGCGACCGCGAGTTCGGGGGCGAGCAGTGAAGTTCGTCGAGGAGCTCGTGGTGGAGGAGTTCCTCCCCACGTTCCGGTCGATGCTCGCCGCCGACCTCCGGGAGCGCGGACTCACCCAGCAGGCGGTCGCGGACGTGCTCGGCGTGAGCCAGTCCGCGGTGTCGAAGTACGCGACGGGCGACGTGGCGCGCAACGAGGAACTCGCGGAGGACGACCGGGTGCGAGACCTCGTGGAGCGCGTCGGCGAGGGGCTCGCGGCCGGCGACATGAGCGCGGTGCAGGCGCTCGTCGAGGCCGAAGTCCTGATTCGGAAACTGGAGGCGCGCGGGGACGTGCTCGCCCTCCTGCACGAGGACGCCGTCCCCGAACTCGCGGAGTACGAGGGCGACTTCCGCGTGCACGACCCGGACAGCGAACTCCTCGTCCGCGAGCGCGTGCGGTCGAGCGTGCGGCGGGGCGTGCGGACGCTCGAACACGCGAGCGGGTTCGCGACGCTCGTCCCGAACGTCGGGTCGAACCTCGTGGAGTGCCTGCCGACGACGGAATCGGTGGAGGACGTGGCGGGCGTTCCGGGCCGCATCTTCGACGTGATGGGGCGCGTCGAGGTGCCCGGGGAGCCGGCGTTCGGCGTGTCCGAGCACGTCGCGAGCGTCCTGCTCGCCGCGCGCGCGGCGGGGAGTTCCGCGAGCGCCGCGCTCGACATCCGGTACGACCCCGACATCGTCGCCGCGCTCGAAGAACGCGGTCACGTGACGGCGGAGTTCGACGCGGACTACGACGACCTCTCGGCGGCCGTCGCGGACGCGCTCGCCGACCGACCGGACGCGACCGTGCTCTACCAGACCGGCGGGTACGGCATCGAGCCCGTGCTGTACGTGCTCGGGGAGTCCGCGCCCGCGGTCGCCGCGGTCGCCCGCGACCTCCGGGACTAGGGCGTCACCGTCGCCCGCGCGAGACCGCGGGGCGCGTCGGCGTCCAGGGAGAGCGACAGCCGCCAGTCGCCCGTCCGCGTTCGGTGCGCGTCCGTCACAGCGACGGTTCGGTTCGCGCGCGCGAGCGCCACCGTGAGCGGGAGCGTCGGCAGGCGGTCGTCGTCCGCGTCGAACGCGTAGCCGTCGAGGCGGAGGTCGAGGCGGCCGGTGCGCGTCCGGTACGCGTACCCGGAGAGCAGCGACCCGTCGCGGAGCGCGTCGAGCGCGGCCGCCACCGTGTCGGCGTCCTCCGGGAGGTGGTCGGTGGCGCGCGCGACGACGGCCTGCTGGCGCGCGGGCGGGAGCGCGTCGTCCAAGACGCCCGCGATGGTGTCGAGGAGCGCGACGCCGAGCGCGTCGGGGTCGGTGGTCTCGCTCGCGGCCGCGATGTAGGTATCGAGAATCGTGCGCTCCACGTCGGTCTCGCCGCAGTCGCCGAGCGCGTCGAACAGCGCGCCCGCGAGCAGGCCGCAGGCCTCCCGGGGCGGCGCGCGGTCGGGGTCGCCGCCGGCGTCGCGGGCGTGTTCGACGGCGAGGTCGTACGTCGGCGCGCGCGGGTCGTACGCGGCGAGTCGCTCCCGGTACCTGGCCGCGAGTTCCACGGCGTCGCGCGCGGTCTCCCGGTCGGGGAAGCGCTGGTCGGTGACGGGGTAGGGCCGTTCACCCGTGTCGAGGCACGCGACGCGGTAGGAGCCGCCGGTCGCGAGGTCGGTCAGTCGCCGTCGGAGGTCGGCGAGCGTCACACCACACATACGGTTTAGGTTTGCCTAAAACACCGTAGTTCTATCGGTCACCCACACCCTCCCGGATGCGGCGCTCCGCGGCCGCCAGCGCCGCCGTCCGGTCGAACGACTCGACGACATCGCGGAGTTCCTCGTCGCTCGCGTCCGCCAGGTCGCGCGCGTGCCGCGTGACGTTCGGTACCGCGCGCAGGATGTTGTCGATGATGGGGACGGCCGCGCTCCGCGCCGACCGACTCATCGGGTTCAGGTCGACCACTATCTCCGTCTTCCCCATCTCCGCGAGCGCCGCCGCGCGGTCGCCGTCCTCCAGCGGGACGAGCACCACGTCCGCGTCGTAGATGCCGTCCGCGTCCACCTTCGCGCGCTCGTGCGACAACCCCGGGATGCTGGCGTCCGCCGCCAGCCCCTTCACGTCGCTCGCGCCGTGCTCGCGCAAGTGCGCGGCGATGGCCTCCATCCGCTCCTCGGTGCGGTTGAAGAGGTTGACTTCGAGGTCGGCCCCGACGGCCTCCGACAGTTCCACCATCTCGCCGGGCACGAGCGCGGCGACGTTCCCGTTCACCGAGAGCACGGGATGGCGTGCGAGCAAGAGGTGGGCCGCGGCGGCGCGCGCGGCCGCGTCCGCGCTCTCCGTCGTCTCCTCCCCGAGGAGGTAGTCGAACGCCTCGCCGCGGCCCTCCGCGATGAGTCCCTGCTTGCTCGTGATGCCCTTCTCGACGCCCTCCTCGATGCGGTGGCGGGTGAGGAGGGACTCGTAGCGCGGGTGGTCTTCCGGCACGTCCACGTCGCTCATACCACTCCTCACGCGCGCCCCGGGAAAAAAGAGCCGTTTACCGGAGCGTCGCGCCCGCGGGATGAATCCGGCAGGCCTCGGCGTCGTACCCCGCGTCCGTGAGGCCGTGGTCGAGCGCGAACACCGTCCGGCCGAGCATCGCCATCGACGCCCGCCCGCCCGCGTCCAACACGTCCCCCACGACCTCGTCGATGTCGTCCGTCAGCAGTCCCGCTTCGGACGCGAACGTCCGGGACTCCGCGACGAACCGGTCGAGCGTCGGCGCGTCGAGCAGTCGGTCGAGCGCGCGCTCGCCCGCCGCGGAGAGCGTCTCGGTGTCCCCGGAGAGCACCTCGGCCGTGGACAGCCCGCCGAACGACGCGTACTCGACGCGCGCCGTCTCCGGCACGCCGTCCAGTCGGCCGTGCGGCGGCGCGCCCGGTTCCTCCCGAATCGGCGCGCCGCCCCGCGCCTGCGCCACCACGTCCCCGAGACCGGTGCCGGCCTCGACCTCCGCCTCGTGCGCGAGCCGGACGAGCGCGTTCTCCGCGTGCCCGCACTCGAACACCGCGTTCGCCGCGTACGCCGCGCCCAGCGCCATCGCACCCGACACGCCGAACCCCGCGCCCACGGGGAGCGGCGTCTCCGCCTCCACGCGCGCCGTCACGCCGAGCGCGTCCAGCACGCCCGCGACCGCCGCCACGTCCGCGCGCTCGCCGTTCAGGAACACCACAGAATCGTCGGCCGGCCGCACGGACACGGTGACGCCGTCCGTCAGCGTCAGTCCCGCGCCCCGCGACCCCGCCCGCGCCGGGTCGTCGTCGCGGTGAATGCTGAACAACCCCGTGACGTGCCCGGGGACGAACGCGCGCGCTCCCTCTGTCATCCTCTCTCCCTCGGCCGCCCGCGAGGATAAACGTTTCAGGACGACTCCGCCACCCGCACCGACTCGTCCGCCCGCGCGAGCACGCCGTCAGCGGTCAGGGACTCGACCGCGTCCCGCGTCTCCGCCTCCCCGCGGCCGCCGAGCGTCGCCGCCGCCGCGACCAGGAGTTCCAGCGGCACGCCCTCCCCGTCCCGGTCAGCGCCGAGCACGCGGACGAACGCCACCAGCCCGCTCCCCGCGTCGAGTTCGTCGTGCCACTCCCGGGGGAACCGGCTCACCCGGCCGTTCGCCACCTCGTACAATGCTCCCTCGGTCACCCAGCGCGGACTGTTCGTCAACCGCTCCCCGACCTCGCTCCGCAACGCGTCCGCGTCCATGGAGTCCCCGAGTTCCGAGACGTACGCGTCCACCACCGCCCGGGACACGCCGGGCGCGTCGGCCTCGTGCGCGCGTTCGAGGAGCGCCACCAGTCCGACCGCCCCGAGATTCCCGCCCAGACTCGCCGCCTCCACGAGCACGTCGTCGTCCACCGTCGCCATACCTGCGCCACGGCCGCTCACGTCAAGAAATCTCCGGCCACCCAGTCACTCGCGCTGTCGCGCGGCGCAAAACCTCCACTAAAAGCGTGGCTGGTCAGGCGTCGATGGTCTTCCCGTGCGCGTCCTTCACGCCTTCGACGGTCTCGCGGACGGCGTCACAGCCCTCGTCGTGCAGGAGGTCGCCGACCACGATTACGTCGGAGCGCTCGCCCATCTCGTACGCGGCGTCGTAGTCGCCGATACCGCCGCCGTAGAACAGCGTCGCCTCGTCGAGCGCGTCGTGCGCGGCCGCCACGACCTCGGGGTCGCCGTAGGTGCCCGAGTACTCGACGTACACGATGTCCTGGCCGAGCATGCGTTCCGCGACGGTGGCGTACGCCGCCACGTCCTCCGGCGTCTGGTCGCAGTTCGCCTCCGTCAACTCCGCGACGCTCGACTCCTCGTTCAGGACGATGTACGCCTCCGTCGTCGTCTTCTCCCAGTTCACGTCGTCGATGCGCACCCACTCCTTGTGCGCGCCCGTAATCCAGGAGACGCCGCCAGCGTTCAACACGATGGGAACGAGATACCCGTCCAGGGCCTCGTCGTCCACCACGACCGCCGGGTTCGACGGCTCCTGGTAGAGCGGCACGTCGTGCTTCCGGCACGCGTCGATGACGCGCTCCATCTTCTCCGACGTCACGTCCAGCGTTCCACCGACCTCGATGGCGTCGGTTCCGGTTCGACACACGTCCTCGAACGTCTCCCCCTCGACGAGCGACTTGTCCGGGTCGACCTTCAGGACGTGGTCCCAGTTTCGCCACGCGTTACTCATGCCCCGTCGTTTCTATCACGCGGCAAAAACCCCTTCGGTACGCTTAACACACCCGTCTAGCCGTGAATCCCCATCGCCTCTATCTGTTCCTGATAGCGGTTCCGGATGGTGACTTCGGTGACTTGCGCCACCTCGGCGACCTCGCGCTGGGTCTTCTTCTCGTTGCAGAGCAGGCTCGCGGCGTAAATCGCGGCCGCCGCGAACCCCGTCGGTGACTTCCCCGACAGCAAGCCCTGCTCGGCCGTCGTCTCGATGATTTCGTTCGCCTTCGACTGCGCCTCCTCCGACAACTGGAGTTCCGAGGAGAACCGCGGCACGTACTTCTTCGGGTCGACGGGCTTCATCTCCAACCCCAACTCCTGAGAGACGTACCGGTACGTGCGGCCGATTTCCTTCCGTTCCACCCTCGATACCTCGGAAATCTCCTCCAGGCTCCGCGGAATCCCCTCCTTCCGGCAGGCGGCGTACAGACACGCCGTCGCCACGCCCTCGATGCTGCGGCCGCGGATGAGGTCTTCCTTCAGCGCGCGCTGATAGATGACGGAGGCGACCTCGCGCACCGAGCGCGGCACACCGAGGGCGGAGGCCATGCGGTCGATTTCGGAGAGGGCGAACTGGAGGTTGCGCTCGCCGGCGTCCTTCGTCCGAATCCGCTCCTGCCACTTCCGCAACCGATGCATTTGGCTTCGCTTCTCGGAGGAGAGCGACCGGCCGTAGGCGTCCTTGTCCTTCCAGTCGATCTGGGTGGTGAGGCCCTTGTCGTGCATCGTCTGGGTGGTTGGCGCGCCGACGCGGGACTTCTCCTGGCGCTCCGAGTGGTTGAACGCACGCCACTCCGGCCCCCGGTCTATCTGTTCGTCTTCTACGACGAGGCCGCAGTCCTCGCAGGTGAGCTCGGCGCGGTCGGCGTTCAGGACGAGCGAGTCCGACTCGCACTCGGGGCACGTCCGCACGCCGCTGTCGGTCTCGGTGGTGTCGGTGCGCTCCCGCTCGCGAGTGGACCGTGACATCGTACTTAAATTGTGTGGTAGTGTTTCACATAAATTCATCGGCCGCGTTACACGCGGAATCCCCGAACCCGGGGGAACACGCAACGCGTTTACGCCCCAGCCACCACGTACCGGGCGAATGCCGGTTATCGACTGCGACCCCGACGACGCCCGCGAGCGCCTCCAGGCGGCCGGCGCGTCCGTCGAGGACGGGAACACCGAACACGAGCGCTGGCGCGCGAGCCTGGGGGACGCGACCGCGGTCGCGTACGACGAGACGGTCGTCGTGCAGGGAGCGAGCCCCACGGACATCACGGCCGTCATCGAAGACCACGCGGGCCGCGTGCACGTCTACTTCGACGGCGCGAGCCGCGGCAACCCGGGGCCCGCCGCGGTCGGCTGGGTGCTCGTCTCCGGCGACGGCATCGTCGCGGAGGGCGGCGACCGCATCGGCCGCGCGACGAACAATCAGGCCGAGTACGACGCGCTCGTCGCGGGCCTCGAAGCCGCCGACCGCTACGGGTTCGACGAGGTCGAAATCCGCGGGGACTCCCAGCTCGTCGTGAAGCAGGTGACGGGCGCGTGGAACACGAACGACCCGACGCTGAAGGAAAAACGCGTCCGGGTGCGCGAACTCCTCGAACGGTTCGACGACTGGTCGCTCACGCACGTCCCCCGCGAGGTGAACGACCGCGCGGACGACCTGGCGAACGAGGCGCTCGACAATGACTGAGCTTCCGGAGGACGCCGTGGACGAGGCCGAACGCCTGACGCGGCTCGCGCGCCGCGTCGGCGACGAGGAGGAAGCGGCGGCGTACCGCGAGCGCCGCGACGCCCTGCTCGCCGAACACGACTACGAGGCGCGCGTCCGCGAGGACGACGACGGCGACACGCTCGTCTGCTATCCCGCGGAGTGGCTGGCGGACGGGACGGTTCGCGTGGAGCGCATCGAGGACACCGACCGCGCCGCCGAACGCTCGCTCACTCGGGGCGGCGAGGCCGAGGAGTGGGAGTCCGTGGAGGAGCACAACCGCGCGCTCGTCGAACGGGTGCGCGAGGCGCACGGGGATGCCGAAGCGGCGAACGCGCGGGCGTTCGCGGACTTCATGGGCAACCACTACTCGCGGCGGATGGAGACCGCGACCCGCGCGGAACTCCGGGAGTTCCGCGAGGAGTACTACCCGCGGAACGTCTGGCCGACCGACGAACAGGAAGCGGCGCTGGAGCGGTCGCTACGCGCGGTGTTCGAAATAGCGGGAGAACAGTACCCGAGTTAGTTCCCGACGAGGTCGCGGACGGTCTCGGCGCGGTCGTCGTCGGTGACGAACTTGCTGAGCGTCCACTCGATGTCGTCGAGGACGGCCGCGAAGCCGTCGTCGGTGAGCGCGTACTCGTTCGTGCGCTTGTCGAGTTCGGACTTCTCCACGAATCCCTTGTTGACGAGGTCGTCGAGGTTGGGGTAGAGACGGCCGTGGTTCACTTCTTCGCCGTAGTAGTCTTCGAGTTCGCGTTTGATGGCGAGACCGTAGCGGGCCTCCTCCGCGAGTACGACGAGGATGTTCTTCTGGAACGCAGTCAGATCGCGGGCGTCCTGACGCACCGCGCGTTGTGCCTCTGACATACCGGATTACATGTCATCCCTCTATTTAAACGCTTCTCACGCCGTCGAGAGTTTCGACAGCCGGAAGCGATGCGAAAGGCCCTTTAGGCCCGTCAACGCAGTCGAATCCACATGACGAACCTCTGGGAAGACCTCGAAACCGGCCCCGACGCGCCCGACGTCATCTACGCCGTCGTGGAGTGCCTGAAGGGCGAGCGGAACAAGTACGAGTACGACAAGGACATCCCCGGCGTGATGCTCGACCGCGTCCTCCACTCGAACGTCCACTACCCCTCCGACTACGGATTCATCCCGCAGTCCTACTACGACGACGAGGACCCGTTCGACGTGCTCGTGCTCGTGAAAGACCAGACGTTCCCCGGCTGCGTCATCGAAGCCCGTCCCGTCGGCCTGATGGAGATGGACGACGACGGCGAGAAGGACGACAAGGTCATCGCGGTGCCCGTCGAAGACCCCCGGTACGACCACATCGAGGACATCGAGGACGTCACCGACCAGAAGAAAGAGGAGATCGAGGAGTTCTTCGAGACGTACAAGAACCTCGAAGCGGGCAAGGAAGTCGAAGTGCTGGGCTGGCAGGACAAGCAGGCCGCGAAGGACGCCATCGAGCACGCCCAAGACCTCTACCAGGAGAACTTCGCGTAACGCCGCCCTCGTATTCTTCTCGCGCATTCGCACGCCCCCAGCCGATGCGTTATGCCCATGGGTAATTTTAGGTGTGTGTCGCTCCTTCATTCGCCCATGGCAGCGAAACAGTCCGTCGGCATCCGGCACGTCACGGTCGTTCCGACCAACTACGAGGACGAGGACGGAGCGGACGCGGACGACGCGGACGAGTAGGACGGCCTGAGAAGTTTCTTGACGGTGCCGCGTGAAGGCGGCGTATGGGATTGCTCGACCGCCTCGGCGGCGGCGCGCCACGGGTCGCGTTCCTGGGTCTCGACGGAGTGCCGGCGAGCCTCGTCGCCCAGCACCCGGACGTCTTCTCGAACCTCACCGCTCTCGCTGACGCCGGTAGCACCGGCACTATCGACTCCATCGCGCCGCCGGACGAACTCGCGTGCTGGCCCGCGCTCACCGCCGGGAAGAACCCCGGGCGCACGGGCGTGTACGGGATTCAAGACCGCGAAACCGGGACGTACGAGACGTACGTGCCGATGGGCGGCGACGTGCAGACAGACCGCGTCTGGGATTACGTCACGGCCGCCGACCGGAACGCCACCGTCCTGAACGTCCCGGTCACCGCGCCGCCCCAGCAGGACGCCCAGCGGATGGTGTCGGGGTTCCTCTCCCCGAGCGTCGAACAGGCCGCGCACCCGCCCGCCGTCGCGGAGTACCTCGACGGCATCGGGTATCGCCTCCAGACGAACGCGAAACTCGGCCACCGCGACGACAAGTCCGACTTCCTCGCGAACGCCCACGACACCCTCGACGCGCGCTACGAGGCGTTCGACCACTTCGTCGACGCGAACGACTGGGACTTCTTCTGCGGCGCGTTCACCGCGACCGACCACGTGAACCACTTCCTCTACCGGGACTACCTCGCCGACGGCGACTACCGCGAGGAGTTCCTGGCGTTCTACGAGAAACTCGACCGGTACGTCGGCGCGCTCCACGACAGCCTCCCGGACGACGTGGCGCTCGTCGTCGCGTCCGACCACGGGTTCACGAGCCTCGACCACGAGGTGTACGCGAACGCGTGGCTCGAACGCGAGGGCTGGCTCGACTTCGACGGCGACCCGGAGACGCTCGCGGACATCAGCGACGACACCCGCGCGTACTCGCTCAGCCCCGGCCGGTTCTACCTGAACCTCGACGGCCGCGAACCCCGCGGGAGCGTCCGCGAAGACGACTACCACGCCGTTCGGGACGAACTCGCGGACGAACTCCGCGACCTCACCGGCCCCGACGGCACCCCGGTGGTCGAGCGCGTCGTGGAGAAGGAGGCCGCCTTCGACGGTCCGCACGACGACATCGCGCCCGACCTCGTCGCCATCCCCACCGACGGCTTCGACCTCAAAGCCGGCTTCCGGGACGGCCACGACGTGTTCGAGACCGGCCACCGCACCGGCATGCACACGTTCGACGACGCCCTCCTCGTCACCGACGAACCCGGCCTCCGCACCGACGCCGCCAGCCTCTACGACCTCACCCCCACGATGCTCGACCTCCTCGACATCGACTACGACACCACCGACTTCGACGGCAAAACACTACTGTAGCGGCTGCGGCGCGGCCGCGGTGCGGTCGCGGTGCGGTCGCGGTGCGGAAGTCGCTCCGACGCCCTACCGAGCGCGCCCGCGGCGCGCTCGGCCTTTTTGGTGGAGATTTTTCGAGGAGCGGTTCGCCTCCGGCGAACCCGACGAAGAAAAAGGTCCGTTAGAAAAGCCCGTCGAGTTCGTCGTTCTGGAAGGCTTCCGTGGGATCGGGTTCGGGGTCGGTTTTGGCGGCTTCGCGGGCGCGGTCGAGGAAGGATTCGATGCGGTCGGAGCGGGTGATGCCGGAGAGGAGGACGAGGACGGCGAGTTGGTCGCTGTCGAGGGGGTAGTCGCCGCCGCGAACCTGGGTGCTGCCGGTTTCGTCTTCTATCCAGCGGCGGGCGCGTTCGACGCCTTTGCGGGGGATGCGGTCGGGGTGGCCGGCGACGACGACGAGCGCGGCGTCGGATTCGGTGGTTTCGGGGACGCTCATGCCGGTGAGGAGGGATTTTCGCGCGGTGCTGGTGACGACGTTGATGTTCTCCTCGGGGTCGGGGCTGGCGTCGGCGCTGGCGTAGCCGATGGCGGCCATGCTGCCGTTTCGGAGGGTGTTGATGATTTCGGAGGAGTCGACGACGGATTCGGCGACGCCGTTCGTGGCTTCGCCGGCGGCGAGCAGGAGGCCGATTCGGTGGGCGACGGTCTGGTTGATGGCGGCGTAGGCGTCGGTGACGGATTCGCCGCTCGCGTGCCAGGCGTCGTTGTCGACGAGGAGGGTGTTGTCGGCTTCCCGGACGACGGTTTTGAGGCTGCGGCCGGCGTTCGCCTGGTAGAGCGCGCCTTCGTTACGGCCGGGGAGGACGCCGAGGCAGTAGACGGGGATGTCGTAGACGCGTTTGAGTTCGCGGACGAGGACGGGCGCGCCACCGCTGCCGGTGCCGCCGCCGAGGCCGGCGACGACGAACACGGCTTCGGTGCGGCTGGTGATGGTGCCGTCGAGGGCGTTGACGACTTCGGGCGTGTCCTCCTGCATGAGTTCCGCGCCGAGTTCGTTCTCGCCGCCGACGCCGTCGCCGCTGACGACGTCCTGACCGATGAGGAGGGTGGGGATGTCGAGCGGGGTGAGGTCCTGGCGTGCGGTGTTGACGGCGAGCGCTCCCTGCACGGCTCCGTAGCCGTTCTCGCGGTCGTTTCGGACGAGGGCTTGGGTGAGTTTACCGCCGGCTTGGCCGACGCCGACGAGGGCGGCCTTCATGCACGGATGCTCTCTGTCAGACGCCTTCAAGGTTGCGCCGAGGGTTGAAATCGGATGCCGCGGCCACCCCTGTGTATGCCGGATACGACCTCGCTCGCCGACCGCGTTCGCGCGGTCGAACGCGCGCTCACCGACGCCGACGAACTCCCCGCCCTCGACACCGCGACCCCCGAGCGACTCGACGCCATCGAGGCCCGCCTCGACCGCGTCGAGTCCGCGCTCGCCGACCTCGACGCCGACCTCCAGGCCGTCCGCGGGCGCGTCAGCGAGCGCGACCGAACGCCGCCGGACACCGACGCCTCGTTCTCGAACGCACCCGCGGGCGACGACGCGCGACCCGCTCGGGCGGCCGACTTCCCGCATCCCGTGCCCGACATCGAACCGCGCGAGGACGACTCGGGAGAGCCGCCGTCGCTCCGCGAGCGCGTTCGCGGGTTCCTGTGAGCGCGGTTCGCGCGCTCGTCGCGATGACCGTCGCGGCCGCGCTGGTCGCCGCCGCGCTCCCCGCCGTCGAGGACGCCCGCGCCGACCGCGCGCTCGCCGCCGCGACGGCCGCCGCCGACCGCGTCTGCGACGCCGCGAACGCCCTCGTCGCCACCTCGAACGCCGCACCGCCCGGGGCGGCAGCAACCCGAACTCTCGCGCTCTCGCTCCCCGCCGGAACCAGCGTCTCGCTCGATCGCGCGGTTCGCGCTCACACCGACGGCATCGACCGCCGGGTCTGCCGGCTTCCGGTTCCGCCGGCGTTCGCGCGCCGACTGGCCGCGAGCGGGCGGACGACGCTCGTCCTCGCGCTCGTCGCGTGCCCGGCCGGCCCCCGCCTCCGCGCGACGAACGTTCAAGTAGGGAAACGGGACGACTCGGGGGTATGCGACGACTCCGCGCGCTCCTCGGCGGCGACACCGACGACGGGTGTCGCTGCCGGCCCGCCTTCGAACGCGACACGCTCGTCCTCGACGCGACGGACTGCGACGGCGACCTCGCCACCGCTCCGGCGTGCCGCGAGACCGCGGTTCGAGCGCTCTGCGACCGGGACGCCGACGCCGTGGTCGTCCGCGGCGTCGGTCGCGACCGCCGATACGACGACGCCACCGCCGCCCTCCTCGTCGCCGCCGGCCGGTTCGTCCCCCGCGTCCGCGACCGGGACGCCCGCCTCGCCGCGCTCGCCGGCACCGACCCGCTCGCCGCCGCCCGCGAAGCCACCGGCCGCGCCGGCCCCGTCGCCGACACCGCCGCCGAAACCGGACTCGCCGTCGCCGCCGACGGCGTAGACGGATACGACGCCGTTCGCGCGTTCGTCGGCCCCCGCATCGCCCACGCCCGCATCGACCCCGACCCGCCCGCCGACGCCGCGCTCGTCGATTCCCGTGACCTCCCCGGCGGCGCGACCGCCCGCAGATACGACACCCCGGACGGCCGAACCTACCACGTCGAACCGCCCGAGTCCGGGTTCGGCGAGGACGCCTACCGTGCGCTCGACCGGGCGCACGAACTTCTCGCGGACGGCGTCGTGACGGGCGACCGCGCCGCCACCCGGGCCGCCGACCGCGCGACCGGCCCCGCCGCCGAACCCGCCCGGCACGTCGCCGCCGTCCTGGAGAAGCACACGCGGGGCTACGGCGTGCTCGACGACCTGTTCGCGGACGACCGCGTCACCGACGTGTACGCGTCCGCGCCCGCCGCCGCCACCCGCCTCCGCGTCGTCCTCGACGGCGACCTTCTCCCGACGAACGTCCGTCTCACCTCGCGCGGAGTGGACGCCCTCGCGTCCCGCGTCCGCGCCGCGAGCGGCCGGCCGTTCTCGCCCGCGAACCCCACGTTGGACGCCGTGCTCTCCGACGTGGGCGCGGCCGACCGCGTGCGGGTCGCCGCCGTGTCCGAACCGGTCGCGGACGGCGTCGGGTTCGCCTTCCGCGCGCACGGCGACCGCCGGTTCACGCTCCCGCGACTGGTCGAGACGGGGACGCTCACGCCGGACGCCGCGGCGGTCCTCTCAGTCGCGGTCGAACGCGGCGCGGCCGTGCTCGTCGCGGGCGCTCGCGCCGCCGGAAAGACGACGTTCCTCGGCGCGCTCCTCTGGGAACTCCCCGCCGACGCTCGCACGGTCGTCATCGAGGACGCGCCAGAACTCCCGGTTCCCGGCCTCCAGTCGGCGGGCCGGGACGTGCAGGCGCTCCGCGCGACCGCCGACGGCGACGGCGCGGCCGTCTCGACCGCGGACGCCCTCCGAACCGCGCTCCGGCTCGGGGAGGGCGCGCTCGCCGTCGGCGAGGTTCGTGGCGCGGAGGCTGGCGTGCTGTACGAGGCGATGCGAACCGGCGCGGGCGCGAGCGCCGTTCTCGGAACCATCCACGGCGACGGCGGCGATTCGGTTCGCGAGCGCGTCGTCTCCGACCTCGGCGTTCCCCTGAACTCGTTCGCCGCGACCGACCTCGTCGTCACCCTCGCCGACACCGCCGCCGGCAAACAGATCGTCGCCGTCGAGGAGTTCGACGACGGATTTCACGCGCTGTTCGAGCGCACGCCGGACGGTCTCGTCTCCACGGGCCGCACCGACCGCGGCGAGTCGTCGCTCGTCGCGTCGCTCGCCGCCCACGACGAGACGTACGCGGACGTGCGCGCCGATATTGATGCCCGAACCGCGCGCTTCCGATGACGCTCCTCGACCGCCTCGCTCGCGTCGCGCCCGTGTCCGCGGGCGGCGACCCCGACCTCGACCGCGCGCTCGCGCTCCTCGACCGGCCCGAGGACGCCGAAACCGTCCGAACCGCCGCCCTCGCGCTCCCGGTGCTCGCCGCCGGCCCGGCGCTCGTCCTCGCCACCGTCGCGTCCCTCATGCTCGGTCTCGCCGTGCTCGCGTGCGGGTCGCTCGCCGCCGCGGGCATCCTCGCGCTCCCCGCGCTCGCCGCGGACGCCCGGCGGTCGCGCGCGCTCGGCGACGGCCCCGACCTCGTCTGCCGCGCCGTCCTCGCGGGAGCGCTCGAACCCACGCCCGAACACACCGCCGCGTTCGCCGCCGACGCACCCGGCGCGCTCGCCGCCCGACTCGCCGGCCACGTCCGGTACGCGCTCGGCGCGCCGACCACCGCGTGGACGCGCTTCCGGCGCGCGTGGCGCGACCACGACCCCGAACTCGCGCGCGCCGTCGCGCTCGTCGAAGCCGCCACCAACGCCCCCGACGCCGAACGCGCCCGCCTCCTCGACCGCGCGCTCGCCGTCTCTCTCGACGCCGTCGCCGCCCGCGTCACCGACTACGCGAGCACGCTCTCGACGCTCGTCACGGGCGTCTACGCCGCCGGAGTCGTCCTCCCGCTCGCTCTCGTCGGCCTGCTCCCCGTCGCCCCCGTCTCCGGGCTCTCCGTCCCGCTCGTCGGCCTGGCCGTCGTCTACGACCTCGTGCTCCCGCTCGCGCTCGCGGCCGCCATCGCCGTCGTGCTCGCGCGCCGCCCCGCCGCCTTCCCCGCCGTCCCGATACCCCGCGACC